>NZ_MLCO01000077.1 GCF_001982615.1 Teichococcus deserti | reverse complement strand
CGGTGCGCCGCAGCGAGTAGAGCTGCACCGCCAGCCCCCAGGCGGCCGCGCCTGGGGGCTGGCGGTGCAGCTCTACTCGCTGCGGCGCACCGGCGACGGCGGCTTCGGCGACTACACGGCGCTGGCCGATTTCGCGGTGGGCGCCGCCGGCCAGGGGGCGGATGCCATCGCGCTCAGCCCGGTGCATGCGCAGTTCACCGCGGTGCCGACGCGCTTCAGCCCCTATGCGCCCTCCAGCCGGCTGCGGCTCGACGTGCGCCATGCCGATGCCGAGACGCTGCTGGGCGAGCTGACGCCGGCCTTCGCGCCGGAGCTCGCCGCCGAATGGACCCGGCTGGAGCAGCTGAACCTGATCGACTGGCCGGCCGCCACCGCCGCCCGCCTCGCCCGCCTGCGCCAGGTCTTCGAGGTGTTCCAGGCCCAGGCGCCGGCCAGCCTGCGCGACGACTTCGCGGCCTTCCGTGCCGAGAGCGGCGCCGCGCTGGAACGCCATGCCCGTTTCGAGGCGCTGCAGGCGGCGCAGCTGGCGCAGGACCCGCAGACATTCCACTGGCGCGACTGGGGCGCGGCGCTGCGCGATCCGGAGAGCGCCGCCGTCGCCGCCTTCGCCGCGGCGCATGCCGAGGAGGTCGACTGGCACGCCTTCCTGCAATGGCAGGCCGATCGCGGCCTGGCGGCGGCGCAGCGCGCGGCGCGCGAGGCCGGCGCCCGCATCGGGTTGATCGCCGACCTGGCGATCGGCGTCGATGGCGGCGGCAGCGATGCCTGGTCGCGCCAGGATGAGTTCCTGCAGGGTGTCGAGATCGGCGCGCCGCCCGACATCTTCAACCGCCGCGGCCAGGGCTGGGGCATCACCACCTATTCGCCGCACGGGCTGCGCGCCAATGGCTTCGCGGCGTTCCGGGAGATGCTCGGCACCGCCTTCCGCAATGCCGGCGGCGTGCGGCTGGACCATGTGCTGGGGCTGCGCCGCCTCTGGCTGGTGCCGGAGGGCGCGACGCCCGACCAGGGCTGCTACATCCGCTATCCGCTGCGCGACCTGCTGCGGCTGGTGGCGCTCGAATCCGCGCGCCACGGCGCCGTCGCCATCGGCGAGGATCTGGGCACCGTGCCGGAAGGCTTCCGCCCGCAGCTGGAGCGCGCCGGCATCGCCGGCATGCGCGTCATGTGGTTCGAGCAGACCGAGCCGCCGAAGGGCGAGGTGGCCGACTTCATCCCGCCGCAGCGCTGGAGCCCCGGCGCGGTCGCCATGACCTCGACCCACGACCTGCCGACCGTCGCCGGCTGGTGGGAGGGACGCGACCTGGCCTGGCGCGAGGAGCTGGGCCACACCATCCCCGGCATGGCGGAGACCCGGGCGGCCGAGCGGCCGCTGCTCTGGGACGCCTTCTGCAGGTCGGGCGTCGCCGAGGGGCCGGTGCCGGGCCCGGATCAGGCCGCCCGTGTCGCCGATGCGGCGGCCGCCCATATCGGTCGCGCCCGCTGCGAGCTGGCGCTGCTGCCGCTGGAAGATGCCGTCGCCGCCGTCGAGCAACCCAACCTGCCCGGCACCGTTGAGGAACATCCCAACTGGCGCCGACGCCTCGCCCCTCCGGTCGAGCGGATGTTCCAGGATCCCGCGATCGAACAGCGTCTGCGCGGGTTGGCGCGGGCGCGGAGAGCTCCCTGATGCCGCTGGCTGCACCCGTCGCCGAGACCCGCCCCCGCGCCACCTACCGCCTGCAGTTCCATGCCGGCTTCACGCTGGACGACGCGGTGCCGCTGGTGCCCTATCTGGCACGGCTCGGGGTCGGCCATCTCTACGCCTCGCCGCTGCTGCCGGCGGCGCCGGGCTCGACCCATGGCTATGACAACACCGGCCATGACGCGATCAACCCGGCGCTCGGCGGCGAGCCGGCGCTGCGCCGGCTGGTCGCGGCGCTGCGCCAGCACGGCCTCGGCCTGCTGCTTGACATCGTGCCCAACCACATGGGCGTCGACGGCCCGCACAACCCCTACTGGCAGGACGTCTTCGCGCATGGCCGCGACAGCCGATACGCCGACTTCTTCGACGTCGACTGGGACAGCCCCGACCCCGCGCTGAACGGCAAGATCCTCGCCCCCTTCCTCGGCCGCTCCTATGGCGAGGCCCTGGCCGAGGGCGAGCTGACGCTGGTCGCCGAAGGCCCGACCGGCCTGTCCGTCGCCTATTTCGACAACCGCTTTCCGATCCGCCAGGGCGATGCCGACAACATCCTGGGCGAGCGCGGCGGGCTGGAGGCGCATGACCCGAAAAGCCTGACCGGCACCGCCCGGCTGCACGGGCTGCTGGAGCGCCAGCACTACCGCCTGGCCTGGTGGCGCACGGCCTCCGACGAGATCAACTGGCGCCGCTTCTTCGACGTCACGGGTCTCGCCGGCCTGCGCGCCGAGGATCCCAAGGTCTTCGACGCCAGCCATGCCTTTCTCCTCCGCCTCTATGCCGAGGGGCTGGTCGACGGGCTGCGCATCGACCATGTCGACGGGCTGGCGGACCCGGCCGGCTATTGCCGCAAGCTGCGCCGCCGCATGGCCGCCGTCGCGCATCGCCGCCCGGCCGGCGCCCCTGCCGGCGAACCCTATGTCGTGGTCGAGAAGATCCTGGCCGCCGGCGAGGCGCTGCCGGCGCGCTGGACCACGGACGGCACCACCGGCTACGACTTCATGGACCAGGTCGGCGCCCTGCTGCACGACCCGGCGGGCGAGGCGCCGCTCTCCGCGCTGTGGCGCGAGGTGACCGGCAGCGATCTGGACTTCCACGGGCAGGAGCTCGCCGCCCGCAAGCAGATCCTGCGCGACAACCTGGCCGCCGAGCTGGACGCCGCCGCCCGCGCCCTGCACCGCCTGGCGCGCGGCCATCTGCGCTCGCGTGACTTCTCCTTCAACGCCATCCGCCGCAGCCTGGCGGAGCTGCTGCTGCACATGCCGGTCTATCGCGTCTATGTCCGGGCGGGCGAACCGTCGCAGCAGGACCAGCGCATCCTGGCCGAGGCCGCCGGCGCCGCCCGCGCCCGGCTGCACCCGACCGACCATGCCGTGCTGTCGCACCTGCTGTTCTGGCTGGCCGAGGACCGCCCGCGCAACCACCCGGCCGGCGCCGCCCGCCAGATGCTGCTGACCGCCCGCCAGCGCTTCCAGCAGCTCTCCTCGCCGACCGCCGCCAAGTCCGTCGAGGACACCGCCTTCTACCGCTACGGCCGGCTGCTGTCGCGCAACGAGGTGGGCTCCAATCCCGGCCTCTTCTCGCTCCCGCCGGACGGCTTCCACCAGCTGTCCGCCGCCCGCGGCAGGGATTTCCCGGACGCGCTGCTGGCCACCGCGACGCATGACCACAAGCGCGGCGAGGACCTGCGCATGCGCCTCGCGGCACTGGCAGAGATGCCCGACGACTGGGCCGCGGCGCTGCGCGGCTTCCTGGCGGCGAGCCAGCCGCTGGTGCAGCCGCTGCCCGACGGCCCGGCGCCAGAGCCGGCCGATGCCGCCATGCTGTTCCAGATGATCCTGGCCAGCTGGCCGGTCGGGCTCGACGTCGCCGATCGTGCCGCGGTCGAAGCCTGGACCGATCGGCTGCAAGGCTGGCAGCAGAAGGCGATCCGCGAGGCCAAGCACCGCTCCGGCTGGGCCATGCCGGACGAGGCCTATGAGGGCGCCGCGCAGGACTTCCTGCGCGCGGTGCTCGACCCGGCCCGCCATCCCGAGCTGGCGCGCGGCCTGCAGGACTTCGCCGCCCGCCTCGCCGCCCCCGGCGCGCTGAAGAGCCTGGCGCAGACGACGCTGCGCCTGACCGTCCCCGGTGCCCCCGACCTCTACCAGGGCACCGAGTTCTGGGACTTTTCCCTCGTCGACCCGGACAACCGCCGGCCGGTCGACTACGACGCCCGCCGCGCGGCGCTGGAGGCGGGCCGCAGCCCGGAGGCGCTGCTCGCCTCCTGGCAGGACGGCGCCATCAAGCAGCAGCTGATCGCCCGCCTGCTGGCGGCGCGCGCGGCGCATCCGGCGCTGTTCCGCGACGGCAGCCACGAGCCGCTGGCCGCCCCGCCGGGCACCCTGGCCTTCCTGCGCCGCCATGGGGGGAAGACCCTGTTGGTTGCCGTGCCGATCCGCGCCCTGCCCGGCGGCGACAGCGCCCTGCCCTCCGCCGCCGCCTGGGGCGAGGCCAGCCTGCCGCTGCCCGCGGCGCTGGGTGCTGCCGCCTGGCGCGACCTGCTGAACGACCAGGACATCGCCGCCGCCCCGGCGCTGCGCCTGGCCGAGGGCGCCTGGCCGCTGCGGATCCTGCTCGCCTCAGGCTGAGGCGGCGCCGGGATTCGCTTGCGAGTGCTTCTCACTTCGCCTAGGCATCGGGGCGACGGCTGGAGATGAACCGCCGTTCATCCGAGGAAAGACGCCCATGTTCCGACGCCCCCTCCTCGCCGCGCTCAGCGCGCTGGCGCTCGCCGCCCCTGCCGGCCTTCGCGCCCAGGGCGCCGGCGAGATCAACCTCTACTCCGCGCGCCACTACGACACCGACCGCGCGCTGTACGAGGAGTTCACCAGGGAGACGGGCATCCGCGTGCGGGTGATCGAGGGCCAGGCGGACCAGTTGATCGAGCGCATCCGCAACGAGGGCGCCAACAGCCCGGCCGATGTCTTCATGACGGTGGACGCCGCCCGCCTCGCCCGCGCCGCCCAGGCCGGCATCCTGGCCGCGCATGGCTCGGCCACCGTGAACGAGCGGGTCCCGGCTGCGCTGCGCGACCCGCAGGGCCTGTGGTTTGCCGTCTCCCAGCGCGCCCGCCTGATCATGTATGATCGCGAGAAGGGTGCACCCGAGGGCCTCGCCCGCTACGAGGACCTGGCCGATCCACGCTTCAAGGGCATGATCTGCGCCCGCAGCGGCGCGCATCCCTACAACACCAGCATGGCCGCCGCCCTGCTGATCGCCGACGGCCCGGAGAAGATGGAAGCCTGGGCCCGTGGGGTCGTCGCCAACTTCGCCCGTCCCCCGCAGGGCGGCGACCGCGACCAGTTCCGCGCCATCCCCTCCGGCCAGTGCAGCCTGGCCATCGCCAACAGCTACTACCTCGGCCTGACCGGCCGCTCGGACAAGCCCGAGGACCAGGCGCTGTTCAAGCGGATCGGCGTGATCTTCCCGAACCAGGGCGCCGGCGACCGCGGCACCCATGTGAACATCTCCGGCGCCGGCCTGACCGCCAATGCGCCGAACAAGGCGAATGCCATCCGCTTCCTGGAATTCATGACCACCCACCGAGCGCAGGAAATGTTCGCCCTCGGCAACATGGAATTCCCGGTGGTCGCCGGCGCGCCGCTGCACCCACTGCTGGCCGGCCTCGGCACCTTCCGCGCCGAGCCGATCAACGCCGCCGGCAACCTCGACCGCACGCCGGAAGCCCTGCAAATCCTCCAACGCGCCGGCTGGAATTAATCTTTCGGGCTGCCGCCTTCGCGTGGCACCGCTGGTTCCGGCACTGAACGGTCGGAACGACCTGGGGGGTGGGCCGCAAAGGCCCGCCCCTTTCTTGATTCAGGCTGGCTGATTCAGGCGGGCGGCAGCCGGCGGACGAAGCCGGACTTCAGCAGCCACAGCAGCCCACGCAGCGCCGCGGCGCGGCCCTCCTCGGGCAGCAGCGCGGCGATGGTGGTCGGGCCTTCCTGCTGCAGCCGGTGCAGCATCCCCGCGAGACCTGCCTCGGCCAGCCCGCCGGCCGGGCGATAGATCCCGCCCGGCAACGCCGCCAGCGCCTCGATCGAGGAACAGGCCTCGGGATCCGCCGCCACCCGCATTTCCCCCGCCAGCGCCGCGCTGGGATAGGACGCGAAGCCCTCGGTCGGGTCGGCATGGCGCGGGTCGATGGCGCGCGGGCCGGGGGTGGCGGCGCGGCGGCGCTCGGCCAGTGCGGCCCAGAGCGCCTGGTACTGGCCGATCACCACCCGCCAGTCGAAATGCTGCAGCGCCCGGGCCTGCCCCGCCGCGCCCATCCGCCGGCGGAGCTCCGCATTCGTCGCCAGGGCGAAGAAGGCCTCGGCCCCGGCGGCGATGTCCAGCGCCACCAGCTGGGTCGAGGCGCCGAGGTAGTTGTCGTAGTTCATCGCCCCCGCCGCATGCCGCAGCGCCAGGTCGGCAGCGCTGCCCGGCGGCGCCATCAGGCTGGGGACGCGGAACCCGTCCTCGCCATGGCGGACGGTGTCCTTGAACCCGTCCCAGTCGCTGACCACGACCGGCAGCCCGGCCGCCATCGCTTCCACCGGCGCCAGCCCATAGGTCTCCTGGATATTGTCGACCAACAGAGAGAAAACGTCAGCCATGGCGTGCAGGCCCTGACGGGCCTCGGCGGCGCGGGCATCGACGATGGACAGGCCGACCTCGGGCGCCAGGGCGGCGGCCATGGCGCGATGCGCCTCCTCCTGCTCGCCATGGGCGAACCAGCCGGCGAGGACGCAATGCAGCCTGGGCGCCCCGGGACGACGTGCCGCCCGGCCCAGCGCGCCGAACAGCGCCACCGGATGCGCCTTCGCGTGCCAGGACAGCCGGCCGAGCGACAGCACCACCACCGTGTCCTCGGCGATGCCCAGCCGCGCCCGCCAGGAAGCCCGGGCGCCGGGCGGCGGCGCGAAGGCGGCGCAATCGACGCCGAGCGGGATCACCGGCAGCATCGGCAGCGGGAAGCGCTGGGCGCCCAGCCGGTCGCGCAGCTGGGCGGCCTCGGCCTCCAGCAGGCTGCGGGCGGTGGCGGCGACGGCGCGGGAGGTGCAGATCAGCGCGTCCCAGGGCTCGGCCGGGCCGGCGAGCAGGTCGGCGATGGATTCCATCGCGCCATGCGAGGCGGTGGTGTGGGTGACGCCCACCACCGAATAGGCCGTGGACCCCGCGAAGCGCCTGGCGCGGGCCAGCTGCGCCACCTCCGGCCCGGGCAGCATCAGCGTGCCGATGGCGGCCAGGCGGTCCAGCCGCTGCGGCGCGATGGCCTCCAGCGCCATGGTGGCGCCGGCCTTGCGGGCCAGCTGCTCGAAGACCGGGCCGTCGCCCGGCGCCAGCAGATAGGCCGACAGCCGGTCCAGCCCGCCATGGCGGATCAGGCCGCGCAGGAAGCCGTCGCCGGCGACGTGGCGGCCCATGAGACGGGTGCGGTCGGTCTGGAAGCCATCGGCCGCGAAGCCGATGGCCGCATTCGGAGGAGAAGCCATGCGGCCATCATGGCCCGGAACCGTTCCGGGTTGAATGGCCCGGCTTGACCCCGACCTTATCCGACCTGCCGCGTCACCGTGCGGAGGGTGACGAATTCCTCGGCCGCGGTCGGGTGGATGCCGATGGTGCGGTCGAAATCCTCTTTCGTGGCGCCGGCGACGATGGCCACCGCGATGCCCTGCATGATCTCGGCCGCATCCTCGCCCAGCATATGGGCGCCGAGCACGCGCTGGGTGCGGCGGGCCACCACCAGCTTCATCAGCGTCTTGCGCGGCGCCTTGCTGATGGTGTGGCGCATCGGCGTGAAGCGGGCGACATAGACGTCGATCGGGCCCTGCAGCGCCGCCGCCTCCTCCGACAGCCCGACCGTCGCGGCCGGCGGCGAGGTGAAGATCGCCGTCGGCACGTTCTGGAAGCTCGCCGTGCGCGGGCGGCCACCGAAGAGGGTGTCGGCCAGGGCATGGCCCACCGCGGTCGCGACCGGAGTCAGGTTCAGCTGGTCGGTGACGTCGCCGATGGCGAAGATGTGGGGCTGGGTGGTCGCCTGCTCCAGCGTGACGGGGACGCAGCCGGAAGCGCCGGTCTTGATGCCCACCTTCTCCAGCCCGAGGCCGTCCGTGTGGGGCACGCGGCCGGTGGCGAACATCACCTGGTCGGTCTCCAGCACCGCGCCGTCCTCGGTGGTCAGGCGCAGGACGCCGTCGGACCCGCGCTCCAGCTTCGCCGGCATCTGGCCGGGATGCAGGCGGATGCCCTGGTTTTCCAGCGCCTCGGCCATGGCGGCGCGCAGGTCGCCGTCCATGCCGCGCAACGGCAGCGGCTGGCGGTAGAGCAGGTCCACATCCGAGCCCAGGCCGCGCAGCAGGGAGGCAAATTCGAGGGCGATATAGCCGCCGCCGATGACGATGATGCGCTGCGGGCGCGCCTTCAGGGTGAAGAGGTCGTCGGAGACCAGGCCGAGCTCGGCACCGGGGATGGCAGGGCGCTGCGGGCGGCCGCCGACGGCGATGACGATGCGCTCGGCGGTGATACGCGTCCCGCCGACATCGAGGGTGTGGTCGTCGATGAAGGTGGCGCGGGCGTTGAAGCTGGTGACGTTAGCGTTGGTCAGCAGGCGGGAATAGATGGCGTTGAGGCGGGCGACCTCGGCGTCGCGGGCGGTGGCGAGCGTGGTCCAGTCATGCGCGCCGGGCTGCGCCTCGGTCCAGCCGAAGGCCGGGGCGTCATGCGCCCACTGCCCGTATTCGGCGGCGTGGACCATGATCTTCTTCGGCACGCAGCCGACATTGACGCAGGTGCCGCCCCAGAAGCGTTCCTCCGCCACCGCGACCCGGGCACCGTGGCCGGCCGAGATACGGGCGCAGCGCACGCCGCCGGAGCCGCCGCCGATGACGAAGAGGTCGAAGTCGTAGCTGCTCATCGGGCGGGATCCCTGTCTCTGCTGTTTCGCAAGAAGGGATGCCGCGGCTTTTTCGTCAAGGTCGCGCCCTTGGAGTGCAGGGCAGCCCTTATGAATGTGGGGGTCCGGGGGAACTCAGTTCCCCCGGCCTTCGCTTACTTGCTCAGCCGCCGATGCCGCCGAGGGCGAGGTACTTGGTCTCGAGATACTCGTCGATCCCGTGGGTCGACCCCTCGCGCCCCAGCCCCGACTGCTTAAAGCCGCCGAAGGGCGCCTCGGCGGTCGAGATGATGCCTTCGTTGATGCCGATGATGCCGTATTCCAGCGCCTCGGCGACGCGGAAGATGCGGCCGACGTCGCGGGCGTAGAAATAGGCGGCCAGGCCGAACTCGGTGTCGTTGGCCAGGCGGATCGCCTCTTCCTCGGTCTTGAAGCGGAACAGCGGCGCGACGGGGCCGAATGTCTCCTCGCGGAAGATGGCGGCCTCGTGCGGCACGTTGGCCAGCACCGTCGGCTCGAAGAAGTTGCCGCCCCGGGCATGGGGCTTGCCGCCGGTGACGACGCTGGCGCCCTTGGACAGGGCGTCGGCGATATGCTCCTGCACCTTCTTCACCGCGTCGGCATTGATCAGCGGGCCCTGGGTGACCCCCTCCTCCATGCCGTTGCCGACCTTGAGGCCTTCGACCGCGGCCTTCAGCTTGGCGGCGAAGGCGTCGTAGACCCCTTCCTGCACCAGGATGCGGTTGGCGCAGACGCAGGTCTGTCCGGTGTTGCGGTACTTCGACGCCATGGCGCCCTTGACCGCCTCGTCCAGGTCGGCGTCGTCGAAGACGATGAAGGGGGCGTTGCCGCCAAGCTCCATCGAGGTCTTCTTGATGGTCTGCGCGCATTGCTCGAGCAGCACGCGGCCGACCTCGGTGGAGCCGGTGAAGGACAGCTTGCGCACCAGCGGGTTGCCGGTGAGCTCCTTGCCGGTGCCCGAGGACGGGCCGGTGATGACGTTGCAGACGCCCTTGGGCATGCCGGCGCGCTCGGCGAGGACCGCGATGGCGAGCGCCGAGAAGGGCGTCTGGCTGGCCGGGCGGATCACGCCGGTGCAGCCGGCGGCCCAGCCCGGACCGGCCTTGCGGGTGATCATGGCCGAGGGGAAGTTCCAGGGCGTGATGGCGGCGAAGACGCCCACCGGCTCCTTGGTCACCAGGATGCGGCGGCCCTTGGCGTTCTGCGGGATGGTCTCGCCGTTGACGCGGCGGGCCTCCTCGGCGAACCACTCGATGAAGCTGGCGGAATAGGCGACCTCGCCCTTGGCCTCGGCATAGGGCTTGCCCTGCTCGGCCGTCATGATGGCCGCCAGATCCTCGGTATTGGCCAGCATCAGCGCGGCCAGCTTCTTCAGGATGGCGGCGCGCTCATTGGCCAGCATGGCGCGCCAGGCCGGCCAGGCGGCGTTGGCGGCCTCGATGGCGCGGCGGGTCTCGGCCTGGCCCATGGCCGGGATGGTGCCGATCAGCTCGCCGGTGGCGGGGTTCTTCACCTCCAGCACCTTGCCGTCGTCGGCCTTCACCCACTGGCCGTCGATATAGTTGGCCTGCCGCAGCAGGTCGGGGTCCTTCAGGACCAGCTTGGTGACGGTGTCGAGCATGACGGTTCCTCTCCCACAGCGTGGCGGCCCGCCGCTTCGATGCCCGGCAGCCCGTCTGGTGCAGGGAAGTTAGGCAGGCCGGCGCCCGCTGTCAGCCCGGCCGCATGCCGAATAAACCCGCCGTCACGCAACATCCTGCCGTTCCGCGGCGTTGACCCCGCACGGCGCAAGCTGGACGGAAATCCAAGGGAGAAGACTCCATGGGCCTGATATTGCTGATCATCGTCATCCTGCTGCTGGTCGGCGCCCTGCCGCGCTGGGGCTACAGCAGCGGCTGGGGCTACGGCCCCTCGGGCGGCCTCGGCCTGGTGCTGCTGATCCTGCTGATCCTGCTGCTGATGGGACGCATCTGACCGCAGCGCGATACCGCCTGAACGAAGCAGGGCCCCGGGGAAGCGATTCCCCGGGGCCCTTCTTCTTCGTGGCGGCCGGCGCGGTCAGACCTCGACCGAGGCCAGCGACCCCATGGTGGCGGAGCTGCCAGTCGCATAGGCGGCGACCGCGGCATAGAGCGAGTCGGTGATCTGCTGCCGGCGCGCGGCATAGCTGTCGGCGGCATCGCTGCCGGTCGGCTCGAGGCTGCCCTGGGCGCCGGTCGCGACCTCGTTGGTCGCCGCGGCGTCGGCCTCGGGGGCGGCGCCGCCCGGCGGCGGGGCCGGACGGTTGCCGAAGGGGCCGGAGGGCGCATCCACCCCGCCGGGCGCGGCACCGCTGGCCGGCGCGTCGCTCAGCCGCCAGTCACCCAGCTGCGACAGCAGCCGCGCGGTGCTGTCGCCCTGGTCCTCGAGCGCGGTCACCGCCTCGCGGCTGACGCCCTCGGCGCTGCTGGTCAGGCTGGTGCTGGCGCCCGTGGAGGACTGGGTGGAGGCATCCCCGGCTTCGCCGGTCAGCAGCGCCGCCAGCATGTCGTCGCCCAGCGCCGCGGTGCGCAGGCCAATCACCTGGGTCTGGTTGGTGGCGTCGACCGCCTGGCCCTGGTCGCTGTCGGGATTGGCGCGGCTGTTGCGCGGCCCCAGCTGCAGCGCGGCGAGGCGTTCCACCTGGCTGTTGGCCAGCTGGCTGCTGGAAAGTCCGGAAATGCTGCTCGACATGGCCTGGTCCTCCTCCGGGGCGCGACAGCGACGCTCCATGCGATGCTCGATCGACGGAACGCCTGCGGGCGCGGCGGGGTTTACAGGCCTGGGAAGGCGGTTTTTGCCGCCAGGCGCGAACCGGCACAGGATGCCGGAGACGGCTGTCTTCGCCGCCAAGCCCGAGTCGCCAGCCCTTGCGGGCCGCGGCTGGGGTCAGCCTAGCCCAGTCAGGCGCCGGGCGCCACCGCTTCTGCGGCCGGGTCGGGCAGGCCATGCACCGCGAGATCCAGCGCCTCCAGCCAGGCCCGGTCCTGCAGCGCTGCCGCGATGCGGCGGGCGGTGACCAGGCGTGGGCCGGATGTCTCCATGACGATGGCGCCCCAGACGACGACGGCCAGGCCCAGCAGCGGCACCAGATGGAGATAGACCAGCACCAGCAGGATGCCGCCATGCAGCGGCGCCAGCCAGACGGTGCCGATGACGGTCAGCGCGACGCTGACCAGCGCCGCCGCCAGGCCGAGGTCGAGGCGGGCCAGCCTGCGGCATTGCGCCACCTCGCGCCGCAGCCTGGGCAGCGCCGCGCGCAGCGGATCTTCGACCATCGGCGCGCCGCCGCGGCTGGCCAGATAGCGTCGGGCCATGAATTCGGTGCGGGCCGGGCGGGTCCAGCTAGCGGCGGGTTGGACGGGCATAGGGGCTCCGCGAGCGGAAATGTTGCGCCGCAGCATAGCGGCGCGGCGGTTGGGCCGCCAGCCTGTGACGGCGCCTGTCGCACCCGGCCGGCGCGGGTCAGCCCTGACCTTCGGCTGCCAGCACTGCTGCCAGCAGCCCCGGGAAGCGCGCGTCGAGCTCGGCGCGGCGCAGCGAATTCATATGCGTCACCCCGAAGGTGGTGGTGCGGACGAGGCCTGCCTCCCGCAGCACGCGGAAATGATGCGAGACGCTGGATTTCGGCCGGCCGCCATCGAGGGCGCCGCAGCTGGCCTCACCCTCTGCCGCCAGCTGGCGGACGATGCCGAGGCGCACGCCGTCGCTCAGCGCATGCAGCACTTTCTCAAGACGGAACTCGGACGCTTCCGGGTGCTTCATCGCCGCCATCGGCGCCACGCTCCTCTGGCATGCCCCACCGCAGGGCTTGCCAATAGTTCGAGATTGATGGAACTAAGGCGCCACGTCACCCGAGGACAGCCTGATGCCGCATCTTTTCGAGCCCTATACCCTGAAGGGCGTCACCCTGCGCAACCGCATCGTCGTCTCGCCGATGTGCCAGTACTCCGCCGAGGAGGGCGTGCCGAACGACTGGCACCAGGCGCACTACACGGCCCTGGCCCGAGGCGGCGCCGGGCTGGTGGTGGTCGAGGCCACCGGCGTCTCGCCCGAGGGCCGCATCACCCCGGGCTGCACCGGCCTCTGGAACGACACCCAGAAAGACGCCTTCAAGCCGGTCGTCGCGGCGATCAAGGCGGCCGGCGCAGTGCCCGGCATCCAGATCGGCCATGCCGGACGCAAGGCCAGCGCCAACCGCCCCTGGGAAGGCGACGACCACATCGCCGAGGGCGATCCGCGCGGCTGGCAGACCATCGCGCCGTCGGCGGTGGCCTTCGGCGGCGGACTGTCGAAGACGCCGAAGGAGATGACGCTGGAGGACATCGCCCGCGTCCAGGCCGATTTCGTCGCCGCCGCCGAGCGGGCGCGCGAGGCCGGCTTCGAATGGCTGATGCTGCATTTCGCGCACGGCTACCTGGCCCAGAATTTCTTCTCGAAATACTCGAACCAGCGGACCGACGCCTATGGCGGCTCGGCCGGGAACCGTGGCCGCTTCCTGGTCGAGACGGTCCGCGCGGTGCGCAAGGCCTGGCCGGCGCATCTGCCGCTCTCGGCCCGCTTCAGCGTCATCGAGTTCGACGGCGATGACGAGACGATGCAGCAGGAGGCCGCCGAGCTCGCCCGCGCCATGAAGGCCGAGGGGCTGGACTTCTTCGACGTCTCGGTCGGCTTCAACACGCCAACGGCGAAGATCCCCTGGGGCCCCGGCTTCATGGGCGAGACCGCCGGCCGCATGCGGCGAGAGACCGGCCTGCCCACCGCCACCAGCTGGTATGTCGGCACGCCGCAAATGGCCGAGGCCATGCTGGAGAAGGGCCAGGTCGACCTGGTGATGATGGGCCGGCCGCTGCTCGAGAACCCGCACTGGCCCTTCTTCGCCGCCAAGCAGCTGGGCGTCGAGAAGCCGTCCTGGACCCTGCCCGCCCCCTATGCCCATTGGCTGGAGCGGTATCGCGCGGCCTGAGGTCGCGATCGGCCGCGGCAGGGCATCGCCCCGCCGCGGCCGGTCGCATCATTCGACGGTGACCGCCTTCGCCAGGTTGCGCGGCTGGTCCACATCGGTGCCCTTCAGCACCGCCACGTGATAGGCCAGCAGCTGCACCGGGATGGCGTGCAGGATCGGCGCCACGAAGGGGTCGACGCTGGGCAGCACCACCACGCGCTCGGCGAAGCGGCGCAGCGCCGGCGCGCCTTCCGCATCGGTGAAGGCCATGATGCGGCCGCCACGGGCCGCGGCCTCCTGCAGGTTCGACGCCGTCTTCTCGAAGAGCGGCCCCGAGGGGCAGAGCGCGATCACCGGCACCGAGGCATCGATCAGCGCGATCGGGCCGTGCTTCATCTCGCCGGCGGCATAGCCCTCGGCATGGATGTAGCTGAGCTCCTTCAGCTTCAGCGCGCCTTCCAGCGCGATCGGGTAGAGGCTGCCGCGGCCTAGGAACAGAACGTCGCGCGCGGCGGCGACCTCACGGGCGATCTCCATCATGTCGCCGAGGCCCTGCTCCAGCAGCTCGGCGGCATGCGCCGGGACCTCCAGCAGGGCCGCGGTCAGGCGGGCTTCCTCGGCCGCGGTCAGCGTGCCGCGGGCGCGGCCGAAGCCCAGCGCCAGGCTGGCCAGCACCGCCAGCTGCGCCGTGAAGGCCTTGGTCGAGGCCACGCCGATCTCGGGGCCGGCGACGGTCAGCAGGGTGCCGTCGCTCTCCCGGTCCATCGTGCTTTCCGGCACGTTGACCACCGACAGGACATGCTGGCCGCGCGACTTCAGCAGGCGGAGAGCTGCCAGGGTGTCGGCGGTCTCGCCCGACTGGCTGACCAGCAGCGCGGCGCCGCCCTCGGGCAGCGGCGGGTCACGGTAGCGCAGCTCGCTGGCGACATCGGTGTCGACGGGGAGGCGCGCCACCTGCTCGAACCAGTAGCGCGCGACCTGGGTCGCGATGAAGGCCGAGCCGCAGGCACTGAAAGAAATCTTCGGCACGGCGACCGGGTCGAAGGGCAGCGCCGGCAGGGCGACGGCGCGGCTGGCCGGGTCGATATACTGGCGCAGCGTGTCGCCGAGCACGACCGGGTGCTCGTGCAGCTCCTTCTCCATGAAGTGCCGGTAGTTGCCCTTGCCGACGGCAGCACCCGACAGCGCGGTCAGCTTGACGGCGCGCTCGACCGGCCGGTCCTCGGCGTCGAAGAACTTTGCCGAATGGTCGTCGAGGACGGCCCAGTCGCCCTCTTCCATATAGGCGATGCGGCGGGTCATCGGGGCGAGCGCCAGGGCGTCGGAGCCGATGAACATTTCTCCGTCCCCGAAGCCGACGGCCAGCGGGCTGCCCTGGCGCGCGGCGATCAGCTTGCGCGGGTGGCCGGCGAAGACCATTGCCAGGCCGAAAGCCCCGTGGATTTTTTTCAGTGTCTTCGACACCGCCTGTTCCGGGGTGTCGCCCTGGCTGAGAAGAAAATCCAAAAGCTTGGCGACGGCCTCGGTGTCGGTCTCGGTTTCGAACTCGATGCCCTCGGCCTCGAGCTCGGCGCGCAGCTCGGCGAAATTCTCGATGATGCCGTTATGCACCACCGAGACGCGGGCGGTGCCATGCGGATGGGCGTTGCGCTCGGTCGGCGCGCCATGGGTCGCCCAGCGGGTATGGCCGATGCCGGTGGTGCCCTCCAGCGGCTGGGCGTCGAGGACATTGGCCAGGTTGACCAGCTTGCCCTCGGCGCGGCGACGCTCGACATGGCCGTTCACCAGGGTGGCGATGCCCGCGCTGTCATAGCCGCGGTATTCCAGGCGCCGCAGCGCCTCGAGCAGTCGGGGGGCTGCCGCTTCGCGCCCGACGACGCCGACGATGCCGCACATTCACTTCTTCTCCTTGCGCCGCGCCGCGCGGAAGGCGGCGGCGGCTCCGGGTTTCTCGGCAGGCCGGGCGCGGGCGAAGGCCATCGCGTCGGCGGCCACGTCCTTGGTCAGCACCGAGCCGGCGGCCGTCATCGACCCGTCGCCGAGCGCGATCGGCGCCACCAGCGTGGTGTGGGAGCCGACGAAGACCCCTGCCCCGATCGTGGTGCGGTGCTTGGCGAAGCCGTCGTAATTGCAGGTGATGGTGCCGGCGCCGATATTGCTGCCGGCGCCGATGCTGGCATCGCCGATATAGCTCAGGTGGTTGGCCTTGGCGCCTTCCGCGACCTGAGCATTCTTCAGCTCGACAAAATTGCCGATATGGGCGCGGGGGCCGACATCGGTGCCGGGGCGCAGCCTTGCATAGGGGCCGACCAGCGCGCCCGCCCGCACCACGCAGCCTTCCAGATGCGAGAAGGCGCGGATCTCCACGCCATCCTCGACGGTGACGCCGGGGCCGAAGACGACATGCGGCTGCACGGTCACGTCGCGGCCGAGGCGCGTGTCATAGGCAAAGACCACCGAGTCCGGCTGGATCAGGGTCGCGCCCTGCTCCATGGCCTGGCGGCGCAAGCGGGCCTGGATCTCGGCCTCGGCGGCAGCGAGCTCGACGCGGCTGTTGATGCCGCGCAGCTCCGCCTCCGGCGCCTCGACGGCGGTGACGCGGTCGCCATCGGCGACGGCCAGCGGCACGAGATCGGTCAGGTAGTATTCGCCGGCCCGGTTGTCGTTGCGCACCCGCCGCAGCCAGCCGAACAGTTTTCTCGATGGCGCGCAGAGGACGCCGGCATTGCAGAGGCCGACGGCGCGCTCCTCGTCATTCGCGTCGGCGAATTCGACGATGCGGGTGACATTGCCAGAAGCGTCCTGCAGCACGCGGCCATAGCGCGCCGGATCGGCCGGGCGCATCGCCAGCAGGGCCAGGCCCGCATTGTCGCGGGCGGCGCGCAGGCGCTGCAGCGTCTGCGGCGTGATCAGCGGGTTGTCGGCATAGAGCACCGCGACATCGCCCTCGAAACCCGCGAGCAGCGGCGCGGCCTGGAGCGCGGCATGGCCGGTGCCCAGGCGCTCGGCCTGGACCACGGTCGCATGCGGATGGGCGGCGGCTTCCAGGGCCGGCATGTCGGGGCCGACCACCACCACCACCCGGTCGAAGACGCCTTCGCAGGCGGCGATCAGGTGGTTCAGCATCGGCCGTCCGGCCAGCGGGTGCAGCGCCTTGGGCAGGCGGCTTTTCATGCGGGTGCCGAGACCGGCGGCGAGGAGGATGGCTGCTGCGGGCATGCAGGGCATCTGCCAAGCAAAGCCCAGCCAGGGCAAGAGGATACGGCGTCACATCGCATTGCCGCACGAAACATGGCACAAGCTGGGGCCATGCAACGCACCGTTATCTTTGATCTGGACGGCACGCTGGTGGACAGCCGGCCGGACATCCATGCCGCGCTCTCCCGCATGATGGCGGCGCGCGGTCAGCCGCCCTTCACGCTGGAGGAGGTGACCCGCTTCATCGGCGACGGCGTGCCGGTGCTGATCCAGCGCGCCTTCGCCGCCCGCGGCCTGGCCCCCGACCCGACCGCCCTGCCCGCCTTCCTGGCCGATTACGAGGCGAATGCCGCGGTCCACACCCGGATGTTCCCCGGCATGGAGGCCGTGCTGGACGACCTCGCCGCCGAGGGCTGGGCCATGGCCGTCTGCACCAACAAGCCGGAAAAGGCGGCGCGGCTGCTGCTGGCCGCGCTGGGGATCGACCGCCGTTTCGCGGCGCTGGGCGGCGGCGACAGCTTCCCCGTCCGCAAGCCCGACCCGGCGCATGTCCTGGCGACGCTGCAGGCGGCGGGCGGCGTGCCGGAGGCCGCGGTCATGGTCGGCGACCATCACAACGACGTCCAGGCCGGGCGCGGCGCCGGGCTGCCGGCGATCTTCTGCGGCTATGGCTACGGGTTGCCGGAAATGGCGGAGGGCGCGCCGGTCGCGGCCAGCCCCGCCGGGCTGCCGGCGCTGATCCGCGCCGCGCTGGGCTAGCGCAGCTCGGCCTGCTGCTGGGCGGGCTTGATCTCGACCAGCAGCGCCGTCAGCCGGCCGAGCCAGCGCCCGGGCATCTCCACCCGCACCGGGATGATCGGCGCGCCGGCCATGGGGGCGGCCATCCAGGCCGTGCCTTCCTGCGGCTCGCGCGCGTCGGGGCCGTCATCGCGCTTGAAGCCGGCCAGCTGCCGCGCCTCGAAGCCGCAGCGCACCGCCTCGCCGCCCCAGGAGCCGCCCTGCGCCGTCAGCCGGTCGCGGCCAAGCGTCCGGGCGGCCATGTCGGCGCGGCGGCGGCCGTCATAGATGGCGGCACGGCCCTCGCAGCGGCCGGTGGTGGCGATGTTGCGGGTCAGCTGGGCCAAAGCGGTCAGCGAGTCCACGGTGCCGCGCTGCAGCGCCTCGGGCACCGGCTCGCGGTCGGGGTCCTCGGCCGGGACCATCACCCGCGCCACCGGCTGGTTGGCGGGATATTCCAGCACGGTCTGCCGCGGCTCGCCGCGCCACAGCCCGTCGCCGACATAGCGCACCGGGCGGGCCGCATTGTTCACCCAGACGCCGTCGACCCGGTTGGCCTGGCGGCCATTGGCGAACCAGCCGGCCATGCCGGTGAAGCGGAAGCTGCTCTCGATGCGGTAGCGGCTGGGGTTGTCGAGATCGAAGACCGCCTCGACCCGCATGACCTGCATGCCGGCGGCCTGGACGGAATAGACCGCCCGCACCGGCTCGGCCCGCGCGATGGCGGGGACGGCCAGCAGCGACAGGAGCAGGGCAGCGGGGCGCCATCTCATGATGGCTCACATGGCGTCGCGAAGGCCTTGTTAGAAGGGGGGAATATTCAACACGAGCGCTTGACGGCCCTTCGCCCTCCCCTTAGTAAGCGCCTCACCCACGATGGGCGCGTAGCTCAGCGGTAGAGCATCGCCTTCACACGGCGGGGGTCACAGGTTCAATCCCTGTCGCGCCCACCATCGGGGTCCTTCCAAAAGGCCTGGCCGCCACGAGCGTCCGGGCCTTTTGGCTGTTCAGCCCTCCTTCTCGATCACCCCGAGCTCGGCCTGGCTGTCACGGCCCAGATCGGCCGTCAAAAAATCCAGCGTCATCGGCAGGGCCATGTTCAGGCGCGGCAGGTGCATCAGCGCGATGCTGGCAACGCGGATGCGGCCCGAGAGAAGATGCCCGCCGCGCTCGCGCGCCGCGTCGAGGAAATGCAGGTGGCAGCCGGGGACGGCGACGCTGTGCAGGAAGGCGGGCGTCCAGAAGCCGCAGAGGGTGCCTTCCGCTTCGGGGAAGTCGAAGGTGGCCTGCTGCTTCGCGACCTCGACCAGCGGGGTATAGGCCTCCTGGCGCGGCACGCTGCGGACCCGCAGGCCCTCGAAGACGCCCTGGATGCGGATGGCGTAGAGCATGTTGGGCGAAGGGATCAGCCCGGTGACGGCGTCCTCGATGCCGGTGCCGGTCGGGACCTGGTCGATGGTGTCGGCGTGGAAAGGTGCGACGCAGGCGAAGGGGGTGCGGGCGGTGCCGTCGACCTCGCGGGCCTGGCCGTGGTTGTCGACCTGCCAGGCGCGGCCGTCGAGCACCACCATCTCGCCGTCCAGGTCCTCGAAGGTGCCGAGGCCGAGGTCGCCCTCCCTGAGAATGTCGGCCACCGTCGCCGTGCCTTCGTAGAGGCCGTCGAGCAGGGCGTTGATCGGGGCGGAGAGATAGGCAGCGCGCATTCTGTCTTGGTCCCTGGACGTCGGCGCCGATTATGGACCAGAAAAAAGATGGGGGTCCGGGGGAATTCCTTCCCCCGGCCTTCCTTTCTGTCCTAAGCGCAGTCTCATGGAAAAGACCGAGATCTGGGTCGACGGCGATGCCTGCCCGGTGCGCGACGAGGTGTTCCGCGTCGCCGGGCGTTTGTCGTTGATCGTGCATGTGGTGTCGAACGGCGCGCGCGGCGTGCGGCTGCCCGAGGTGGACTGGGTCAAGCGGGTGATCGTCGCCGAGGGGGCGGACGCCGCCGATGACTGGATCGCCGAGCGGATCCGCCGGCAGGATCTGTGCGTCACCGCCGATATCCCGCTGGCCTCGCGCTGCCTGGAGCGCGGCGCCCGCGCCCTGGCGCCGAACGGCCGGATCTGGACCAGCGACAATATCGGCCAGGCCCTGGCCGGGCGCGAAGTGTCCCGGCATCTGCGCGAGATCGGCGCCATGACCAGGGGCCATGCGCCGATGACCGGGTCGGACAAGTCGCGCTTCCTCTCGGCGCTGGAGACCGAGGTGCAGGCGGCGCTGCGCGGCGCCGAGGCCAAGCCGGCCGCGCTGTGGCGGCCGGGCCTGTTCGACTAGGGCGTCGGCACTTCCGGCGGCAGCAGCCCCTGCTGCTTCAACGCCGCCCAAAAGGCCGCCGGGACCTCGGCCTGCATCAGCGCCGCATTCTGCCGCACCCGGTCGGCATGCTTGGCGCCGGGGATGACCGAGGCCACCACCGGATTGGCGGCGCAGAATTGCAGCGCCGCCGCCTTCAGGTCGACGCCGTGCTTCGCCGCCACCGCCGCCATGCGGTCGCGCGCCGCCACCTGTTCCGGGGGCGCCTCCTGGTAGTCGAAGGTGGTGCCGCCGGCGAGCAGCCCCGAATTGTACGGCCCGCCCACCACGACATGCGCGCCGCGCTCGGCGCAAAGGGGAAACAGCTCCTTCGTGCCGGCCAGGTCGATCAGGCTGTAGCGCCCGGCCAGCAGGAAGACGTCCGGATCGGATTCCTGCAGCGCCCGCACACAGGGCTCCGGCAGGTTCACGCCCAGGCCCCAGGCGCGGATCATGCCTTCCTCGCGCATCCTGATGAGCTCGCGGAAGGCGCCGTCGCGGGCGATGCGGAAGGCCGCGTCGTAACCATCGCCCAGATGGTCGGTGGCCAGGTCATGCACATAGACGACGTCGATGCGCCCGATGCCCATGCGCTGCAGGCTGTCCTCCACCGAGCGCCGGGCGCCGGCCGCGGTGTAGTCCTGTTTCCGCCGGAACATCATCGTGCTGAGGAAGGGATGTGCCAGCTCGGGCTCCGTGGTCGGCTCCAGCAGCCGGCCGACCTTGGTGGAGATGACGTATTCGTCGCGCGGCTTCCGCCGCAGCATCGCGCCGAAGCGATGCTCCGACAGCCCGGCGCCATAATGCGGCGCCGTGTCGTAATAGCGGATGCCGCTGTCCCAGGCGGCCTCCAGCGCAGCCTCGGCCGTGGCGTCGTCGACCTTGGCGAACATGTCGCCAAGCGGCGCGCCGCCAAAGCCGAGCGGACCAGGGGGAGCGAAACGGGCCATGGTTGGGTTCTCCTTCAGGGCTTCGCTGAGGAGGGGATGGTGGGGGAAGAGGTTTCAGGAAGGAAGAGGCGGGTAGACGAGGGGAATGAATTCCCCTCGACCCCTTCTTTTTTCTGGTTACCGGCCGTTCGGGGACCAGCACCTCGCCGGCAGCCTCGCCAGGGCAAGACGGCGGGGCGCGAATGTGACAGCAGCGCGACCTTGAAGGTCGCGCTGTGCATCGGCCGTTGCACGGACTGTCACCACGTGGACACGGCAGTCCCAGAGAAAAGGAAATGCATTCCCCTGGCCTGCCTCTGTCTTCTCTTCAGTCCGCCACAGGAACCAGCGCGATCCGCTGCATCTCCATCCGGTCCACCGCCTCGCGCGAATAGAGCAACGGCACGTATTCGCCCTGTGCCCAATGCGGAGCCAGGTCGGCGTAATGCGGCGAGGCCGGATCGCCGGACTGGCCGGGGGCGTTGATGCAGAGACTGTTGTCCCATTCGCCGACATCCATCACCAGCCGCACCGAGGCGCCGAAGGTGCAGCGGAAGTCGCCAGGGCGGTAGCCGGTGTGCATCGGCGTCTGGGCGCTGCCGCCGACGGGGAAGGGGCCGACGTCCAGCGTCGCGGTCTCGGCGGTCAGGCCCTGCAGCGCATGCGCGAAGTAGCCGTGGTGCAGCTTGCCCCAGCTCCAGCCGCTGGGGCAGGAGCCCATGCGGCTCTCGCAATCGTGGAAGGCGGCCATCAGGCAGTCCGCCAGCAAGGCGTCGCGGGCGGCGGCGGGCAGGCGGGCGTCGGGGTTTTCCAGCACCAGCAGCAAGCTTTCCATGTCCTGCGGCAGCAGGAGCGGGCGCAGCGTCGCATCGGGGACCAGGGCGGCCAGCAGCCTGGGCTTCAGGTGCTTGGTCAGGAAGACCTCGAACAGGCCAGCGGCGGCGCTGTCGGCGGCCAAGCGGAAGTCCCAGTCCTCCAGCAGGGTCTGCGCCGCCCAGAGCTCCGGCGCGCTGCCGCGCGGCAGCGTGAGCAGCAGGGCGCAGAGCCGGCGGGCGGGAATGGACAGGACATCGGTCTGCAGCGCGGTGCAGTCGGCCAGCGTCAGCAGCGGGCCGCGCGTCAGGGATTCGCGAATGCGCGTGGCACGGGAGGCTTCCACCCACTCATAGCCATAGGTCTTCTCGGCGTGGTTCCAGTCGGCGGGCAGGTTCTGCTCGTTGGCGCTGTGCACGAAGCCTTCCAGCGGATCGACGCGCCAGGGATGCTCCGCCGGATCGAGCAGGCCGGACCATTCGTAGCGGCCATCGCCCGGAACGGGCAGCAGCCCGTCCCAGTTCGGCCGCTGTGGGGCAAAGCCGGCCGGGGTCCAGGCGATGGTGCCGCTGGTGTCGGCATAGACCTTGTTGACCGAAGGCGTGCCCCAGCGCCGTATCGCCGTGCGGAATTCTTCCAACGTGGTGGCGCGCATCGAGGCCAAGCTGGCCAGATAGGGCGCCGAGCCGGGCATCGACCAGACGGTGCGGATGGCGACGGCGCGGCGGTTGGCGACGTCCTCGGCGATGACCGGGCCGTGCTGCGTGAAGCGCAGCATCAGCGTCTGGTCGGGATGGCCTTTGACGGCGAAGTTGTCGCGGACGACGTCCATGTCGGAAAAAGCATCGCCGTGGCGGTAGGAGTTGCGGTCGCCTTCGGCCGTCTCGTAGACATAGACGTCCTCCTGGTCCGCGCCATGGATGGTCAGGGCGAAGGCGCTCGTGCCGTTGTGGCCGATGGAGATGCCGGGCACGGCGGGCTCGCCCGCGCCGATGGCGTTGAAGCCCGGGCTGTCGAGATGGACGATGTAGCGCAGCGACGGCGCCGCATGGGCGCGATGCGGGTCGGAGGCCAGGATCGGCCGGCCGCTTTCGCTGCGGCTGCCATGGATCGCCCAGTTGTTGGAGCCTTCCATCTCGGCGCCCATCACCACGTCGCCGAGATCGGTGACCGCGGTCCAGCGGCGCCAGTCGTCCAGCGGGGCGGCCAGCCGCTCGGCCGAGAAGGTGACGGCGGCGGTGGCCAGCTTGAACTGGGTGAGCACCTCGGTGCCGAGCGTGGAGAGGTCGAGCCCTTCCGGCCGCACCGGCTCCACCATCGGCTCCAGATGCTTGCGCAGCAGGTCGGTGGCCAGGTCGGCCTTCGAAAGAACGATGGCGCGCAGCACTTCGGACAGCGCGTTGCGGGTCAGGCTGTGGCTGCGGATGCGCACCACGTCCTCGGCCGCCCAGCGCGACGGGCGGGTGCCCAGCGCGCGGAACTCGGCGGGCAGCCGGGCAGGCTCGGCCTCGACCAGGTCGACGAAGGCGTTGATGCCGGCGACGAAGGCTTCGCAGATTTGCCTGGCATCGGGGGCGTAGGCGGAAAATTCCGCCTCCATGTCGCCGCGGTAGAGAAAAAGTCGGCTGGCGCGGTCCTGGGCGAGGAAGCCGGGTCCGAAATCGGCCGCCAGCAGGCCCAGGCCGCGCTTGCGCCACAGGTCGATCTGCCACAGCCGGTCGCGCGCCGCGTTGAAGCCCTGCAGAAAGAAGAGATCGGCCTCATTCTCTGCCCGCAGATGCGGGATGCCCCAGCGGTCGACATGGATCGAGGCCGGCGCCTGCAGCCCGCGCAGCCGGATCGTCTCGCCGGGCAGGGTCGGGGAGGCAGGCGGGGCGACAGTGTCGTTCATGGCGGAGCGCATTCCCATGGGGCAAGGCCTGGGAAGCTAGAAGCCTGCCGCGGCTCAGGCAATCCAGACGCCCGGCGAATATCGCAGGGCGCTACCGATGGCTCCGAAAAACCGCAGCCTGGATCAGCAATGGCGAAAACTCAGCGCAGCCCGGTACCGCCGCTGAGGGCCCGCGCCGCCTCGATGGCGAGCGGCGCGAAGCGGGCGGTAAAGCGCGCCGGCGGCCATTCCGACAGCGACCCCGCGACATGGATGGCGCCCACCGGCCGGCCCTGCTGGTCGAGGATGGCGGCGCCGACGACGACCTCGCCGATCAGCATCTCTTCCAGCACCACGCTGTAGCCTTCGCGCCGCGCCTGGTCGATGCGGGCCATGATGGCGTCGGGGTCGAGCAGCGTCTTGGGCGTGGCCGGCCGGATATCGGCCCGGGCCAGCATCGAGGCCACCTCGTCGCGCGGCAGATGCGCCATGCAGGCGCGGCCGCCGGAGGTGATGAAGCTGGCCAGCCGCCGCCCCGCCAGCGTCGCGAAAAAGGTCTCCCGCTTGCTCTGCCGGCGCAGCGCATAGACGATGCTGCTGCCGTCGAAGAGGCTGAGGTCGACGCGCTCGCCGGTGCTGCGCTGCAGCTCGATGATCACCGGCGTCGCGCGCTCGATCAGCGGGCGGGAGCGCAGGAAATCGAAGCTGCGGTCGAGGATCTTTCGCCCCGGCGTGTAGCCGCGGCCATTGGCGCCGCGCTCGAGGTAGCCGAGCTTCAGCAGGGTATGCGCCATCCGCTGCGCCGAGCTGCGGTCGATGCCGGAGAGCGAGGCCAGCTCGTTCAGGCTGAGCTCGCCCGGCTGGCGGGAGAAGGCCTCGAGCAGCGCCAGCCCCTTCTGCAGGGACTGCACGAACAGCCGGTCGTCTGACATCGGGGGCGCCTCCTTTTCGGTGGGGGTTTGCGGCCCCCGCGCGGGGGACGCAAGCCGGAAGCGGGGCCGTGCCGGGAAAAACCGTCGCCGAACTGTCATCCTGGCAGCATGGCCGTCTTCCGTGAGCGCGGGCACGGGGGCATGATCCGCCTCCTGCCGCCGTTCCGGCCGCCGATTTCCGCGGGCCGGAATCCTCTTCGCCCGATCCCCTGGAGACCGGCCCCATGGCCCTGCGCTGCGACCTGATCATCCGCGATGCGACCATTTTCGACGGCACCGGCGCGCCGCGCCGGATCGGCGATGTCGGGGTGACGGGAGACCGGATCACGGGCGTCGGCGACCTCGGCGGCGCCACCGCCGACCGCGAGGTGATCGCGACGGGCAAGGCGCTGGCGCCGGGCTTCATCGACGCGCACACGCATGACGACCGCGCCGTGCTCTGTGGCCCGTCCTGCACGCTGTGCAAGATCAGCCAGGGCGTCACCACCGTCGTGGTCGGCAATTGCGGCGTCAGCCTGGCGCCGATGCGCCATACCGGCAAGCGCCCGCCGGCGCCGCTCGACCTGCTCGGCGACGAGCAGTGGTGGACTTTCGATAGTTTCGGCGACTACGCGCATGCGCTGAAGAAGCAGGGGAGCGAGGTGAATACCTATGCCCTCGTCGGCCACCAGACGATGCGGGTGGAAGCCATGGCCGGCGACGTCCATCGCGTGGCCACCGACAAGGAGATCCAGCGGATGCATGGGCGGCTGAAGCAGTCGCTGCTGGAAGGCGCCTCGGGCTTCTCGACCGGGCTGTTCTATCCGCTGAACAAGGCGGCGACGACCGAGGAG
Organism: Teichococcus deserti; assembly: GCF_001982615.1. Classification (GTDB taxonomy): domain Bacteria; phylum Pseudomonadota; class Alphaproteobacteria; order Acetobacterales; family Acetobacteraceae; genus Pseudoroseomonas; species Pseudoroseomonas deserti. The sequence continues at coordinate 57,971 of NZ_MLCO01000077.1, read as the reverse complement.
GTGATCGCGGTGGCCGAGGCGCTGCGCACCACCGACGGGCTCTACACCAGCCATATGCGCGACGAGGCCGACCACATCCTGGCCTCGATCGAGGAGACGCTGGCGATCGGCAAGCGCGTCGGCGTGCCGGTGCATATCAGCCACCACAAATGCTCGATGCCGGAGAATTACGGCCGCTCGGTGCAGACCCTGGCGCTGATCCAGGCGGCGGCGACGATGCAGGAGCTGGCCTTCGACATGTACCCCTATCCGGCCGGCTCGACGGTGCTGATGCCGGACCGGACGCGGGCCGATATCCGCACCGTGGTGACCTGGTCGGTGCCGCATCCGGAGATGGCCGGGCGCGACCTGGCCGAGATCGCCCGCGGCTGGAACACCGACCTGAAGCTGGCCGCCGAGCGGCTGCTGCCGGCCGGCTGCGTCATGTTCCAGATGGACGAGGAAGACGTCCGCCGCATCATGCGCCACCCGCTGTCGGTGATCGGCTCCGACGGGCTGCCGCATGACGAGAAGCCGCATCCGCGCCTCTGGGGCACCTTCCCCCGGGTGCTGGGGCTGTATTCGCGCCAGCTCGGCCTGTTCGACATGGAGACGGCGGTGCACAAGATGACCGGCCGCAGCGCCGAGATCTTCGGCATGGTCGATCGCGGCGTGATCCGCGAGGGCGCCTATGCCGACCTGGTGCTGTTCGACCCGGCGACGGTGATCGACAACGCCACCTTCGAGAATCCGGTGCAGATGAGCCTGGGCATCGAGGAAGTCTGGGCCAACGGCGTCGCGACCTTCGCCGCGGGCAAGGAGACCGGCGAGAAGCCCGGCCGCCTGGTGACGCGCAACCGCTAGGCGGCGGCGGCGATCCTGTCGCGCCCCAGATGCTTGGCCTCGTAGAGGGCGGCATCCGCGGCGCGCAGCAGCATCTCCGCCGAGGTGCCGGGGGCGGGAATGCGGGCGGCGACGCCCAGGCTGACCGTCACCCGCCCGCCCGGCGCCGCCGGATGCGGCAGGTCGAGGCGGGCGAGCTGCGACTGGATGCGGGAGGCGATGCGCAGCGCCCCCTCCAGCGGCATCTCTGGCAGCAGGACGGCGAATTCCTCGCCGCCGTAGCGCGCGGCCAGATCGACGTCCGGGCGGATGGCGGCGCGCAGGCAGTCGGCCATGCCGCGCAGCACCGCATCCCCGGCCGGATGGCCCTGGCTGTCGTTGAAGGCCTTGAAATGGTCGATGTCGATCATGATCATCGCCAGCGGCTGCGCCTGGCGCTGCAGCCGCGCCCATTCCAGCGCCATCAGCCGGTCCAGGCGCCGGCGGTTGCCCAGCCCCGTCAGCCCGTCGGTCTCGGACAGCTCGGCCAGCCGCGCGCCCTCGGCCAGCGCCACGGCCTCGGCGGCCCGGCGCAGCCGCAGCTCCTGCCGCAGCCGCAGCAGCAGCGCCAGCATGATCAGCGACAGCAGCCCGACCGCCAGCCCGATCCAGGCCGCATGCTCGCGCCAGCCGCGCAGGATCTCGTCGGTCGAGACCGCGACGTTCAGGATCAGCGGACGGTCGCCCAGGCGGGTGAAGCTGTAGAGCCGCTCGACCTCGTCGATGGCCGCGGTGCCGGTGAAGACGCCCCTTGGCTCGGCCATGAAGCGGCGCACCGTCGGCGCCCGCGACAGGTCCAGCCCGGGCTGCGCCCCGCCCGCCGGGCTGCGGTAGATGAGCGTGCCGTCGGCCGCGAAGAGGTTGATGGTGCTGGCCCGCCCGATCTCCATGCCGTCCAGCAGCTCGCGCAGATAGGCCAGGCGCAGCGTGCCGACCACGACGCCGGCGAAGCGGCCATCGGCGGTCGGGATGCGGCGGCTCAGCGCGATCAGGTGGTCCTGCTGGTAGCGGTCGGGGAAGGGGTGGCTGATCTGCAGCCCGGCCGAGGGATCGCCGGCATGGCGCAGGAAGAAGCGGTGGCCGGAGAAGTCGCGCCGGCTGCCCACGGCAGGGTCGGAGCTGGCGACGATCTCGCCCGAGGCGTCCATCACCACCATGCTGCCCAGATGGGTGGTGGCCGCCGCCGGCGCGAAGAGCAGCTGCCGCGGCAGCGGGCGCGGGAGCGCGCCGTCGCCGCGATCGGCCCCCTGGTCGGCCTTTTGGTCGGCCCTCTGGTCGGACAGATTGGCGGCGACGGCCTGCAGCGCGCGGTCGTAGAGCTCGACCTGGCGCAGGATGTCGCGGCCGGCAATGGCCAGCAGGTTCTGCGCGTTGCGCTCGGCCTTCTGCCAGGCGTCGCGCCGCAGCTCCCAGACTTGGATGGCGCAGAGGGCGGCGAAGCAGAGCGGCAGCAGCAGGCCGAGCCAGAGGGTCAGCGCCTCGCCGCGCTCGCTTCCCGGGCGCGCGCGGGCCGGCTGGCCGGGGCGCGGCGTCCCGGCAGCGGGGGCAGGCTCGGCAGACGGGCGACGTGGCTCGGCCTGCGGCATGGTCCCCTGGGGCATGGTCCGGCGGGAGGAAGGTGGCGCCCCGGCGGGGGCTCACGAAAGCGTATAATCGCTTCCGGGCGCTTTGCCAGCCGGAACGGGACCGCTTTCATCCGGAGCAGGGCCTTCGTATGGGGGAAATGTCACGCCGCCGCCGGGGACGCGCCGTGGGGCAGCGGCTAGCTTCCGCAAGGCGGAAGCGGGGAGGCGGGGCATGGAGAGCCGGCGGCGGGATATTCTGGCACTGTCGCGGCGCGGTGCGTTGCGCGGCGGGTTGGGGATGGCGGCGCTGGCGGCGCTGCAGCCGGCCGTCCCGCGCCGCGCCTGGGCCCAGCCGCGCTGGGCGGAAAACCCCTTCACCCTGGGCGTGGCCTCGGGTGATCCCTGGCCGGACGGGATGGTGCTCTGGACCCGGCTGGCACCGGCGCCGCTGGAAGGCGGCGGCATGCCGATGCTGGCCATCCCCGTGACCTGGGAGCTGGCCGAGGACCCGTCCTTCCAGACGATCCTCCGCCGGGGTGAGGCGCTGGCCCGGCCGGAGCTCGGCCACTCGCTGCATGTCGAGCTGGCCGGGCTGCCGGCCGGCGCTTCCTTCCACTACCGCTTCCGCGTCGGCGGCTGGGCGTCGGCGACCGGCCGCACCCGCACCGCCCCGGCGGCCGATGCCGCCCCCCGCCGGCTGCGCTTCGTCAATGCCGGCTGCCAGAACTACGAGCATGGCTTCTTCAGCGCCTGGCGGCATGTCGCCGGGGAAGACGAGCTGGATTTCGTCTTCCACTATGGCGACTACATCTACGAGGGCGGCCCCCGCGGCGGCCAGCCGCGGCGGCACAACTCGCCCGAAGTGTATTCGCTCGAGGCCTATCGGAACCGCTACGCCCTCTACAAGCTGGACCCCGACCTGGCGGCGGCGCAGGCGGCGCATCCCTTCCTGCATTCCTTCGACGACCATGAGGTCGACAATGACTGGGCCGGCCCCTTCTCGGAGGAGGACGGCAGCCGCCGCGACCGCCCTGCCGTCCCGCCCGAGATCTTCGCGCTGCGCAAGCAGGCCGCCTTCCAGGCCTGGTACGAGCACATGCCGCTGCGCCCTAGCCAGCTGCCGCGCGGCCCGGAGATCCTGGCGTATCGCGGCCTGCGCTTCGGGCGGCTGCTGGAGGTGTCGGTGCTCGACACCCGCAGCTTCCGCACCGACCAGCCCTGCGGCGGCGCGACCGCCGCCAGCTGCACAGCGCGGGAAGACCCGGCCGCGCAGATGATCGGCCCGGCCCAGGAGCAATGGCTGTCCGGGCGGCTGCGCCCCGGCCGCGCCCGCTGGAGCCTGCTGGCCCAGCAGGTTCCCATGCTGCAGCGCGACACCGGCAGCGAGGCGCCGCGCTATGCCATGGACAAGTGGGACGGCTATCCCGCCGCCCGCGACCGCCTTTTCGCCCAGGTGCAGGAAAGCGGGCTGCAGGGCCTGGCGGTGCTGTCCGGCGACGTCCATGCCGCCTGGGCCGGCACGCTGCTGCGCGAGTTCTCGCGGCCGGAGCGCGGCGCCGTCGGGGTGGAATTCACCGCCACCTCGATCAGCTCCGGCGGCGACGGCTCGGAGCAGGTTGCCGCCACGCCCCGCATCCTGGCGCGCAACCCGCATCTGGCCTTCTTCAACAACCGCCGCGGCTACACGCTGCATGAGGCGACGGACGCCACCCTGACCGCCCGTTTCCGCGCCGTGTCCGAGGTCACCCGCCCCGGCGCCGCATGCGAGGACCGCGGTTCTTTCACCGTCGAGCATGGCAGGGCTGCGCTTAATCCAGGCTGAATGCCACGAGACTGGTTTGCGCAGGCCGCAGCCGGTGGTAGCCCTGTCAAGGCGGACCGGTCTATCCTGGCCGGCCAAAAATCTAGCTGAGGAAGCTGAGTGTCATGACGGTGCGCGGGTGGCAGCCCGGAAGCTGGCGCGAAATGCCCATCCGGCAGGTGCCGGATTATCCGGACCAGGCCAAGTTGAATGCCATGGAATCCCGGCTCGCGAGCTTTCCGCCGCTCGTTTTTGCAGGCGAGGCCCGGCGGTTGCAGCAGTCCCTGGCGAAAGCCGGCCAGGGTCGGGCCTTCGTGCTGCAGGGCGGCGATTGCGCCGAGAGCTTCGCCGATTTCCGCGCCAACCCGATCCGCGACACCTTCCGCGTGCTGCTGCAGATGGCGGTGGTGCTGACCTTCGGCGGCAGCCTGCCGGTGGTGAAGCTCGGCCGCATGGCCGGGCAGTTCGCCAAGCCGCGCTCCTCCGACACCGAGACGGTGGAGGGCACCACGCTGCCCTCCTACCGCGGCGACATCATCAACGGGCCGGAATTCACGGCGGAAGCCCGCATCCCCGACCCGTCGCGGATGGAATTCGCCTATATGCAGTCGGCCGGCACGCTGAACCTGCTGCGCGCCTTCGCCACCGGCGGCTATGCCGACCTGCATGAGGTGCATCGCTGGAACCTGGGCTTCGTGCAGCGCTCGCCGCTGGCCGAGCGCTACCAGGACCTGACGGCACGCATCGACGAGACGCTGCGCTTCATGGCCGCCTGCGGCATGTCGGAAGCGCCGCAGGTGCGCGAGACCGACTTCTACACCAGCCACGAGGCGCTGCTGCTGCCCTATGAGCAGGCGCTGACCCGCGTCGATAGCACCACCGACGAGTGGTATGCCTGCTCGGCCCATTTCCTGTGGATCGGCGACCGCACCCGCCAGCCGGACGGCGCCCATGTCGAGTTCCTGCGCGGCGTGAAGAACCCGCTGGGCCTGAAGGTCGGCCCCTCGACCGACCCGGACGAGCTGGTCCGCCTGACGGAAATCCTGAACCCGGAGAACATCCCGGGCCGCCTGACCCTGATCAGCCGCATGGGCGCGTCCAAGATCGCCGACAAGCTGCCGCCGCTGCTGCGCGCGGTGAAGCGGGCCGGCCGCGAAGTGGTCTGGATCTCCGACCCGATGCACGGCAACACCCACACCGCCGGCACCTACAAGACCCGCTCCTTCGATGCGATCCTGTCGGAGCTGCGCGGCTTCTTCGACGCCCACCAGGCCGAGGGCACCTGGGCCGGCGGCGTGCATGTCGAGATGACCGGCAGCGACGTCACCGAATGCATCGGCGGCGCCCACAAGCTGTCGGAGGCCGACCTCTCCGCCAACTACGCCACCTTCTGCGACCCGCGGCTGAATGCCGAGCAGGCGCTGGAGCTGGCCTTCCTCGTCGCCGAGGAGCTGAAGGCGCGCCGCCCCGATGGCGCCGCCCTTCCGCTGCTGGCCGCCCAGTGAGGCGGGCGCAGTGATGGATGGAACGCCGCCGCGGGAGAACCACGCGGCGGCAGGTCCGGTGGGGGATCAGGAGATCTCCCGCCAGACCGACGCCTATTTCAACCGCACCAAGGCCATCGTGCAGCGCTTCGGCGATGCCCGCGTCACCTATGCGGTCTTCCTGCGCCGCCCCGTCGTCTCCGCCCCGCGGCTGATGATCGACTGGCTGACCAAGGTCGCCGCCGCCCGCGGCACCTCGATCGAGATCGAGCTGATGCACAAGGAGGGCGAGTGGGTCGGCGCCGGCGACCCGCTGCTCTACCTGACCGGGTCCTTCACCGAGCTCGCCGACCTCGAGACGCTCTACCTGCAGAAGCTGGGCCCGCCCTGCGTCGCTGCCCACAACGCCTACCAGATGTGCCTGGAGCTGCCCGGCGCCGCCTTCCTCGCCATGGAGGCCCGGCACTGCGCCGGCGCCGAGATGCAGGAAATGATGGCCTATGCCGCCGCCGTCGGCAGCGCCGCCGCCCAGCGCGAAGGCGCCAAGGGCTTCGTCGGCAACGCCAATGACTCGACGGCGCATTGGTTCGGCCAGCCCCGCGGCTTCGGCACCATGCCGCATGCCCTGATCGGCTATGCCCGCAGCACCGTCCGCGCCGCCGAGATGTTCCACGAGACCTTCCCGGACGAGGCGCTGACCGTCCTGGTCGACTATTTCGGCCGCGAGGTCACCGACACCCTCGGCGTCTGCCAGCGCTTCCCCGAACTCGCCGCGGCAGGCCGCCTGTCGGTCCGCCTGGACACCCATGGCGGCCGCTTCCTCGAAGGCCTCGACCCCGCCGCCTCCTACGCGGTGCTCGAGCGCCACGTCCCCGGCGCCATCCGCCGCTACCGCTCCGAGACTGAGCTGCGCCACCTGGTCGGCACCGGCGTCTCCGCCGCGGCCATCTGGCGCATCCGCGAAGCGATGGACGAGGCCGGCTTCCCCAAGGTCAAGATCGTGGCCTCCTCGGGCTTCGGGGTGACCAAGTGCCGGGTGATGAACGAAGCCAAGGCCCCGGTCGACGTGGTCGGCACCGGCAGCTTCATCCCCAACACCTGGAGCGAAACCTACGCCACGGCGGATATCGTCTCTTACGATGGGGTCGCCCGGGTAAAGCTGGGACGCGAGTTCCTTCTGCACCGGAACGGTGAAAGAAAGCGGTCTAACAGCAATTAGAGTCCGGGCAGGCCAGGGGAATGAATTCCCCTGGACCCCTTCTTTTTTCTGTCAGACTGCCGTGTCCACGTGACGACAGTACGTGAAACGGCCCGGCAGCAGCGCGACCTTTGAGGGTGCGCTGATTTCATGAAAATACGTCCCGCCGTGAGGCCCTGATCTCGCTCGTGGTGGGGCGCAGGCCCGGCAACGGCCGGTCATCAGAAAAAAGAAGAGGGTCTGGGAGAATTCATTCTCCCAGCCTTCCTCTGCCTTCTCTTCACCTCGCAAAAGCCGGGAACGACGACGGCGACAGCGTCTCGATGTCGCGCCCGGCCCAGTCGCGTTCCTTCATCCCGGCCCACATGGCCTCGGCGCCCTTCTGGACTTCGCGGCCCAGCTCGATGGGGTCGTAGCCGGGGACGATGCCGTTCTCCATGACGACGCGGCCGTCGATGATCGAGGTTTGCAGGTCTTCCGCCGTCGCCGAGAAGACCAGGTTGCGGATGGGGTCGCGCAGCGGGGTCATGAACATGCTCTCGCCTTGCCAGATCAGCAGGTCGGCCTTGGCGCCGACGCTGACGCGGCCGATGTCTTCGCGGCCCAGCGCCTTGGCGCCGTTCAGGGTCGCGGCGTTGAACACGTCGGCGGCGGTCGCGACCTGGGTGCGGCGGTCGACGATCTTCGAGCAGACCGAGGTCCAGCGCATCGCCTCGATCATGCTCTGCGGGCAGGTGTCGGTGGCGATGGTCATGTTGACCCCGCGCGCCTGGTAGCGGGCGAAGCTCTCCATGGCGATGCCGCGGCGGGCGAAGACCCAGACGGCATGCGCCACGTTGGCGCCGCTGTCGGCCAGGATGCCGATGTCGTCGGCCTGGTAGTTGGCCCAGCTGCTCTCGCCCGGGATGATGCAGTGGCCGAGGATGCAGCGCTCCGACAGGAAGCCGATCTTCTGCAGCCACTCGATCGGCGTGCAGCCGTTGCGGCGGGTCATCTCGTGGAACTCGGGCACCGACTGCGACACATGCAGCGCCAGCGGCAGCTTCATGTCGCGCGACGCATCGGCCGAGCGCTTCAGCAGCGCCTCCGAGCAGGTGTCGACCTGCATCGGCGTCAGGAAGCCCTTGATGCGGCCATTGGCGCGGCCTTCCACCTTCTCGACGAAGGCGACGGCGTCGTTGAAGCCGGCCAGCCCGTCATCCGCCAGCCATTCGTATTCCACCGTGCGGCCATTCGCGGTCAGCCAGCGGCCGGAGCGGTAGCCCTGGCCGATATAGGCGCGCAGGCCGACGCGCTCGGCATGCTCGGCGACCACGTCGCCATGCCAGCCGATCTCCATGATGGTGGTGGTGCCGGTGCGCAGCAGCTCGGGCATCGAATAGGCGATGCAGGCGCGGCGGGCGGCGTCGGTGATGGCGCCGTCGCGGGCGGTCAGGAACTCGAACAACCCGGAGAGGTAGAATTGCCGCGGGCCGCGATCCTCGACGAAGCTCTTGTCGAGCGGGCTTTCCGACAGATGGGCATGGGTGTTGATGAAGCCCGGAGTGACCAGCTTGCCGGTGGCGTCGATGGTGTGGTCGACGGGGCCCTCGAAGTCGCGGCCGACATGGATGATGGTGTCGTTCTCATAGACCACCACGCCGTCCTTCAGGTGGCGGTGCCCGCCATCCTGGTAGGCGATGATATGCGAGGCGCGAATCAGGGTGCGGGCCACCGGCGGTCTCCTGGCGGGAGGGGGAAGCGGCGAGCGTCACAAAGCCCCATACCCGGGTCAAGCCGCCCCCGGACCGATGCACGGATTGTCCAGGGCGATCCGCGGCTTGGCCGGTCTCGCCGCCGCCGGCGCCGCGTCGCATGGTATCGATCTGCACCCAAAGGGGACGGGGGGAGAAGAATGGCCGAGATCATCCTGACCACGCTGCTGACGCTCGACGGTGTGATGGAGGCCCCGGGCGGCGAGCCCGGCCATCCGCATACCGGCTGGGCCGGCCGCTGCATGGGCGAGGCCGAGGTCGCCCACAAGCAGGCCGAGGCCGAGGCGGCCGGCGCCCTGCTGCTCGGCCGCGTGACCTACGAGTCCTTCCGGGAGGGCTGGTCGTCGCGCGACGGCGCCTTCGCCGAGCGGATGAACGCCATGCCGAAACACGTCGTCACCCGCGACCCCGCGCCGCTGGACTGGCATGGCGCGCAGCGGGTCGAGGGGCCGCTGCTGCCGGCCATCGCCGCGCTGAAGGCCTCGGCCGAGGGTTCTCTTCTCCTGTGCGGCAGCCGCCGCCTGGCCCAGGCGCTGCTGGCGGGGGGCCTTATCGACGAAGTGCGGCTGATGATCTTCCCGGTCACCGTCGGCGGCGGGCGTCGCCTCTTCGCCGAGGATGACCGGCTGGACGACTGGCAACTGGAAGAGCACCGCGCCTTCGACAGCGGCACGCTGGAGCTGCGCTACCGGCGGAAGGGCTAGCCGCCCCTCCTAACCCCCCGGCGCCCGCGCCACCTCGGCGGGGCCGGCCAGCGACGGGGCGGGCTCCACCGGCCGTCCCAGCCAGGCGGCGCCCACCTGGTCGGCGCCGGAGGGCAGCGGTGCCCGGGTCGCGGCCATCCACGCAAGGATATCGTCGGCCACCCGGTCGCGGATGCTGTCGCGCAGCAGCAGGTGCAGCCCGTCCGGGTAGCGCGCCAGCCGCGTGTCGGGCCGCATCTGCGCCAGCTGGCCCTGGGTCACCGAGGGCGGCACCACGCGGTCCTTCGCCCCCTGCAGCACCAGGGTCGGCACGCCGCAGCAGCCGGGCAGGTTCAGGCTGGCCCGGTCCATCAGGTCCAGCAGCCCCCAGGCGGCGTCGATCCGGGTGTCCTTGATGGTCAGCGGGTCGCGGCCGAAGCGGCGCAGCGCCTCCATGTTGTCGCTGGCGACGATGTCGCCGGCGCCCGGCGGGAAGGCCAGCGCCGGCAGGGTATGCGCCAGCAGCCAGAAGGCGCCGACGGCGACCGGCCCGATCTCGGCGCGCGACCAGAAGGCGGGGGCCATCAGCATCATGCCGTCGACCGGCAGCGGCTGGGCGGTCGCCGCCAGCACGGCGACCGAGGCGCCCATGCTCTCGCCGATCAGGAACAGCGGCGTCTCCGGATAGCGGGCGCGCAGCAGCCGGAGCGCGGTCGCCGCATCCGCCGCCATGCTCTCCGCCCCGGCCCAGAGCGTCCGCCCGGGCGAGGCGCCGAAGCCGCGCTGGTCATAGGCGTAGGTCAGCACCCCGCCCTCGGCCAGGCGGCCGAAGCCGTCCTGCAGGAAATTGCCGGAATGGTCGTTGAAGCCATGCAGCGCCAGCAGCACCGCCCGCACCGGCACCCCTGTCGGCGGGTCGCGCCGGCGCAGCTTCAGCAAGGCGCCGTCGGCGGCCAGGATGGCTTCCTCCTGCAGCAGGGGGGTGCCGATGGCGGGGCCGGCGGGCTGGACCCGCGGCGCGCAGGCAACCGCTCCCAGCAAGGCAGCGCCCAGCAAGGCGGCGGGGGCCAGGGTGCGGGCGGCGCGGCGGGTGCGGTGCAGCATCTTCAATGCCATAGCCTTGCCGAAGCCTGCGCCGCAATGGCTCGCTGCAAAATCGCAACAAGCGCCAAGCCTCTGCTTGCGCGGGCCCGCCCCCGCCAAGAATGGTGTCAACCCTGGCGGCCGGGCGGCGCTGCCTTTATGGTCCGGGGCCCTACTGGCCAGATGACGGGACCTCCCCCCGATGCGCGATCCGAACCTCACGGGCTACACCCCGAAAGCCACCCCCGGCGTGACGCCGGTCGACACGCTGGAAGTGACCAGCCGGGTCATCGCCTGCGACGGCGGCGGCGGCGCGCTCGGCCATCCCAGCGTCTCGCTGCGCATCGAGGACAAGCAGGTCACCTGCCCCTATTGCTCGCGCACCTTCATCCTGCAGGACGGTGCCGGTGGCGGCGACCATCACTGAGGTCCCGGCGGCCGCCGACCTGCTGGACGGGGCGGCGCCCAACGCCGCCGCCGGCAGCGGCGCCACGGCCGAGACGCAGCCGCACCTGATCCTGATCGACGGCTCGGGCTATATCTTCCGCGCCTTCCACGCCCTGCCGCCGATGACCCGGCCGGACGGCGTGCCGGTCAATGCGGTCTTCGGCTTCTCCAACATGCTGGGCCAGTTCCTGACCAAGCATGTCGGCAGCCACATCGCGGTCGTCTTCGACAGCTCGCGGAAGACCTTCCGCAGCGATTTCTACCCCGACTACAAGGCGCACCGCCCCGAGCCGCCGCCGGAGCTGGTGCCGCAATTCGCGCTGATCCGCGAGGCCACCGCGGCCTTCGGCGTCGCCGGCGTCGAGCTGGACGGCTTCGAGGCCGACGACCTGATCGCGGGCTACGCCAAGGCCTTCGTCGAGACCGGCGGGCAGGTCACCGTGGTCTCCTCCGACAAGGACCTGATGCAGCTGGTCCGCCCCGGCGTGCAGCTGCTGGACCCGATCAAGCAGAAGCCGATCCGCGAGCCCGAGGTGCTGGAGAAGTTCGGCGTCACCCCGGACAAGGTGGTCGACGTCCAGGCCCTGGCCGGCGACAGCACCGACAACGTCCCCGGCGTGCCCGGCATCGGCATCAAGACCGCCGCCCAGCTGATCCTGGAATACGGCGACCTGGAAGGCCTGCTGGCCGCCGCCGACAAGATCAAGCAGCCGAAGCGGCGCGAGGCGCTGCTGGCCAATGCCGAGCTGGCCCGCATCAGCCGCCGCCTGGTGCTGCTGGACGAGAACTGCCCGCTGCCCTCGCCGATCGACGCGCTGCTGGCCCGCGCGCCGGAGCCCACGCGCCTGTCCGGCTTCCTGCGCGAGCAGGGCTTCCGCTCGATGCTGCACCGCATGGGCCTGGACGGCGACACCGCCCCTGAATCGGCACCTGTCAGCCGCCCGCGCCAGGCTTTCCAGCTTCCCGGCCTGCAGCCTGAGGCCGCCGCGCCCGAGCCGGTCTCGACCGAGGCCGCGCCTTTCGGCCCCTATGAGACGATCGCCGACCCCGCCCAGCTGGCCGGCTGGGTCGCCAAGGCGCAGGCTTCCGGCCTGCTCGCCATCGACACCGAGACCGACGGGCTGGACGCGCTGAACGCCAACCTGGTCGGCATCTCGCTGGCCGTGGCGCCGGGCCGCGCCTGCTACATCCCGCTGCGCCACGGCCCGCCGCCCGGCACCGGCGACATGCTGCAGGAGGCCCCCGTCGCGCCGCCGCAGATGACCCAGGACCAGGCGGTGGAGGCCCTGCGGCCGCTGCTGGCCGATCCGTCGGTCCTCAAGATCCTGCACAACGCCAAGTTCGACCTCGAGGTGCTGGGCCGTGCCGAGCATGGCGCGCTCCAGCTCTCCCCCGTCGACGACACCATGCTGATCTCCTACAGCATGGATGCCGGCCGCCACGGCCATGGCATGGACGAGCTGTCGCTGCGCCATCTCGGCCATCGCCCCGTCTCCTATGACGAGGTCACCGGCACCGGCCGCGCCCGCATCCCCTTCACCCAGGTGGCGCTGGACAAGGCGACCGCCTATGCCGCCGAGGATGCCGACGTCACGCTGCGGCTGTGGCAGGCGCTGCGCCCGAAGCTGCTGCCGCAGAAGTCGCTGGCGCTCTACGAGCAGGTGGAGCGCCGCATGGTCGCCGTGCTGCGCGAGATGGAGCTGGCCGGCATCAAGGTCGACGGCGCCGAGCTGGCCCGCATCGGCGAGGATTTCACCCAGCGCATGGCGACGCTGGAGAAGCAGATCCACGAGCTCGCCGGCAAGCCGTTCAACGTGGGTTCCCCCAAGCAGCTCGGCGAAATCCTGTTCGACGAGCAGAAGCTGCCGGGCGGCAAGCGCGGCAAGGCCGGCGCCTGGGGCACGGATGCTGCCGTGCTCGAGGACCTGGCCGCCCGCGGCCACGAGCTGCCGCGCCAGGTGATCAACTGGCGCCAGCTGGCCAAGCTGAAATCGACCTATGTGGAAGGGCTCGCCGCGCAGATCGACCCGCGCGACCGCCGCGTCCACACCGATTTCTCCATGGCCATCACCTCGACCGGGCGCCTGTCCTCGACCGAGCCGAACCTGCAGAACATCCCGATCCGCTCCGAGGAAGGCGTGCGCATCCGCCGCGCCTTCGTGGCGGAACCCGGCCATGTCCTGCTGGCGGCCGACTATTCCCAGATCGAGCTGCGCCTGCTCGCCCACCTGGCCGATGTTCCGTCCCTGCGCGACGCCTTCGAGAAGGGCGAGGACATCCACAGCCGCACGGCCTCCGACATCTTCGGCCTGCCGCGCGACCAGGTGGACAAGGAAGCCCGCCGCCGCGCCAAGACCATCAACTTCGGCATCATCTACGGCATGTCGGCCTTTGGCCTGGCCGCCCGCCTGGGCATCTCCCCCGGCGAGGCGCGCGGCATCATCGATGCCTATTTCTCCCAGTACCCCGGCATCCTGGAAGAGATGGAGCGGCTGAAGTCGGAAGCCCGCGAGACCGGCTACGTCATGACGCCCTTCGGCCGCCGCCTCTGGATCGACGGCATCCAGGCCAAGGAGCAGGCCCGCCGCGGCAATGCCGAGCGCGCCGCCATCAACGCCCCCTTCCAGGGCGGCGCCGCCGAGATCATCAAGCGGGCGATGGTGCGCATGCCGGCGGCGCTGAAGGCCGCCAACCTCTCGGCCCGCATGCTGCTGCAGGTGCATGACGAACTTCTGTTCGAGGTGCCGCAGGGCGAGGTCACCGCCACCGCCGAATGCGTCCGCAGCGTCATGGAAGGCGTCGCCGAGCTGCGGGTTCCGCTGAAGGCCGAGATCGGGTTCGGGGCCAACTGGGCCGAGGCCCACTGAAGAAAGTAAGCATGGGGGCGCTGCCCCCAAGCCCCCGCCGGGGGGATAGTATCCCCCCGGACCCCGCCTTTCTTCAGCTGCGCTTGACGAAGCCGCGGTCGGTCAGCTGCAGTGCCTTCAGGTCGATGTTCATCTCGGTGCGGAAACGCTGCACCGCGGCCTCGCCCAGCTGCGCCTTCAAGGCCGGATTGTTCTGCTGGCCGGCCATCACCCAGGCGCTGCCCTGCAGGAACTGGTTGTAGATGAACATCTCGGCCATCTCCTGCCGCTGCGCATCGTTCATCCTGCCGAAAGCCTCGTTGCGCGCCAGCAGCGGCGCCACCTGCGCCCGCACCCCCATCACCTGCGCCGGCGTGGTGTTCTCCACCCCATGCGCCATCTGCCAGTTCTGCACCCAATAGGCGGTCAGCGCATCGACCACGTCGCCGGGCTTCAGCCCGTCCGCCGCCATCTGCTGCGCCCACAGCGCCAGCACGTCCTGCTGCTGCATCACCTGGCGCATCTGCCCGGCCGTCTCGGCACCCGAGCGCTGCTGCACCCAGCCCAGGAACTGCTCCCGCACCCGCTGCGTCACCTCGGGCGAGGCCTGGTAGGTGGTGACCATCCCCGCCCCGGGCGCCGCCGCCTGCGGCGCGGCCCCCTGCGGCGCCAGCGGCAGGCCGAACATCCCGCCGCCCCCCGTGGAGGGCGCCGGTGCAGGAGCCGGTGCAGGAACCGGCGCGGGCGTCGGCGCCGCCTGGTTCGGAGCCTGGGTGGGAGCCGCGCCCTGGTTGCCGGTGGCCCGCTCGAACAGGTCGCGCTGCAATTGGCTCTGCAGCACGTAGTTGTTGGGCAGCACCTGCGGGCCGATTTCCATCTGGGCGCGGGCAGCGGGCGCGGCGAGGCCGGCCGCCAGCAGGGACAGGAGGACGAGGCGCATCGGGCGGGGTTCCTGGCAGCTGTGACGGGTCCGGATCATGCCGCCCCCCATGGCGGAAGCGAGGCATCCGCCGACACCTTCCCGTGACGCGCCCGACACGTTTGCGCCAGCCGGCGGGACTGGTCACACGCCGCGCCGGAGGGCACTCTGCCGGCCGCCCGACCCGCCAGGATTCCCGCCCGCATGACCGCCGGACCCGACCAGCTTTTTTCACGGATCCGTCATACCGGCGCCGTTGTTGACACTCATTCTCATTCGCGCCACATCCCCGGCATGCGGCGCCGTCGCCTCCTCCAAGCCCACGGCGCGCTGCTGGCATTGCTCTGCGCCCCGGCGCCCCCCGCCGCCGCGCAGAGCGCCGCCGGAACTGCCGCCGCTGCGTCCTGGCCGCGCCAGGTGGTCGACGCCGCCGGGCGGACCGTCACCATCGCGCGCCCGCCGGGCCGCATCCTGCTGGGCAGCGGCTTCAACCTGATCCCGCTCTCGCTGCTGCATCCCGACCCGGTCAGCCTGGTCGTCGCCTGGGCCAACGACCTGAAGCGGGTCAACCCGCCCATGGCCGAGGCTTTCGAGCGCCGCTTCCCCCGCCTCGCCACCCTGCCGCTGATCGGCGACAACAACGCCGCCGGCCTGTCGCTGGAGCATGCGCTCTCGGCCGCGCCCGACCTCGCGCTGATGAGCGGCTGGCACTACTGGAGCGACACCGGCCGGCTGGTGATCCAGCGGCTGCAGGATGCCGGCATCCCGACGCTGGTGCTGAACTTCAGCGACGACCCGCTGGCCAACACGCCGCGCAGCATGCGCGCACTCGGCCAGGCGATCGGCCGCGAGGCGCAGGCCGAGGCCTTTTCCACCTTCTACGAGCAGCGCGTCGCCGCCATCCGCGCCAAGGTCGCGGCAAGGCCGGAGCCGCGCCCCCGCGTCATCCTGCAGGCCTTCGGCGGCAGCACCGACTGCTGCTGGGTCTGGAACAATGGCGGGCTGGGCAGCCTGCTGGCCGCGCTCGGCGTGCGCAACATCGGCGCCGAGGTGCTGCCGCCCGCCGGCCTCGGCGGCACGATGTATCTGGAGAGCATGCTGGCGCAGGACCCGGAGGTCTATGTCACCACCGGCCTGCCGCGCCGCGAATTCACCATCGGCCCGGGCGTCACGCAGGAGCAGTCGCGCGCCTCGCTGGCCCAGGTGGTGCGCGGCGCCGGGCTGTCGAGCCTGTCGGCGGCGCGGCATGGCCGGCTGCACGGGCTGTGGAACCACTTCAACGCGGTGCCGCTGAACCTGCTGGCCTTCGAGGCCATGGCGCGCTGGTGCCGCCCCGACCTGTTCCCCGCGCTCGACCCGGCGGCGACGCTGGCCGAGATCAACAGCCGCTTCGCCGCCCTGCCCTTCGAGGGAACCTTCTGGGTGAGCGTGGACCCGGCACAGCCCTGAGCCGGGCGGATTGTTCCGCCACCGTTGAGGACCAGCCCTGCGCAGCCTCTGGTTGAGCCCGGCGCCGCTTGGGTCTATCCCCCGCGCGACCAGACTGCAGGAAGGTTCGACCGCCATGGCCGACATCGTGACCATCCGCCGCGCCCTGATTTCGGTGCATGACAAGACCGGGCTGCTCGACTTCGCCCGCTTCCTCGCCGGGCGCGGGGTCGAGATCCTCTCCACCGGCGGCACCGCGCGCCTGCTGCGCGACAACGGCGTGGCGGTGGTCGATGTCTCCGACCACACCGGCTTCCCCGAGATCCTGGACGGCCGGGTGAAGACCCTGGTGCCGCAGATCCATGGCGGCCTGCTCGGCCGCCGCGGCGATGACAAGCACGTCGCCCAGATGGCCGAGCACGGCATCGCGCCGATCGACCTGCTGATCTCCAACCTCTACCCCTTCGAGGCGACGGTCGCGAAGGGCGCCTCGCACGAGGAGACGGTCGAGGAGATCGACATCGGCGGCCCGGCCCTGACCCGCGCCGCCGCGAAGAACCACGAGGACGTCGCCGTCGTCACCGACCCCGGGCAGCTGGCTGCGCTGCAGGCCGAGATCGAGGCCCAGGGCGGCACCAGCCTCGCCACCCGCAAGCGCCTGGCCGCCGCCGCCTTCGCCCGCACGGCCGCCTATGACACCGCCATCTCCACCTGGTTCGCGGAGAAGCTGGAGCAGGACTTCCCGCCCCGCCTGGCCATGGCCGGCGTGCTGCGCCAGACCCTGCGCTATGGCGAGAACCCGCACCAGCAGGCCGCCTTCTACACCGACGGCAGCAACCGCCCCGGCATCGCGACGGCGCAGCAGGTGCAGGGCAAGGAGCTGTCCTTCAACAACCTGAACGACACCGACGCCGCCTTCGAATGCGTCGCCGAGTTCGACAAGCCGGCCATCGTCATCGTCAAGCACGCCAATCCCTGCGGCGTCTCCGAGGGCGAGAGCCTGGCCCAGGCCTGGGACCTGGCGCTGCGCTGCGACCCGGTCTCGGCCTTCGGCGGCATCATCGCCGCCAACCGCGTGCTGGACGCCGCCGCCGCCGAGAAGATTTCTGCGATCTTCACCGAAGTCGTGGTCGCCCCCGACGCCGACGAGGCGGCGAAGGCCATCTTCGCCCGCAAGAAGAATCTTCGCCTGCTGCTGACCGGCGGCCTGCCCGACCCGGCGACGATGGGCCGCGTCATCCGCTCGGTCTCCGGCGGCTTCCTGGCGCAGTCGCGCGATGCCGGCCGCGTCTCGGCCGACAGCCTGAAGGTGGTGACCAAGCGCGCGCCGACCGAGCAGGAGATGGCCGACCTGATCTTCGCCTTCCGCGTCGCCAAGCACGTGAAGTCGAACGCCATCGTCTATGCCAAGGGCGGCTCCACCGTCGGCGTCGGCGCCGGCCAGATGAGCCGGGTCGACAGCGCCCGCATCGCCGCCTGGAAGTCGGCCGAGGCCGCCAAGGCCGCCGGCCTGGAAGCCCCGCTGGCGCATGGCTCGGTGGTCGCTTCCGACGCCTTCTTCCCCTTCGCCGACGGGCTGCAGGCGGCGGCGGCGGCGGGGGCCACCGCGGTGATCCAGCCGGGCGGCTCGATGCGCGACAACGAGGTGATCGCCGCCGCCGACGAGGCCGGGCTGGCGATGGTCTTCACCGGCATGCGGCATTTCCGCCACTGACCTCGGCCGGATGACAGGCTAACCAGGAGGCCGGGGGAGCGATCCCCCGGCCTTCTGCCGTTCCGGAGACCCGCCCGCATGAGCCCACCCTTCCTCTATCTCCTCAGCATGATCGCCGGCTCGGTCATCGGCGCCGTGGTGGCGGGGCTGGGGGGCATCGGCTTCGTGCTGCTGCTGGGCGATTGCGGCAGCCAGCCCTGCGCCAGCGTCGCCGGGCTGACCGGCATGGCGCTGGTGCCGCCGGGGGCGCTGGCGGGGGCGCTGCTGGGGGCCTTCCTGCGCTGGCGGCGGGATCAGCGCGGCAAGGCCCGATAATAGAAGACGGTCGCGTCGGCCGGGCCCTCGCTGGCCAGGGCATAGCCGGGGATGCTGCCGGCCTCGACCCAGCCCAGGCTGCGGTAGAGCGGTTCGCCGGAATCGCCGGCGCGGGTGTCCAGGACCAGCAGGTGGCGGCCCTCTTCCCGGGCGACCCCGTCCAGCGCCCCGAGGATCCGGCGGGCGATGCCCTGGCGGCGGGCCTCGGGGTGGACCATCAGCTTGGCGACCTCGGCGCGGTGCCGGCCATTGGGCAGCCCGGCCAGGGCCAGCGAGCCGGTGCCGACGATTTCCTCCCCGTTCCGCGCCAGCAGCACCCGGCGGGAACCGTCGCGCAAGGAACCTTCCAGCCCGCGCCACCAGTCAGCCGCCTCGCCCGGCGCCATGGGGTGAAGAAAGCCGATGCTGGCGCCGGCGGCGACGCAGGCCTCCAGTAGGGCGGCCAGCTGCGGCAGGGCGGCGGGCAGCCCCTCGGCGGTCAGTTCCTCGATGATCATGCGCAGGCGCCTCTCAGGGCTGGATGATGGCGATGACGTAGCGCGCCGCGGGGCCTTCGCCCGGGCACTGGAAGCGGGAGGCGCCGTGCAGCCGGTAGCGCAGGCAATCGCCGGCGCTCATCCGGTGCGTCACCCCTTCGACGGTCAGGTCGAGCGCGCCGTCCAGCATCCACAGGTGATGCTCCAGCCCCGGCAGCGGCGCGGCGGCATAGGCGATGCTCGCCCCCGGCGGCAGGCTGCCTTCCAGCATCTCGCCGCGCAGGCCGGGGCCGGGGGGTGAGACGATGCGGCGGCGGAAGCCGGTCTGGGGATCGGTCCAGACCGCCTGGACGGCGGCGGGCAGAAATTCGGGCGCCGCCTCCTCCACCTCGCTCATCAGCCGCGACAGCGTGCGGCCATAGAGGCTGCAGAGGCGGCCCAGCATCGCCGCCGTCGGGCTGGCCTCGCCGCGCTCCAGGCGGGAGAGGGTGGCGCGGCTGATGCCGCTGCGCTCGGCCAGCGTCTCCAGCGACAGGCTCTGCTCGGCGCGCAGCTGCGCCAGCCGGGTGGCAATGCGGGCTTCCAGGGCATCGGGCGCCGAATCTTCTCTCATGGGAGAATTTTTCTCATATTCGAGAGAAAACCGTCAAGCGGCCCTTTCCCCGTTGCGCTAGGATGGGCAGCGACGCGGAGTCCCGACTGAATGCCCGACTGGCTGCTGCCCGTTTCCCTGCTCGCCGTGCTGATCACCCTGGCGATTCTTTTTTTCACGCTGCTGCGGCGCCCCTCGGCGCCTCCTCCGGCGGCCGATGGCTTCATGATGCTGGCCGGCAAGCTGGAGATGCTGGCCGGCACGCAGGAGCGTCTGGCGGAGATGACCACCGCCCGGCTGGCGCAGCAGGACCGGCTGCTGGGCGACCGGCTCGCCGAGACCGCGCGCCGGCTGGACCTGGCGCTGGCCGCGCAGAACGAGAAGCTGGCGACGCGGCTGGCCGAGCAGGCCAAGCAGAGCCAGGAGACGGCAGGCCAGATCCATGAGCGGCTGGCAGTGATCGACGCCGCCCGGCAGAACATGGAGGCGCTGGGCAGCCAGGTGACCAGCCTGGCCGGCATCCTGGGCAACAAGCAGCAGCGCGGCGCCTTCGGCGAGATGCAGCTGCGCCAGCTGATCGAGGACCGGCTGCCGCCGGACGGCTTCGCCTGGCAGCACACGCTGTCGACCGGGGTGCGCTGCGACTGCCTGATCCAGCTGCCCTATCCGCCCGGGCCGGTGGTGGTGGACAGCAAGTTCCCGCTGGAGGCCTGGCAGGCGCTGCGCGATGCCGCGGATGCGGCCAGCCGCACGGTCGCCGCCCGCCAGTTCACCACCGACATGCGCCGCCACATCGACGACATCGCCAAGAAATACCTGATCCCCGGCGAGACCGCCGAGGGCGCCATCCTGTTCGTCCCGTCGGAAGCGATCTTCGCCGAGCTGCACACCGGCTTCGCTGCGGTCGTGGATGAGGCGCAGCGGCGGCGGGTCTATATCGTCTCGCCGACGACGCTGTGGGCGATGCTGTCGGCGATGCGGGCGCTGATGCAGGATGTGCGGATGCGGGCCCAGGCGGGCCGCATCCAGGAGGAGGTGGGCAAGCTGGTCGCCGATGTCGGCCGCCTGTCCGAGCGCGTGACGCGGCTGAAGGGCCATTTCGCCCAGGCGCAGGACGACATCCGCCAGATCGACATCAGCAGCGAGAAGATCTTCCGCACGGGCGCCCGCATCGAGCAGGTGGAGCTGGACGAGGGCGACGATTTGCCTCGCCTGCCCAGCTAGCGCTGTTATCTTCATGGAATAGAAAAAAGATGGGGGTCCGGGGGAATTCCTTCCCCCGGCCTTTCTTTTGTTTGGGGTCGCGTGGATGAGTTGGCTTCAGTTGCAAAGCGGCTTCGGCCTGCTGGCCCTCGCCTTGATCGCCTGGGTGGTCGGCGGCTGCCGCCGTCCCGTCCCCTGGCGGATGGTGATCGCCGGCCTCCTGCTGCAGGTGGCCCTCGGCGCCGCTCTGCTCCACATCCCCGTGCTCCGCGCCGGCTTCGCCTGGCTGGGCGATGCGGTGGGCGCGCTGAGCACCGCGACCCAGGCCGGCACGTCGCTGGTCTTCGGCTATCTCGGCGGCGCCCCCCTGCCCTTCGCCGAGACGCGCCCCGACGCCAGCTTCGTGCTGTTCTTCCAGGGGCTGCCGCTGGTGCTGGTGGTCGGCGCGCTGTCGGCCGTGCTCTACCACTGGCGCATCCTGCCGCTGGTGGTGCGCGGGCTGTCCCGCTTGCTGCGCGGCGCCTTCGGCCTGTCGGGCGCCTGCGGCTTCTCGGTCGCCGCCAATGTCTTCGTCGGCATGGTCGAGGCGCCGCTGCTGATCCGCGCCTGGCTGGCCCGCCTCAGCCTGTCCGAGCTGTTCATCGTCATGACCGCGGGACTGGCCACCATCGCCGGCAACATGATGGTGGTCTATGCCAGCATCCTGTCGCCGGTGGTGCCCGACGTCGCCGGCCAGCTGCTGGTGGCCAGCCTGGTCAGCGCGCCCGCCTCGGTGCTGGTCGGCGCGCTGATGCGGCCGCCGCAGCCTGGCGCCGACCAGCAGGTGCTGGTGGCCGAGGATGCGCTGGCGCCGCGCCTTTACGACAGCACCATGGAAGCCGTGGTGCGCGGCACCGCCGACGGGCTGCAGCTGCTGCTGGGCGTCATGGCCAGCCTGATCGTCTTTGTGGCGCTGGTCGCCCTGGTGAACATGGCGCTGGAGCCGATCACCGGCTGGACCCTGCAGGGGCTGGTGGGCATGGTCTTCCGCCCGATCGCCTGGCTGATGGGCGTGCCGGACGAGCATATCCCGGCGATCGGCGCCTCGCTCGGCATCAAGACCGTGCTGAACGAGTTCATCGCCTATCTGGAGCTCGCCGGCTCCGGCGGGCTGGGGCTGGATGCCCGCAGCCGGCTGATCCTGACCTATGCGCTGTGCGGCTTCAGCAACTTCGGCTCGGTGGGGATTATGCTGGCGGGGATGACGGGCATGTGCCCGGAACGGCGCAGCGACATCGTCAGGCTGGGGATGCCGGCGCTACTCGCGGCCAATATCGCGTGCTGCATGACGGGGGCGGTCGTCGGGTTGCTGACCTACCCACAGTAAGACTCCGGGGGGATAGTATCCCCCCGGACCCCGCCGTCAGTTGGCGCCCTGAGGACCGAGGCGGGACTCCAAGCCCACGGCATGGCGGCGGCGGCGCTCGGCCAGGATCGACACCACCACCAGCGCGCCGATCATGCCGACATGCTCCGTCGCGGTGTGGAAGGCGACGATCGCGCGCTCGCCGTCCAGGGCCCAGAAACGGTGCACCAGCGGAATCGTCAGCGCGGTGAAGACGGCCAGCGCCCCGGCACCCAGCCAGGTCCAGCGGTTCAGCACGATCAGCACGGAACCCCCAAGCTGCGTCAGGATCACCGCCACGTTGAACAGCGCCGGCGGGTTGAAGCCGAAATGCGCCATCTCGGCCACGCCGCCCTGGAAGTCGATCAGCTTGGCCAGGCCACTGCCCCAGAACGGGAAGGTCAGCAGGACCCGCGCCAGGAACTCCACCGCTGGCTGCGCCAGCAACCCTTCGACCGCCCGCACCATCGCGCCACCCCCCCGGACTCGTTTCGATGGCGCATCCCTAGCGACATCCGGGCAAAAAGAAACGCGCCTCCGCTTGGGCGGAGGCGCGTTCACGCAATCTTGAGTGATCAGGCCCGTGGGTGACTCAGCGCCCGGACATGATCCGCTCGACCAGCTGCTTCACCGTCGGGATGAAGCCGTTGGAGTAGAAGGGGTCGCTGCCGAAGCGATAGGCATTGTGGCCGGCAAACATCAGGTTGTGCTCGACCTCGCCGTCATGGGCGATGTCCTGCAGCGTCTTCTGGATGCAGAAGGACCGCGGATCGGCCTTCTTGCCGTTGGTGTAGTCCGGCCCGTGCTGCGTCCAGTTGGAGAAGCGGCAATGGCTGAGGCAGCCCATGCAGTCGGTCTGGTCCTTCAGGATCTCGCGCGAATTCTCGGGCGTGACGAAGACCAGGGTGTTGTCGGGGGTGCGCAGCGCCTCGGTAAAGCCGGCGGCCTCCCAGCCATGCACCCGCTCCAGGTCGCCCGGGGCCAGCCAGACCAGCCGCTTGCGCGGGCCCACGCCGTATTCGGCGGTGTGCTCGCCGACCGGCTCGGGGCTGATCGCCACCTGCCGCTCGTTGCGGGCCTCGAGGTCGCGCAGGAAGTCGTTGCGCACGGCCGAGGAATAGAAGCCGGTCGGCGAGAAGGGCTGCAGCAGCACGTCGCCGGGCTTCAGCGTCAGCAGCCGCTGCTTCCAGCTGTCGCTGATCGGGCTTTCCTTGGTCAGCAGCGGGCGGGTGCCGAACTGGAAGGCAATCGGGCCGAGCTCCGGATTGTCGATCCAGTGCTCCCATTCCTCCAGCCACCAGACGCCGCCGGCCATGATGATCGGCACGTCGTCCAGGCCGAACTGCCGCATCTGCTGGCGCAGCTTCAGCACCCGGTCATAGGGCGCCTCCGGCCGGTTCGGGTCCTCGGAGTTCGACAGCCCGTTATGGCCGCCGGCCAGCCAGGGGTCCTCGTAGACCACGCCGCCCAGCAGCTCGGAGACTTTCGAATAGCTGCGCTTCCACAACGCCGTGAAGGCGCGGCCCGAGGAGACGATCGGATAGTAGAAGACGCCGAACTCGCGGGCGATCTCGGCCAGCTTGTAGGGCATGCCGGCGCCGCAGGTGACACCGTTGATCAGCCCCTTGGCGCCCTCGAGCACGCCGCGCAGGATCCGCTCGGCGCCGCCCATCTCCCACAGCACGTTGATGTGGATGCGGCCCTGGCCGTTGGCCCGCTCATAGGCCTCGCGCGCCTGGGTGATGCCGCCGGAGATGCCGTATTCGACCAGCTCCTCATGGCGGTCGCGGCGGGTGCGGCCGTGATAGATCTGCCGGATCACCTGGCCTTCGGCGTCGTAGCTGTCGGCATTGACGCCCGAGAAGGTGCCGACGCCGCCGGCGCCCGCCCATTCGCCACAGGAAGCCCCCGTGGAGACGGCCACGCCCTTGCCGCCTTCGACGACGGGCAGGACATCCACCCCGCCCATCCGGATCGCGTTGATCGCCTTCACCGCAGCCTACCGTCCCCACAAATCGGTCATCACGAGACCGTCATATACTTGCTGGCATATAAACCAGCCGGAGCATCTTTCGATACCCCGGCTTTCATTTCGGCGTCAGCCGCTGACGGGGGCTCACCCCCTCCTTTGGAAGACGTCAGGCCGCCGATCGCGCCCGGCCGGGGAGCCAGGGGCGCCAATCGGCCACCCTTGGCGTCCCGCTCAGTCGCGGTCGCGACGCGGGCGGCGCTCGGACCGCTCGCGGCGGAACTCGCCTTCGCCCTCGCCACCCTCGCCGCCCTCGCGGGGCGGACGGCGGGCGCCGACCTGATCGCTGATATCGGCACCCGTGGCCTGATCCACAACCCGCATGGACAGCTTCACCTTGCCGCGGTCGTCGAAGCCCAGCACCTTCACCTTCACCTTGTCGCCCTGCTTGACGATGTCGGTGGTCTTGGCGACGCGCTCATTGGCCAGCTCGGAGATGTGGACGAGGCCGTCCTTGGCGCCGAGGAAGTTCACGAAGGCGCCGAAATCGGCGGTCTTCACCACGGTGCCGTTGTAGATCGAGCCGACCTCGGCCTCGGCGGTGATGCCCTTGATGCGGTCGATCGCGGCCTGGGTCGCCTCGGGGCTGGTCGAGGCGATCTTGATCGTCCCGTCATCCTCGATGTCGATCTTGGTGCCGGTGGTCTCGACGATGTCGCGGATCACCTTGCCGCCGGTGCCGATCACTTCGCGGATCTTGTCCTTGGGGACGTTGATCACGGTGATCTTCGGCGCGTTGCCGGCGACGTCCGAACGGGCGCCCGACAGGCCCTTGGCCATCTCGCCCAGGATGTGCAGGCGGCCGCCCTTGGCCTGCTCGAGGGCGATCTTCATGATCTCCGGCGTGATGGACGTGATCTTGATGTCCATCTGCAGCGCGGTGATGCCCTGCTCGGTGCCGGCCACCTTGAAGTCCATGTCGCCGAGGTGATCCTCGTCGCCCAGGATGTCGGACAGGACGGCGAAGCCCTTGTCTTCCTTGATCAGGCCCATGGCGATGCCGGCGCAGGGGCGCTTCAGCGGCGCGCCCGCATCCATCAGCGACAGCGAGGTGCCGCAGACGGTGGCCATCGAGGAGGAGCCGTTCGACTCGGTGATCTCGGAGACCACGCGCATCGTGTACGGGAAGGCGGTCTTCTCCGGCAGCAGCGGCTTGATCGCGCGCCAGGCCAGCTTGCCATGGCCGATCTCGCGGCGGCCGGGCGAGCCCATCCGGCCCGTCTCGTTCACCGAGTAGGGCGGGAAGTTGTAGTGCAGCATGAAGTTCTCGCGGTACTCGCCCGCGAGCTGGTCGATGATCTGCTCATCCTGGCCGGTGCCCAGCGTCGCGACGCAGAGCGCCTGGGTCTCGCCGCGGGTGAACAGCGCCGAGCCATGGGCGCGCGGCAGCACGCCGGCCTCGGCCACGATCGGGCGGACCGTCTTGGTGTCGCGGCCGTCGATGCGGATGCCGGTGTCCAGGATGGCGTTGCGGACGACGTCGGCCTCGAGCTCCTTCAGCAGGCCCTTGGCCATCGCGGCCTCGTCCTCGGAGAGCTGCGCCAGGATCGCCTTCTTGGCCTCGCCCACCTTGCCCTGGCGGACCAGCTTCTGGGTCTCCTTGTAGGCCGCGGCGATCGGCGCGCTGCCGATCTCGGCCAGCTTCGCCTTCAGCGCGGCGACGGCCGGGTCGGCCTCCGGCAGGGCCCAGGGCTCCTTCGCGGCCTTCTCGGCAAGGTCGATGATGCCCTCGATCACCGCCTGGAAGGACTGGTGGCCGAAGGTCACGGCGCCCAGCATCACTTCCTCGGACAGCTCATGCGCTTCCGATTCGACCATCAGCACGCCCTCGGCGGTGCCGGCGACGACCAGGTCGAGCTGGGTGGTCTTGATCTGCTCCAGCGTCGGGTTCAGCACGTACTGGCCGTCGATATAGGCGACGCGCGCCGCGGCGACCGGGCCGAAGAAGGGGATGCCCGAGAGGGTCAGCGCGGCCGAGCAGCCGACGAGCGCCACGATGTCCGGGCTGTTCTCCATGTCATGCGACAGCACCGTCGCGATGACCTGGACCTCGTTGCGGAAGCCTTCCGGGAAGAGCGGGCGGATCGGGCGGTCGATCAGGCGGGAGATCAGCGTCTCCGCCTCCGACGGGCGCCCCTCGCGCTTGAAGAAGCCGCCCGGGATCTTGCCGGCGGCGAAGGCCTTCTCCTGGTAGTTCACGGTCAGCGGGAAGAAGTCCTGGCCGGGCTTCACGCTGCGGGCGCCGACCACGGTGCAGAGCACGATGGTGTCGCCGAGACGGGCCATCACCGCGCCATCGGCCTGGCGGGCGATCTTGCCCGTCTCCAGGGTCAGGGTCTTGCCGCCCCAGGCGATGTCCTTGCGGTAATAATGGTCGAACATGCGAAATCCTTGGCATGGCGGCCCGCGGCGTCGCGCCTGCGGGCCCTGCGTCGCCCCCCGGCCCATTGGCCGGCGGGGGTCCATCTTTCAGCGCGACGGGGGCCGCGACGCCAGACCGGGGTCCGTCCCCCTGAAGTGGAGAGGGGGTTCATCGGCGTCTCGGGCGGCATGGAGTGGCCGCGGCGTCAGGGGCCGCGGAACGCACCATGTGGCCGGAAACGCCGCCACGCGGCCCTGAAGAAAAGGGTCGCGCCCGGTGCAGCCTTCGTGCTCCCCGCCCGCCGGCGGGTCCGGGCCGGCCTGAGCGGGCCAACCCGGACGGCGTTATGAACGCAGTCGCCCCCCGATGCCACGGAATTTTTTCAGGGCGCGGGGGCGTGGCCGGGCGCGCAAACGCATGAAAAAAGGGGCGGGACCCTGCGGCCCCGCCCCTCTGCTTCCTCCCCCGCAGGGGGAAAGCCTCAGGCCGCGCTCTTCAGCGCCGCCGCCTTGACTTCCTCGCCGACGGCGCCGGCGAAGGTCTCGAAGTTCTTCTCGAACAGGCCGACCAGGTGGCTGGCGGTCTTGTCGTAGGCGGCCTTGTCGGCCCAGGCCTCGCGCGGGTTCAGCACCTCGGAGGGCACGCCCGGGACGTTCTGCGGCACGGCCAGGCCGAAGAACGGATCGGTCGCGAAGGTGGCATTGGCCAGGCTGCCGTCCAGCGCCGCGCGCAGCAGGGCGCGGGTGTGCTTAATCGACATGCGGTGGCCGGTGCCGTAGCTGCCGCCGGTCCAGCCGGTGTTCACCAGCCAGACCTGCGCGCCGTGCTGGGCGATCAGCTCGGCCAGCATCTTGCCGTAGACTTCCGGATGGCGCGGCAGGAAGGGGGCGCCGAAGCAGGTCGAGAAGGTGGCCTGCGGCTCGCGGCCCAGGCCCTTCTCGGTGCCGGCGACCTTGGCGGTGTAGCCCGACATGAAGTGGTACATCGCCTGGGCCGGCGTCAGCTTCGCGATCGGCGGCAGCACGCCGAAGGCGTCGGCCGTCAGCATGACGACATTCTTCGGCAGGCCGGCGACGCCGCCCGGGGCGGTGCCGGGGATGAACTCGATCGGATAGCAGGACCGGGTGTTCTCGGTCAGGCTGCCATTGTCGAGGTCCAGATTGCCGCGCTCATCGGCGATGACGTTCTCCAGCACCGCGCCGAAGCGGTGGGAGGCGTTCCAGATCTGCGGCTCGGCCTCCTGGCTGAGCTTGATGACCTTGGCGTAGCAGCCGCCCTCGAAGTTGAAGACGCCGTTGGCCGACCAGCCATGCTCGTCGTCGCCGATCAGCGCGCGCTCCGGGTCGGAGGACAGCGTGGTCTTGCCGGTGCCCGACAGGCCGAAGAACAGCGCGGTGTCGCCGTCCTTGCCCACGTTGGCCGAGCAGTGCATCGGCAGCACGCCCTTGGCCGGCAGCAGCCAGTTCATGACGGTGAAGATCGACTTCTTGATCTCGCCGGCATAGCTGGTGCCGGCGATGGCGATGATCTTCTTGGCAAAGGACAGCGCGATCAGCGTGGTCGAGCCGGCGCGGCCGCCATGCTCCGGCTTCGCATCCATCTCCGGCGCATGCAGGATGGTGAAGTCGGGCGTGAAGGAGGCCAGCTCCTCGACGGCCGGGCGGATGAACATGTTGCGCGCGAACAGGGCGTGCCACGCGTTGGTGGTCACCAGCCGCACCTTGATGCGGTGGGCCGGGTCGGCGCCGGCATAGAGGTCCTGGGTGAACAGCACCTCGCGCTGGCCGAGCCAGGCGCGCACATCGGCGGTGAAGGCCTCGAACTTCGCCGGCTCGAGCTTCTGGTTGACCTTGCCCCACCAGATCTCCTTCGAGACCTCCGGGTCATCGGCCACGAACTTGTCCTGCACGGAGCGCCCGGTGTGCTGCCCGGTCACCGCGATGAAGGCGCCATCGGCCGAAAGGCGGCCTTCGCCCCGGGCCAGCGCCTGGGCGTAGAGACCGGCGGCGGTCAGGTTGGCGTGCAGCGTGGCGGCGGCGGTGACGCCGGTCCCGGCGAGGGCGGAAACGGCATTCGGCGATGTCATCAGACGATATGCTCCGAGCAGGGCGCTTATCCTCCGGCAGGAATCCGCCGGGGCAGTAGCCTTGGGGAAAGCCCGGTCACTCGGCGCATCGCGTACCGGGTACCTCATGCGCCGAAAGCCGGGTTCAGCCTGAACCTACGCCGCCGCCGATCCGCCGGTCAATGTAAGTGTTGTCGTCATATTATACGACGACCACCCCATGCTAGGCCACTCTTTTGCCTCAATCTTCCCCGGCCGCCCGCGTCGCCCGGGCGGCCTCGACCAACGCCTGGCGCACGCCGCTTGCATCCGCCGCAGGCGCCCCGAAATCCAGCCGGCAGCGCTCTGGCCCGCGCGAGAAAAGGCAGCCGTCGACATCGACCGCCAGCATCCGCCAGCCCTCTGCCCCCGCGCCGGGCATCTGGCCGGGCAGGCGGGCCGCAATGTTTTCAACCGCGTCCGGGTGATCCGCGTTCATATGCTCAACGATCTGCGGCGCGGCAGCCGCCACCGCGGCGACGGCATCGGGGTCGGGGCGCAGCTCCGATCCCTTCAGCCGGGCGGCCGCGGCGAAGCCGCCGACCAGCTGCGCAGCCTGCAGGACGATGCGCCACAGGGAAAAATCGCCGAAGCCGGCATAGGCCTCGGCATAGGGGTGATGTGCCAGCCAATGGGCCTTCAGCGCCACGATTTCGCCGTCTGGCACCGGCTCGGCCAGGCCGGTCACGGTTACGCGAGGAGCCGTCTGCGGATTCTCGCCCTCCGCCGCCCCCTGCACCATCAGGGCGCAGCGCGGCTCGATGGCCAGCTGCCGGGCATGCTCCGACAGCCGCGACAGCCACAGCAGCGGCGAAAGGTCCGGCGCCATGGCCGGCGTCACCAGCGCGGCATAGGGCTGCCCATCGCGCTGCGTTGCCAGCACCCCCTGGCGCGCGTTGCGTAGCAGCCGCCGCGCCTGCCGTGCCGCTTCCACCTTGTCCATCGGCGATCCTGTCCTCTATGCCCTGTGGCGGCCCGGCTCGTGCCACAATCCCTTGGCAGGACGGGTCCAGGACGCCCCAGGAGCCAGCCCCCATATGCCCGCCACGATTGCCCTGGTCGATGACGACCGCAACATCCTGACCTCCGTCTCCATGACGCTGGAGCAGGAGGGCTTCCAGGTGCGCACCTACACCGACGGCGAGAGCGCGCTGCAGGGGCTGCTGTCGCGCCCGGCCGACCTCGCCGTGCTGGACATCAAGATGCCGCGGATGGACGGGATGGAGCTGCTGCAGCGGCTGCGCCAGCGCTCGACCATGCCGGTGATCTTCCTGACCTCGAAGGACGAAGAGCTGGACCAGCTGATGGGCCTGCGCCTCGGCGCCGACGACTACATCACCAAGCCGTTCAGCCAGCGGCTGCTGCTGGAGCGGATCCGCGCCCTGCTGCGCCGCAACGAGGCCAGTCGCGCCGAAGGCTCCGGCGCGCCGCCCTCCGGCATCATCACCCGCGGCGACCTGACGCTCGACGAGACCAAGCACACCTGCCTGTGGAAGGGCCAGCAGGTGCAGCTGACGGTGACCGAGTTCCTGCTGGTCAAGACGCTGGCGCAGCGCCCCGGCATGGTGAAGAACCGCGACCAGCTGATCGACGCGGCCTATGGCGAGGCGATCTATGTCGACGACCGCACCATCGACAGCCACGTCAAGCGGGTGCGCAAGAAGTTCCGCGCGGTCGACGACGACTTCTCGATGATCGAGACGCTCTACGGCATCGGCTACCGCTACAAGGAGGCCTGATGCCCGACGCCAGCGGAAGGGCCGCCACCGCCGTCCTGCCGCAGCCGGCCGCGCCGAAGCGGCGGGTCTCGCCGCTGCTGCGCCGCATCCTGCTGCTGAACATGCTGGCCCCCGCCCTGCTGGCGGCGGCGCTGCTCTATCTCGACCAGTACCAGAACGGGCTGCTCTCGGCCGAGGTCGAAGGCCTTCGCACCCAGGCCCGCATCTATGCCGGCGGCATCGCCGAGGCCGCCGTCCGCCTGCAGGACGACCGCGCCGTCCTGGTGCCCGACACCGCCCGCCCGCTGCTGCGCCGCCTGGTCGAGCCCTCGCCCAATACCCAGGCCAAGCTGTTCGACAGCACCGGCCTGCTGGTCGCCGACAGCCGGGTGCGCGAGGGCCAGGGGGGCGCCATCGTCACCGAGCCTCTCGCCCCGCCCGAGCCGCGCGGCGCCTTTGCCGGCACCATCGGCGGCCTCTACGACCGGATTCTCGCGCTGCTGCCGCGCTCGGTCTACGGGCCGCGCTCCGCCGATGACGAGGTCTTCGTCGATGTCGGCCCCGACGCCCCCTCCTTCGACTGGCAGCCGGCCCTCGGCCCCGATCGCCGGGAAGAGCTGCGACTCGCCCTCGAAGGCGGCGTCCGCCCCTATATCCGCCGCACCCGCGAAGGCCGGCTGCTGGTCTCGGTGGCCGAGCCCGCCCGCCGCGGCAGCCAGTCCGTCGGCATCGTTCTTCTCACCCGCGAAGCCCGCCAGGTGGACGAGCGGCTTCTCGAGATCCGCTCCTCGGTGCTGGGCCTCTTCCTGCTGGCGCTGCTGCTGACGGTCGCGGCCTCGCTGTTCCTCTCCCGCACCATCGCCTCGCCGATCCTGGGCCTGGCCGGAGCCGCCGTCGCCATGCGCCAGGGCAAGGGCCGCGCCGGCTCCGTCCCCCCGGCCCTGCTGTCGCGGGAAGACGAGATCGGCGTCCTGGCCCGTGACCTGCAATCCTCCGCCACCGCCCTCTGGGCCCGCATCGACCAGAACGAGCGCTTCGCCGCCGACGTCGCCCACGAGCTGCGCAACCCCCTGACCAGCGTCCGCTCGGCCATCGAGACGCTGCGCCGCATCGAGAACCCGGTGCACCAGAAGCGCCTGCTCGACATCATCGCCGACGACGCCGTCCGCATGGACCGCCTGATCGGCGACATCGCCGACAGCTCCCGCGTCGATGCCGAGCTGTCCCGCACCGCCTCCGAGCCGGTCGACATCGCGCCCATCCTCTCGGCGCTGACCGAGCTGCACAACACCACCCGCGACGAGGAGGACCCGCTGGTCGAGCTCGACCTCGCCCCCGGGTCGCTGGTGGTGCGCGGCGTCGAAGGCCGCCTGGTGCAGGTCTTCCGCAACCTGCTCGGCAATGCCATCTCCTTCTCGCCCGAGCGCGGCCGCGTCTGGATGCGCGCCCGCCCGACCGGGGCGATGATGGAATTCACCGTGGAGGATGAAGGTCCCGGCATCCCCGAGGCCAAGCTCGAAGGCATTTTTGCGCGATTCTACAGCGAGCGGCCCAGCGGCGAAGAGTTCGGCCAGCATTCCGGCCTCGGCCTCTCCATCAGCCGGCAGATCGTCGAAGGTCTCGGCGGGCGGATCGCGGCGGAGAACCGGCGGGACGAAAGCGGCAAGGTCACCGGGGCGCGCTTCGTGGTGCGGCTGCCGATGAATTAAGGCTGAGAGGGGCTCCGCCCCTCCCAGACCCTCCCCGCCAGGAACCTTAGGTTCCTGGACCTCCCTCCAGAATCGAGCCGGGGTCGGTGTTCGCGCCGCACACGACCACGCCGACCTTGGCGCCCTCGGGCGGCACGAAGGCGCCGCTGAGCAGCGCGGCCAGCGCGGTCGCGCCGCCCGGCTCGGTGACCAGCCGGCAGACATCCCAGAGCTTCTTCTGCGCCGCGCGGATCGCCTGGTCGGGCACCAGCAGCGCATGGCCGATGCTGCGCCGTGCCACCTCGAAGCTCAGCCGGCCGATCTGCCGCGCCCCCAGGCTGTCCGCCGCCGCGCCGCCGACTTCCACCGGCACCGGCCGCCCCTCGCGCAGCGCGGTGAACAGCGTGGGGCACCCCTCGGGCTCGACCGAAACCACCTCGACGGCCTCGCCATAGAAGCCGGCGACGCCGCCGATCAGCCCGCCGCCACCGGTCGCCACCAGCACATGGGTCAGTTCCGGCGCCTGCTCGGACAGCTCCAGCGCCAGCGTGCCCTGGCCGGCCAGCACCTCGGCCTGGTCATAGGCATGCACCATCAGCGCGCCGGTTTCCGCCGCCCGCGCCTCGCAGGCCTGCCGCGCCTCGTCGTAGCTGGCCCCGCCCTGCACCAGCGCGGCGCCATAGCCGCGGATCCGCGCGACCTTGGCGGCGCCGGTGATCTCGGGGACGAAGATCTCGGCCTTCACCCCCAGCGCCTGGGCGGCATAGGCCACCGCCGCGCCGTGGTTGCCGCCCGAGGCCGCGATCACCCCCGCCTCCGGCAGGCTGCCGGCCGAGAGCATCCGGTTGAAGGCGCCGCGCGGCTTGAAGGAGCCGGTGGCCTGCAGCAGCTCCAGCTTCAGCACCACCGGGCCGGTGGCGGGCGGCAGGCCCAGGTCGCCCGGCGCCAGCGTCATCACCGGGGTGCGTCGGATCCAGGGGGCGATTCGGGCGGCGGCGGCCCGGATGGCGGCGGCGTCGGGCGGGGTGCTTGGCAGGTCAGCGCTCATGCGCCCAACCCTGGCACCACCCCCGGCGCCGGGCAACCGGAGCCCTGGCCGCGCGGCGCCCGCAGCGCCGAACCCATGGCAGGAAGGCTGGCCCGCGGCCGCAACCGGGGGTCGCCGGGGCGGGTGGCTTTCACAGCCGCCCCGATCCTGCCATATTTCAGCAGATTTCAGAGTCTCCACCCCCCGACGGGAGCCCTGACCGAGTGATCATGCTGCACGGCAGCTGCGCCGCGCTGGAAGGCGAGGGCGTCCTCTTCCTGGGCCCACCGGGCTCCGGCAAGTCCGACCTGCTGCAGCGCGGCTGGCGGCTCGTGGCCGACGACCAGGTGGTGGCGACCCTGCGCGACGGCGGCGTCGAGGCCGGCGCACCCGCGGCGCTCGCCGGCCTGCTGGAGGTGCGCGGCCTCGGCATCTTCGAGGGGCTGGCCCATGCCCCTGCCCCGCTGCGCCTGGTGGTCGAGCTGGCGCCGCGCGCCGCCATCCCCCGCCTGCCGCTGCCGCGCAGCCTGGCCGTCGCCGGCATTCCCCTGCCCTGCGTCGCGCTGCATGGCTTCGACGCTTCCACTCCCGACAAGCTGGCCTGGGCGCTGGCCGCCAGCCGGTCCCGCCTGCGCCAGCGGGCCGGGGCCTTCGCGGCATGAGGGCCTTCGCGGCGTGACCCTCCTTCCCGAGTCGCCGCCGGCCCGCGAGGGCACGCGCCCCTTCGTCGCGCCAGACGGCGCGCGGCCGTTCGTCGCGCCAGGCGGCGCGCGGCCTTTCGTCGCGCCGGACGGCGCGCGGCCGTTCGTCGTGGTCACCGGCCTGTCCGGCGCCGGCAAGGCCTCGATCCTGCGCATGCTCGAGGACCTCGGCTTCGAGAGCATCGACAACCCGCCGCTGGCGGTGCTGGAGGAGCTGGTGCGCGACGGCGGCCATGTGCCGCTGGCGGTCGGCCTCGACGCCCGCACCCGCGGCTTCGACGCGCTGGCGCTGCTGCAGCGAATCGCGCGGCTGCGCACCTTGCCGGGGCTGGCCCCCGAGCTCATCTATGTCACCGCCGAACCCGCCGTGCTGATGCGCCGCTTCTCGGAGACCCGGCGGCGTCATCCGCTGGCCCCGGGCGGCTCGCTGGGCGGCTCGGTCGCCGACGGCATCGCCCGCGAGGAGGCGCTGCTGGCGCCGCTGCGCGATGCCGCCGATGCCCTGGTCGACACCACCGAGCTGCCCCTGCCGGAGCTGCGCCGCCAGATCGAGCGCCGCTTCCGGGTGGCGGAGGGGCCCGAGGGGATGGCGGTCGCGGTGCTGTCCTTCGCCTTCCCGCGCGGCCTGCCGCGCGAGGCCGATCTCGTCTTCGATCTGCGCTTCCTGCGCAATCCGCATTATGATCCGGCGCTGCGGCCGCAGACCGGACGGGATCCGGCGGTCGCCGGCTTCATCAAGGCGGATGCGGAGTTCGGTCCATTCTGGCAGCGCATGACGGCGCTGCTGGACCCGCTGTTGCCCCGCTATGCGGCAGAGGGCAAGAAATACCTGACCGTCGCCCTGGGCTGCACGGGCGGGAAGCACCGCTCCGTGCTGCTGGCCGAGATGCTGGCCGAGCACCTGGCCGGGCAGGGATGGCGGGTCGACCTCCGCCACCGCGAGCTGGCCGCCGCCGAGCGGGTCCTCACCGGACCGCCGGCTGCGGACCCCGTTCCGGCGGCGGCGGACAGCGGTGCCACCAGGCCTCCTGGCGGCGCCGCCGGGACGACGGACGTGACGATCGGGCAGGACGCCCAGGCTGAGCAGCGCGGGCAGGACGCCCATGCTGGATACCGCGGGCCGGAAGCCCGTGCCGGCGCCGCGGCGCCGCTCCCTCATCCGGGTCGGGAGGACCCTTCTTGCACACTGTGATGGCGTATTCCTGATGATCGGTCTTGTGCTGGTCAGCCACGGCCGCCTGGCCGAGGAGTTCCGCCTGGCGATGGAACATGTCGTGGGGCCGCAGGCCCAGGTCGCGACGGTCTGCATCGGCCCCGAGGACGACATGGACGGCCGCAAGCGCGACATCCTGGCCCAGGTGGCC
The DNA here is from genome assembly GCF_001982615.1 of Teichococcus deserti. Classification (GTDB taxonomy): domain Bacteria; phylum Pseudomonadota; class Alphaproteobacteria; order Acetobacterales; family Acetobacteraceae; genus Pseudoroseomonas; species Pseudoroseomonas deserti. The sequence goes on along the minus strand of NZ_MLCO01000077.1, from coordinate 23,225 downwards.
GCGGTGGACAGCGGCGACGGCGTGGTGCTGCTGACCGACATGTTCGGCGGCACGCCGTCCAACCTGGCCACGGCGGTGGCGCAGGACAGCGCGGCGGCCGGCGGCGCCATCGAGGTGATCGCCGGCGTCAACCTGCCGATGCTGGTCAAGCTGGCCCGCATCCGCAACGCCGAGCCGCTGTCGCCCGCGGTCGAGCACGCCATGCGCGCCGGCCGCCACTACATCGCCTGCGCGACCCCCACCCGTTGCGCGCCGCCCTCCGAGGTGGTGCTGCAATGCGTGCAGAAAACCGGCTGAGCCCGGCCTTCGACCTTGCGGGACTGGAAAACCGGTCCCGCCGGCCAGATATGGAAAAAATACGGCGCAGGCGCAGTCCCTGGGGCGCATCCCCGCGGCGCGCCTGCCATAATCCCGGCGCTTTGCCCGTCGATTCTCGCAGCGGTACCGGGATCCGGGGACCAGACCAGGCCGTCGCGCGCTCGCGCCGTGGCGGCCGCAGCAGAGGGGCGAGACGATGCGCCTTGACCAGACCGGCCTGCTTTTCTGGCGCGGCCCCGCGCCCGCCGCGCCGTCCGACACCTATGGCGCGGCCGCGGAGCCTGCACCGGAAGCCGCCAACCCGCTGGTGCTGCGCAGCAGCATCCGCATCATCAACAGCCGCGGCCTGCATGCCCGGGCGGCGGCCAAGCTGGTCTCGCTGGCCGAGCGGTTTTCCGCCTGCGTCACCGTGTCCCGCGATGGCCAGAAGGTGCCCGCCTGCTCCATCATGGGGCTGATGATGCTGGGCGCCGGCAAGGGCAGCGAGGTGCTGGTGGAGGCCGAAGGGTGGGACGCCAGAGAGGCGCTGGATGCGGTGGCCGGCCTGATCGAGGCCGGTTTCCATGAAGACTGAGAAGGCCAGCGCGAAGGAGAAGGCGGAGGCCAGGGCCGAGGCGGAAGCGCTGAAGGCCGAGGTGCTGCGCGCCGCCGAGAAGGCGGCCGAGGCGGTGCGTCCGGAGAAGGAGCCGCGCCGCAAGGCCAAGACCCGCGAGGTCTCGATCCGCGGCATCCCGGTCAGCCATGGCGTCGCCATCGGCGCCGTCTACGACACCTCGGAGGAGCCGACGCTGGCGCCGCGCCGCCAGGTCGATGCCGGCCATGTCGAGGATGAGCGCGCGCGCCTCAACGCCGCGGCCGCCGCCAGCCGCAAGCAGGTCGGCAAGCTGAAGGCGCGCCTCGGCGTGCTGCCGGAGGAGGCGCAGGAAGAGCTGGCGCCGCTGCTCGACGCCTATGCCATGATGCTGGGCGACAGCCGGCTGCTGCGCGGCGCCCGCCGCCGCATCGGCGAGGAGCTGCTGGCCGCCGAGACCGCCGTGCAGGACGAGGCCGAGGCCATCGCCGCCGTCATCCTGGCCGCCAAGGACGACGACAAGCCCGGCCTGAAGCGCCGCGCCGGCGAGGTGCGCGAGATCGCCCGCCGCCTGACCCGCAACCTGACCGCCACCCCCTTCCGCAGCCTGAAGGGCGTGCCGCAGGGCGCCATCCTGGTGGCCGAGGAGCTGACGCCGGCCGATGCCGCGCTGCTCGACCCCGCCCGCATCGCCGGCGTGGCGACGGAGGAAGGCGGCGCCGATGGCCATACCGCCATCATGCTGCGCGCGCTGGGCATCCCCTCGGTGCTGGGCTGCCCTGGCCTGACCGAGGCTGCCGCCCGCGGCGACGAGGCGGTGCTGGACGGCAGCGCCGGCACCATCGTGCTGCGCCCCGGCCCTGCCGCCATGGAGGCCGGGCGCGAGGCGCTGGCCGCCTATGCCAAGGAGAAGACCCGGCTCGGCAAGCTCCGGCGCCTGCCCTCGGTCACGCTGGATGCCGAGGAGGTCGAGCTCCAGGCCAATCTGGAGATCCCGGCCGAGCTGCCGCTGATCGCCCAGGCCGGCGCGCAGGGCATCGGCCTGCTGCGCACCGAGTTCCTGTTCATGAACCGGGAGGATCTCCCGGACGAGGATGCGCAGTTCCACGCCTATGCGCAGATCGTCGGGCCTCTGGCCGGCGACCAGGTGACCATCCGCGTGCTCGACTGGGGCGGCGAGAAGGACATCGAGGCCCTGGCCGAAGGCATCGAGCCCTATCACGCCGGCCCCAACCCGGCGCTGGGCCTGCGCGGCATCCGCATGCTGCTGAAGCGCCCTGAGCTGCTGGAGGCGCAGTTCGCCGCCATCCTGCGCATCGCCGCACAGGGCCCGGTGCGCATCCTGCTGCCGATGGTCACCGTGCCCTCCGAGGTCGCCCAGGCGCGCGAGATCTATGAGCGCGTCGCCCGCCGGCTGCGCCGCAAGGGCGTGCCGCTGCCGGAGAAGCTGCCGCCGCTGGGCGCCATGATCGAGACGCCGGGCGCGGCGCTCGCCGCCGACGCCATCGCGCTGGAGGCCGATTTCTTCGCCATCGGCACCAACGACCTCGCCATGTACACCCTGGCCGTCGACCGCGCCGAGGCGGAGGTGGCCCATCTCTACGACCCGCTGCACCCCGCCGTGCTGCGGCTGGTGCAGTTCGCGACGGAGGCGGCGCTGCGGCTGCGCATGCCGGTCTCGGTCTGCGGCGAGATGGCGGGCAATCCGCGGCTGGTGCCGCTGCTGCTGGGCCTGGGCATCCGCACGCTGTCGATGAATGCCAGCGCCATCCCGCGGGTGAAGCAGGTGGTGCGCACGCTGCAGATCGACGACTGCGCCCGCTTCGCCCGCCGCGTCATGGAGCAGAGCGACCCGAAGCGCATCCAGGAGCTGGTCATGGCCTTCGGCGAGCCCGCCGCGGCCAGGGACTAGCTTCCGCCGCCTTTGCGATCGCGGATCGAGATGGCAAGCTCCCGGTGCAGACCGGGAGCTTTTTTCATGTCCGACGCCGCCGCCGCCACGGGGACCCCTGCCCAGGAAACGCCCGCGCAGGCGCTGATGCAGCGGCTCTTCGGCGAGGATCTCTATGCCGGCTTCACGCCGGAGCTGCCGCAGGACCTGCAGGGCTGGAACAGCACCCATCCGACGCTGGCCCGCCTGGTGCAGGAGGTGAAGCCGAAAACCATCATCGATGTCGGCGTCTGGAAGGGCGCCTCGGTCGCCTTCTTCTGCAAGGCGCTGCAGAAGAACGCCCTGCCCGGCGCGGTGATCGCGGTCGACACCTTCCTGGGCAGCCCCGAGCACTGGAACCGCGAGCGCCAGGACAACATTTTTGCTTCATTGCGGCTGCGGCATGGGATGCCGGGGCTGTATTGGCAGTTCCTCAGCAACATGGCGCATCTGGGGCTGCAGGACCGCGTGGTGCCGCTGGCCCAGACCAGCGAGAACGCCGCCGTCATCCTGCAGCGGCTGCGGGTGAAGGCCGAGCTGATCCATATCGACGCGGCGCATGAATACGAGCCGGTGCTGCGCGACGCCCGCCGCTTCTGGGCGCTGCTGGCGCCGGGCGGCGTGCTGGTCGGCGACGACTTCCCCTGGCCCGGCGTCGCCAAGGCGGCGCAGGAATTCGCCGCCGAAATCGGCCAGGAGCTGGTGGTCGAGAACCCGAAATGGATCCTGCGCAAGCCGCTGAAGCGGTGAGCGGCCGCCTGGCCCCGTCGCCTTACCGCGTCAGCGCCGGCGAGGCGGGCTGCGGCGCCGAGCGGATCGCCGTGTTGGCGCGCTGCGAATCATAGCGGTTGCGGTCGCTCTCCAGCCGGCTGCGCAGCCGCTCGATCTCGGCCTCGCGCGCGGTGAAGCGGCGCTGCGCGGCCTCGTCGCTGCGCAGCCGGGTGTTGCGGCTGCCCTCGCCGCTGCGGCGGGCGACCGCCGCGCGGCGCGGGGTGGCGCCGCGGCCGGCAGCCCGGCGACCGGGCCGGGCGGGCGCGGCCTCCTGCGGCAGCGGCGGCGGGGTCCAGGCGGCGGTGGGCACGCCGGCGACGGTCGGCGCCACCGGCAGCTCCTGCGTCATCGGCGCCGGGATGACGGGGCGGATGCGGTCGAACTGGCGGGCGGAGCCGGCCATCATGTCGCCGCCCGGGCTGGTCTCGTTCGGCCACATCTGCGCGGCGGCGCCGCCCGAGAGCAACACCGGGGACGCCAGCAGCGAAATCAGGAAGAAGGCCCGGGCCGGGAAGCGCATGGGGGAAACAGTGCCGCCTGAGGAATGGGCCGGCAGGATGCCGTCCCCATCCCCTGCGATCAAGTTCCAGGAATGAGACGCCGGGGCACAACCGCAGCGCGGTGCCGCCCCGGCGAGGAAGGGCTCAGCGGACGGCCAGCCAGCCGAGGATGAGCAGGCCCAGCGCGATGCGGTAATAGGCGAAGGGGGTGAAGCCGATGCGGCTGATCACCGACATCAGCCAGCGCACCACCACCAGCGCCACGACGAAGGCGGCGACGAAGCCGATGCCGATCAGGCCGGCCGCGCTGAAATCCAGCTCGGCGCGGTTCTTGAACAGGCTGAAGACGGTCGCCGCGATCATCGTCGGGATGGCGAGGAGGAAGCTGAACTCGGCCGCCGTGCGCCGGTCGACGCCCACCAGCAGCGCGCTGATGATGGTGGCCCCCGACCGGCTGGTGCCCGGGATCATCGCCAGCGCCTGGCCGAAGCCGATCAGCAGCGCCGCCAGCGGCCCGATCTCGGGCACCGAATGGATGCTGGGATCGGGGCGGGCGCGCTCGATGGCGATGATGGCGACGCCGCCGGCGATGAGCGCCAGGGCCACCACCAGCGGCGTGTAGAGCAGCTCGGTCACCGTCTTGTAGAGCGTCGCGCCCAGCACCATCGCCGGCAGGAAGGCCAGGGCCAGGTTCAGCGCGAAATAGTATTCGTGGCTGCCGCGCTTCCACATGCCCAGGGCAATGCGGATCAGCGTCGCCCGGAACAGCCAGATCACCGCCAGCACGGCGCCCAGCTGGATGCTGATCTCGAAGGTCTTGCCCGGCGGGCCGCGGAAGCCGATGGCCTCGCCCAGCAGGATCAGATGGCCGGTCGAGGAGATCGGCAGGAACTCGGTGAGGCCCTCGACCACCCCCATCAACAGGGCGGAAATAGCCAGGGAAAAATCCATGAAGGGGTCCTGCCAGGAAGGGCCTTCCGGATAGCCCGGCCGGCCCTGGCTTGTCACTCAAACCCCTCGGAAAAGTCCGAAAATTTCTTATATTTTAACGGCATGCAGGGGCCGCGAAAAATCCCGCGGCCCCGGCTTGTTGCAGGATCAGCGCACCGTCTGCTGGGCGGTGAAGGCGAAGTTGTCGAAGGAATTCTCCGCCACCCGGAACCAGGCATATTCGTCGTCGCGGAAGCGGCGATAGGAGTCCCAGATCTTCTTGAAGCGTTCGTTCTTCGCGCCAGTCTCGTCGTAGAGCTCATGCGCGGCCTTCCAGGCGGCGGCCAGAATCTCGCGCGACCAGGGGCGCAGCTGGGCGCCGCCGGCGACCAGACGGCGCAGCGCCTGCGGGTTGCCGGCGTCGTAGCGCGCGGTCATCTCCTGGTCGGCCTCGGCGCAGGCCGCTTCCAGCGCCGCCTTGTAGGGGGCCGGCAGCGCCTCGAAGGCGGCCTTGTTGACCATCAGGTGCAGCCGCGCGCCCGGCTCCCAGAAGCCCGGGAAGTAGTAGTTCGGCGCCACGCGGGCAAAGCCCAGCTTCTCGTCGTCATAGGGGCCGACAAACTCGACGGCGTCGAGCGTGCCGCGCTCCAGCGAGGGATAGATGTCGGAGGCCGCCACCTGGGTCGGCACCGCGCCCAGCTTGGCGAAGACCTGGCCGGCGAAGCCCGCGATGCGGAACTTCAGGCCGTGCAGATCGGCCACCGTCTTCACTTCCTTGCGGAACCAGCCGCCCATCTGGGCCCCGGTGTCGCCGGCGCTGAAGGGGACGATGTTGTAGGAGCCGAACAGCTCGTTCGCCAGCGCCTGGCCGCCGCCGTGCCGGTTCCAGGCGTTGAACATGCGGGTGTTCAGGCCGAAGGGCATGGCGGTGAAGAAGGCGAAGGAAGGGTCCTTGCCGGTGTAGTAATAGGCCGCCGAATGGGCGCATTCGACCGTGCCGGCCTGCACCGCATCCAGCGCCTGCAGCCCGCCGACGATCTCGCCGGCCGGGAAGCAGCGGATCTGGAACTTGTTGTCGGTCAGCGCCGCGACCCGGCGGGCGATGCCTTCCGGGGTGCCGAACAGGATGTCCAGGTTGCGCGGGAAGCTGCTGGTCAGCCGCCAGCGCAGCTCCGGCGCGGCCTGCGCCAGGGCGGGGGCAGCCAGCGCGACAGGCGCGGCGGCCGCGGCGCCGAGCAGGGCGCGACGATTCATGACGGATTCCTCCCAGGAAAGCGCAACAATCTTGCCCGTAGCCCATTGCTGCCGGCAAGGAAAGCCCGGCTGTGCGAAGGCAGCCGCTGCTGTCTGGGCAGGACATAAAAAAGGCCAGGGGAATGAATTCCCCTGGACCCCATCTTTTTTCTGGCTGTCCGCAAGCCTGACAACCAGCGCGAGTGACGCCGCTGGTCCCACGGGGCGCCGGAGGACTCCCGGCGGGGTCCGGGGGGACACTGTCCCCCCGAAGTTTTATCCTTAGTAGCGATACTCTTCGTGCTTGAACGGCCCGGCGACCGGCACGCCGATATACTCGGCCTGGGCCGGCGACAGCTTGGTCAGCTTGGCGCCGACCTTGGCCAGGTGCAGGGCGGCGACCTTCTCGTCCAGCTTCTTCGGCAGGGTGTAGACCTTGTTCTCGTAGGCCTTGGCGTTGGTCCAGAGCTCGATCTGGGCCAGCACCTGGTTGGAGAAGCTGGCCGACATCACGAAGGACGGGTGGCCGGTGGCATTGCCCAGGTTCACCAGGCGGCCTTCCGACAGCACGATCAGGCGCTTGCCGTCGGGGAAGATGACCTCGTCCACCTGCGGCTTGACGTTGTCCCAGGTGTAGTTGCGCAGCGCGCCGATCTGGATCTCGCTGTCGAAGTGACCGATGTTGCAGACGATGGCGCGGTGCTTCATCGCGCGCATGTGGTCCAGCGTGATCACGTCGATATTGCCGGTGGCGGTGACGAAGATGTCGCCCTGCGGGGCGCCCTCTTCCATGGTCACGACCTCATAGCCTTCCATCGCGGCCTGCAGGGCGCAGATCGGATCGGCCTCGGTCACCAGCACGCGGCAGCCGGCGTTGCGCAGCGACGCGGCCGAGCCCTTGCCGACATCGCCGAAGCCGGCGACGACGGCGACCTTGCCGGCCATCATGACGTCGGTGCCGCGGCGGATGGCGTCGACCAGCGACTCACGGCAGCCATAGAGGTTGTCGAACTTCGACTTGGTGACGCTGTCGTTCACGTTGATGGCGGGCACCTTCAGCGTGCCCTTCTTCACCATGTCCCACAGGCGGTGGACGCCGGTGGTGGTCTCCTCCGACAGGCCGCGGACATTGGCCAGCAGCTCGGGGAAGCGCTCATGCACGACGGTGGTCAGGTCGCCGCCGTCGTCCAGGATCATGTTGATCTCCCAGCCATCCGGGCCGCGGACGGTCTGGTCGATGCACCACCAGAACTCTTCCTCCGACAGGCCCTTCCAGGCGAAGACCGGGATGCCGGCGGCAGCGATGGCGGCCGCGGCGTGGTCCTGGGTCGAGAAGATGTTGCAGGACGACCAGCGGACCTCGGCGCCGAGCGCGGTCAGCGTCTCGATCAGCACGGCGGTCTGGATGGTCATGTGCAGGGAGCCGGCGATGCGGGCGCCCTTCAGCGGCTGGCTGGGGCCGTATTCGGCGCGCAGCGCCATCAGGCCGGGCATCTCGTCCTCGGCCATGGCGATCTCCTTGCGGCCCCAGGCCGCGAGCGAGATGTCCTTGACCTTGTAGTCGCTGAAGCCGGGGGTCGCGTCGGGCATGTCTGTTCTCCGCAATGGCGGCCGCGATAGCACGGTCATCCACGGCGGCCAAGCGAAAGCCACGAGGCATAAGGATAGGTTTATGTGATCTTTCCGCGCGGCGGAGGAGATCACCCCTCCCCCGCGCGGATCGCAACCTCAGGCGGCGAAGGCGGCCTCGGTCTTCTCGCGGACCTCGTCCAGCGTCACGCCGGGCGCCAGCTCGACCAGCGCCATGCCGCCGGCCTTGCGGTCGATCGAGAAGACGCCGAGCTCGGTGATCACCAGGTCGACCACGGCCTTGCCGGTCAGCGGCAGGGTGCATTCGCGCAGGAGCTTGGGCTTGCCGCCGGCGGTGTGCTCCATCAGCACCACCACCTTCTTGACGCCGGCGACCAGGTCCATGGCGCCGCCCATGCCCTTCACCATCTTCCCCGGGATCATCCAGTTCGCCAGGTCGCCATTCTCGGCCACCTGCAGCGCGCCCAGGATGGACAGGTCGACATGGCCGCCGCGGATCATCGCGAAGCTGTCGGCCGAGGAGAAGAAGCTGGTGGTCGGCAGGGTGGTGACGGTCTGCTTGCCGGCATTGATCAGGTCCGGGTCCTCCTCGCCCTCATAGGGGAAGGGGCCCATGCCGAGCATGCCGTTCTCCGACTGCAGCTGGACGCTGATGCCGTCGGGGATGTGGTTGGCCACCAGCGTCGGGATGCCGATGCCGAGGTTGACGTAGAAGCCGTCTTGCAGTTCGCGGGCGGCGCGGGCCGCCATCTCGTCACGGGTCCAGGGCATATCCTTACTCCTCCCTCAGGCCGCGCGCTTGCGGGTGGTGCGCTGCTCGATGCGCTTGGCATAGCCCTCGGGCAGCTTGACGATGCGCTTCACATAGATGCCGGGGGTGTGGATCTGGTCGGGGTCGATCGCGCCGGCCGGGACCAGCTCCTCGACCTGGACGATGGTCACCTTGGCGGCCGTGGCCATCATCGGGTTGAAGTTCCGCGCCGTCTTGCGGAACACCAGGTTGCCCTCGGTATCCGCCTTCCAGGCATGGATGATGGCAATGTCGGCGAAGATGCCGCGCTCCATCACATAGGTCTCGCCATCGAAGTCCCGCGTCTCCTTGCCCTCGGCCACGGCGGTGCCGACGCCGGTCTTGGTGAAGAAGGCGGGAATGCCGGCGCCGCCGGCGCGGATGCGCTCGGCCAGCGTGCCCTGCGGGTTGAACTCGATCTCCAGCTCGCCGGCCAGGAACTGCTTCGCGAAGGTCGCGTTCTCGCCGACGTAGGAAGAGATCATCTTCTTGATCTGGCGGGTCTGCAGCAGCAGGCCGAGGCCGGCATCGTCGACGCCGGCATTGTTGGAGACGACCGTCAGGTCCTTCACGCCGGAATCACGGATGGCCTCGATCAGGCTGGCGGGGATGCCGCAAAGGCCGAAGCCGCCGGAATGGATCAACAGCCCATCGCGCAGCAGGCCTTCCAGCGCGGCCCGCGCATCCGGGTAGACTTTCCGCATCACTGACGCTCCCCAGTTCAGGAAGGCCGCAGGCTAACGGCCCCTTCGCAGTCGCGGAAGGGGCAGCCGGGGGGCTTCGGGAGCGGTTTCTTCCGCACCTGCTCAGCAGCGTCAGCTTGTCCAGCCGCGTGCCCGCATGGCGGCCATGCAGCGGTCCTGCAAAAAAACGGAAATAACCCGCGCCGAGACGCTTGCGCGCCCCGCGGCCGCTAGTTATACCCCGCCTCACTTCCCCGGGGGGCCATAGCTCAGTTGGGAGAGCGCTTGAATGGCATTCAAGAGGTCGTCGGTTCGATTCCGATTGGCTCCACCAGTTCAACAGGCTGCCCTGAAAAGGGCAGCCTGTTTTACTTTGTGCGCCCCGCAGCCCTGCTTCCGCTAATCTCCCTGGCATGAGCATCGACCAGCGCTTTCCGCTGAACGACCGGGCCCTGCGCGACCGCGCCGTCCGCGCGGCCCAAGGCCTTCTTCCGTTCGACCTGCTGCTGGTGAACGGCCTCATCGCCGACATGGCCACCGGTGAAATCCGCGAGGCCGATGTCGGCTGCGTTGGGCCGCTGATCGCCTCGGTGCATCCGCGCGGTAGCCGCGACGATGCGGCGACAGTCATCGACCTCGGCGGCCGCATCCTGCTGCCCGGGCTGATCGACACGCATATGCATGTCGAGAGCTCGATGCTGACCCCGCGCCGCTATGCCGAGACGGTGCTGCCGCAGGGCACGACGACGGTCTGCTGGGACCCGCACGAGCTGGGCAACGTCGCCGGCATCGCCGGCCTGCGCTGGGCGGTCGACGCCCTGCGCGACCTGCCGCTGCGGGCGCTGGTGCTGGCGCCGTCCTGCGTGCCCTCGGCGCCGGGGCTGGAGCGGGCCGGGGCCGCCTTCGGCTCCGAGGAACTGGAAGAAATCCTGTCCTGGCCGGAGGTCGCCGGCGTCGCCGAGGTGATGGACATGCGCGGCGTGCTGGCGCGCAGCCCGCTGATGGCCGGCATCGTCCAGGCCGGGCTGGACAGCGGCAAGCTGGTCTGCGGCCATGCGCGGTCGCTGACTGGCGGCGCGCTGCAGGGCTTCGCCGCGGCGGGGATCTCGTCCGACCACGAGATCACCTCGGGCGACGACCTGCTGGAGAAGCTGCGGGCCGGCTTCGCCATCGAACTGCGCGGCAGCCATGACTACCTGCTGCCGGAGGCGGTGGCGGCGCTGGCCTCCCTGCCCCGCTGGCCGCAGACGCTGACGCTCTGCACCGACGACGTCTTTCCCGACGACCTGGTGGCGCGCGGCGGGATGATCGACCTGATCCGCCGGCTGGTTCGCTACGGCATGCCGGCGCTGGAAGCTTTTCGCGCGGCGACGCTGAATGCGGCGCAACGCATCGGCCGCGCCGATCTCGGGCTGATCGCGCCGGGCCGCCGCGCGGATTTTCTGGCCGTCGGCTCGCTCGACGCGCTCGAGGTGGCGGAGGTCTTCGTCTCCGGTGCGCTGGTGGCGCAGGACGGGGCGCTGGTGGCGCCGCTGCCGGAAGCCGATCCGCCGGGGCTGCGCGACACGATGCGGCTGGGGCTTTTATCGCCCACTGACTTCGTGCTGCGCGCGCCCGGGCCGACCGCCCGGCTGCGCACGGTGTCGCAGCCGCGCTTCACCCGCTGGGGCGAGATCGAGGCCGCCGTCGTCGATGGCGCCGTGGTCCTGCCGGAAGAGGCCTGCTGGATGGCGGTGGTGCATCGGCACGGCCTGGCCGAGCCCGTGCCGGTGATGGGCGTGCTGGAGGGCTGGGGCCGCTGGCGCGGCGCGCTGGCGACGACGGTCGCGCATGACAGCCACAATCTCTGCGTCTTCGGCCGCGGCGAGAAAGACATGGCGCTGGCCGCCAATGCGCTGATCGCGGCCGGCGGAGGGATGGCGGTGGCGTCGGGCGGGGTGGTGCGGGCGCTGCTGCCCCTGCCGGTCGCCGGCCTGATTTCCGACGCCCCGGCGGCCGAGGTCGCCGCGCAGTTCTCGGCCTTGCGCGCCGCGACCGACGGCATCGCCGAATGGCTGCCGCCGTACCGGGTGTTCAAAGCGGTGGTGGGTGCCAGCCTGGCCTGCAATGCCGGCCCGCATGTGACCGATCTTGGCGTGGCCGATGGCTCGACTGGCGAGGTGCGTGCCACCCTGGTGGACTGACGGACAGGAAAAAGAAGGGGGCCTGGGGGAATTCATTCCCCCAGCCTTTTTGCTTAAGCTTCTCTTTAAGAAATGGAGGAGCTTTTCCGATGTTCACTCGTCGCGCTGTCCTGGCCGCCTCGTTGCTGTCTGCGCCGGCCCTGGCGCAGGGCCGGGTGATCCGGCTGATCGTGCCTTTCGCCGCGGGCGGTGCCGCCGACAGCGCCGCACGGACCATCGCGCCGCGGATGGGCGAGCGGCTGGGCCAGACCATCGTCGTCGAGAACCGCACGGGTGCCAGCGGCAGCGTCGGCGGCGGCGCGGTGGCGCAGGCGGCGCCGGACGGGCAGACGCTGCTGTGGGACGCTTCTTCCCATCTGGTCAATCCGGCACTGCTGAAGGGGCTGCCCTTCGACTATGCCACCGCCTTCACGCCGATCTCGCTGGTGACGACCTTCCCGCAGGTTCTGGCGGTGAAGGCGGAATCGCCGGTGCGCGACCTGGCCGGCTTCATCGCCCTGGCCAAGGCGCAGCCGGGGACGCTGAACATCGGCACCCAGGGCAATGCCACCGCGGGGCATCTGGCGGTGGTGCAGCTGCAGCGCCTGGCCGGCATCACCCTGCAGCATGTGCCCTATCGCGGCGGCGCCGATGCGGCGCGCGACCTGGCCGGCGGCAACCTGGACGCCGCCTTCATCACCGCGCTGTCGGCAGGCCCCGTGGTGGCGGCGGGGCGGGCGCGCTTCCTGGCGGTGGCCGCCGAGCAGCGCGTCACGGTGCAGCCGGAGGTGCCGACCTTCGCCGAGGCCGGGCTGCCGGGGCTGACGATCTCCGAATGGGCGGCGCTGTTCGGGCCGGCGAAGCTGCCATTGGCGACGGCCGAGACGCTGCATGCCGCGCTGGCGGCGTCGCTGGCGGAGCCCGAGGTGCAGGCGCGCCTGGCCCAGCTGGCCGCCGTGCCGGTCGGAAGCCGGCCCGCGGATTTCGCCCGCTTCGTGCAGGAGGGGCGGCAGAGCATGGCGACCCTGGTGCGCGAGGCGGATATCCGGATCGACTGATGCCGACGGCCGCGCTGCGTCCGGATTATCGCGAGGCCCTGCGGCGCGGCAGCCTGCTGGCGCGGCTGGCCGAGTTCGACCCGCATGTGGCGGGGACGCCGCCGCTGGGGCTGGACCTGCCGGGCAGCGACATCGACGTGCTGTGCCACGCCCCCGACGCCATCGCCTTCGCCGCCGTGGTCTGGCAGGCCTTCGCCGAGGCGCCGGGGTTCCGGATGCGGCAATGGCGCTGGGCGGACCGGCCGGTGGTCGCCGCCTTCACGCTGGAGGGCTGGCCGGTGGAGATCTTCGGCCAGGCGCGGCCGGTGGCGGAGCAGCATGGCTGGCGGCATTTTCGCGTCGAGAGCCGGCTGCTGGCGATGGGCGGCCCGCCGTTGCGCGCCGCGGTGAAGCGCCACCGCGAGGCCGGGCGCAAGACCGAGCCCGCCTTCGCCGCCGTGCTGGGCCTGGCCGGCGATGACCCCTATCAGGCGATGCTGGAGCTGGAGGCGCGGCCGGACGAGGTGCTGCGCGCCACGCTGCGCTTCGCGGGCTTCAAGGTGCTGGCTTAACCGGGCTCGAAGGGCGGCAGGCCGAAGCCATGGCTGCTGCGCAGCTGCAGGATCTGCACGGCGCTCGGCAGGCTGACCAGGAATTCGGGGTCGCGGCGCAGGTGGTGGATGTCCGTGGGGTCGCGGCCGGTGAAGCGGGCCATCGACTCGACGTCCGGCCAGTAGGAGATGGTGGTGAACTCCACCTCGGCGCCGAGCTCCTCGCGGAAGGTCTGCACCGCCAGCGCCCTCTCGACCAGCGGCAGGATGCCGGCCTCGTAGTTGTAGAGCTCGTATTCGTCGGCGCGGTCGCGCAGGACGCGGCCGCGCCAGATGCGGGCGATGCGGGGCTGCTGCATGGCGTCGGTCCTTCGATGGGATCAGGCAACCAACGCCGCAGCCCCCGCGTCAGATGCGGCGATAGACGGCGCGCATCACCTGCTCCCAGCGGCCATCGGGCTTCTGCATGCGCGACGTCATGCTGCGGCCGCCATCGGCCTCCAGCGCGATGATGTCCTGGAACTTCGCGGTGCCGCCCTCGGGGCCGAAATTCGGGCCCTCGGTGTCCAGCGTCAGCATGCGGCGATCGGCATCGAGCTGGCCCTGATAGATCCAGAGATTGGTCATCATCGAGCCGGTGAAGGTGCCGACGAAGCAGCCCTTGGCGGTGTCGTAGCCCAGCAGCATGACGCTGCGCGCCTCGCTCTCCGGGGTCGGGCCGGGGCCGATGCCCTCGCAATGGATCCAGGCCTCGCCGAGCGCGCGCACCGTCTCGCGCCCTTCGAAATGGACGGGCTCGCCGCCCGGGGGCGCCGCGCAATCGGCGACCATGTGCCATTCGCCCTGGAACTGCAGCAGCCAGCGGTGCTGGTCGGTGATGCTGGGCGCCATGCAATCGCTCATCGTCTTTCCGATCCTGTCAGTCGTGGCAGCAGGCGGCGGCGGCAGGCTTGCCGTCGGCTTCAGCGTATTCGTCGTGGCGGCGCACCCAGTCCATGGTGCCGCGCTCGTTGCGGCCCAGCGGCGTGCGGTCCATCAGCATGAAGGTGCCCAGCAGCTCCTCCAGCCCGCGGGCGTAGCTGGAATAGGTGTGGAAGACCTGGCCGCCATCGCCGCGGGCAAAGACGCTGAGGCCGGGCATCTCGCTCTCCGCGCTGCCGGCCGGCAGGGGAGCGTAGTTGTAGTCGATGCTGCCCCGGGCCATGGCTTCCGCCGGGAAGCTGACATGGTAATCCTCGTTGAAGCGGCTGCCATGCGAGGAGACCCAGGGAAAATGCCAGCCCATGCGGCGGCGATAGGCCTCGATCTCCGCCAGCGGCGCGCGCGACACCGCGACCAGGCTGATATCATGGTGCTGCAGATGCGGCAGCGTGCCATCCAGGTGGTCGGCCACGAAGGAGCAGCCGGTGCAGCCCGCCTCCCAGCCCGGGGCCAGCATGAAGTGGTAGACGATCAGCTGGCTGCGGCCCTCGAACAGCTCGGACAGCCGCCTCGGCCCGGCGGGCGTGTCGAAGCGGTAGTCCTCCGCCACCGCCACCCAGGGCAGCGCGCGGCGGGCTTCGTTCAGCCGGTCGCGGGCCCTGGTCATTGCCTTTTCCTCGGCCAGCAGGGCCTTGCGGGCCGCCAGCCAGTCCTCGCGCGAGACGACCTGGTTCTGCATCGTCGTTCCTCCCTACCCGCCACCTTGACAGAGAAGGTTGATATCAACATTATAAACTCTGTGTCAGAACCGGCCGAGCTGCCTTTCGCGACCACGCTCATGGTGCGCGACCACTGCCTGTGCCTGCATGCCCAGCGCGCCGCCCGCGCGCTCGCCCGCCGCTTCGACGCCGCGCTGCGGCCGGTGGGGCTGACCAACGGGCAGTTCTCGCTGCTGATGTCGCTGAACCGCCCCGAGCCGCCGCCGATGGCCCCGGTCGCCCGGCTGCTGGCGATGGACCGCACGACGCTGACCGCGATGCTGAAGCCGCTGGAACGCCGCGGCCTGGTGCAGGTGCTGGTGTCGGAGGCCGACAAGCGCAGCCGCCGCCTGGCCCTGACCCCCGCAGGTCGGATGCTGCTGACCGAGGCGATGCCGATCTGGACCGAGACGCACGCGGCGGTGGAGGCGGAACTGCCACCGGGGAACGCGGCGCGGTTGCGGGCGGATCTGGTGGCGTTGGGGTCTTGAAGAGAAGACAGGCTTAGAGAAGGCAGGCTGAAGGTTGGGGGAATGAATTCCCCCAAGCCCCCATCTTCTTTCTGATCATCGGCCGTTCGGGAGCCAGCGCTCCAACCAAACCCACACCAGGGCATCTCGGCGGGACGCCGGCCCATGAAAACGGCGCGCCCTCACAGGTCGCGCTGCCGCCGGGCCGTTCCACATCCTGTCGTCACGTGGACACGGCAGTCACCCCAGAAAGAAGAAGGGGTCCAGGGGAATTCATTCCCCTGGCCTTGCCCCCTGCCTTCTCTTCAAGCCGGCCTTCTCTTCAGACGACCACGCCCCCATCGACGTGGAGCACCTGCCCCGTGATGTACCCCGCCTTCACCGAGCCCAGGAACGCGATCGCCTCGGCGACTTCGGCGGGCAGGCCCAGGCGGCGCATCGGGATGCGGGTCAGCACGGCTTCCCAGCCCTTGGCGTCCAGCGCGGCATGGGCGCCGGCGTCCTTCTGGGTGTAGCCGGGGGCCACCGCGTTCACCGTCACGACCGGCGCCCATTCCAGGGCCAGGGCCTTCACCAGCGCCTCCAGCCCGCCCTTCGCCGCGGCCGAGGCCGGGAAGACGGTGCTGTCGGTGCGGAAGTTGTGCGCGACGAAGGAGGAGACGGCGACCAGGCGGGGCGCGTTGCCCTGGGCCAGGATCGGGCCGGCGGCACGGGCCAGGCGCAGCAGCGCCCAGAGGATGGTGTCCTGGCTGCGGGCGAAGGCCTCGTCGGTCAGCTGCGCCACCGGGGTCCGGTCGGCGAAGCCGGCATTGGAGACCAGGACGTCCAGGCCGCCCAGCTTGTCGGCGGCTTCGGCCACCAGGCGGCCGGCGGCCTCGGGCTCGACCAGGTCGGCCATCAGCACCACGGCCTCGGCGCCCAGTTCGCGGACGCTGGCCGCGACTCGCTCGGCACCCTCGCGGTTGTTGCGGGCATGCAGGGCCAGCCGCGCGCCGGGGGCGGCCATGGCGCGGGCGGTGGCGGCGCCGATGCCGCTGGATGCGCCGGTGATCAGGATGCTGCGGTCCGCCATGGGCTCTGCCTTCGTCGCTGCGATGACGCAAAGCTTAGGCGGGGTGGCTTGCGCCCCCAACCCCGCGATCGCATCCTGCGCGCAACGAAAATCCGGGGGAAATTTCTTGCATGCTGACCGTGCTCGAGCCGGAGGGCCTCTACCCCGACACCGCGCTGGAGGATGCGCTGTTCGCCGGCCGCATCCGGCTGCTGCGTGGCGGCGGCGAATCGGGGCTGGCCGCGCTGCCCGATGCGCTCTGCGCCGAGGCGGAAGGGCTGTTCATCTTCCGCAACTGGCTGCGCGCCGAGGACCTGCCGCGCTTCCCGAAGCTGCGCGCCGTGGTGCGGATGGGCGTGGGCTATGACCGGCTGGACCGGGTGGCGCTGGCGGAACGCGGCGTCGCCGTCTGCAACGTCCCCGACTACGGCACCACCGAGGTCGCCGACCATGCAGTGGCCCTGGCGCTGGCCTTGCGGCGCGGCATCGCCCTGCACCACGACCTGCAGCGCGGCGACAGCCCGGCGGCCTGGACCCAGGTGGAGACGCCGCTGATCCAGCGGCTGGGCGAGCAGAATTTCGGCATTCTCGGGCTGGGGCGGATCGGCACCGCGGTGGCGCTGCGGGCCCGCGCCTTCGGCTTCGACGTTGCCTTCTACGACCCGCATCTGCCGAACGGGGTGGACCGGGCGCTGGGCATCACCCGCTGCCGCAGCCTGGAGGCACTGATGGAGCGCACCGACACGCTGTCGCTGCATGCGCCGCTGACGCGGGCGACCACCGGCCTGGTGGACGAGGCGGCGCTGCGCCGGCTGCGGCCCGGAGCGGTGGTGGTGAACACGGCGCGCGGCCCGATTCTCGACCTGGATGCGCTGGAGCGCTGCCTGCGGGACGGCCACCTGGCCGGGGCGGGACTCGACGTGCTGCCGATCGAGCCGCCGGCGACGGGTCCGATCCCACCGTTGCTTGCGGCCTATCGGGCGCGGGAATCCTGGCTTTCCGGGCGGCTGATCGTGACGCCGCACAGCGCCTTCCACACCCCCGCCGCCTATGCCGACATCCGGCTGAAGAGCGCGGAAACCATGCATGAAATTTTGACGAGTGGCGTATCCGCTAACCGGATACCGTTACAGGCGGAATGACGGTAAATTTAATATTGCACTAAAGCCTGAGCCCTAAACGCTTGATTTTTGTGCTCATAACGAAAAGTTCAAAGCAAAATTACCCGTCGAAACAAGCACATTCTCATAAATGAGATTGACCAAGGGTTAATCCCGCCACAAAATCGTGACAGTCTCCCTTCGCAGTTGCAGCATAGTCTGGCGAACGCCGACCCGAATTGCCGCCTACGACCGATCTGCTGACTTCGATTGCATCGGGGGCTGCCCGTCAGGGTGCCACCGTATCCCGAGGATCCGTGATGCCTGCTGACCCGCACCGAGACGACAGCCTGCACGTGATCCTGGATGTCTCGCGCCTGCTCGGCTGCGGCCGCAAGCGCACCCCTTCCGGCATCGATCGCGTCGAGCTCGCCTATGCCCGCCACTGGCTCGCCGCGCCCGAGGAGGTCTGCAGCTTCGTCGGCCAGGAGCTGCAGGGCGGCTTCGGCCAGCTGCCGCGCAAGCTGGTCGCCGACCTGGTCGCCGCCCTGACCGAGGCCTGGAGCAGCGGCCAGGCCAATGGCCCGGCCTTCCGCCGCGCGGCGCGGCTGGGCTCGCTCGGGCGCGGGCGGCTGCTGCTGGGGCTCGGCCGCAGCGGGCTGGCGCGGCTGCTGCAGTCGGGCCGCCGCATCGCCTTCCTGCTGGTCTCGCACCAGGCGCTGGACCGCGCCGGGCCGATCGAGGCGATGCGCCGCGCCGGCTGCGCCTTCGTCCCCCTGATCCATGACCTGATCCCGGTCACCCATCCGGAATACGCCCGCCCCGGCCAGGCGGAGAAGCATCTGCGCCGCATCGGCACCACGGCGGCGCTGGCCGACGGCATCATCGTCAACTCGGCGGCGACGGCCGAGGCGCTGGCGCCGCATCTGGGTGGCCGCGTCACGCCGCCGCCGGTCCTCGTCGCGCCGCTCGGCATCGACACCCTGCCGCGCGCCGTGCCGACGCCCCCCTCCGACCCCTATTTCGTCACCCTCGGCACCATCGAGCCGCGCAAGAACCACCTGCTGCTGCTGCACATGTGGCGCGAGCTGGCGCGCACCCATGGCGCCGCGACGCCCCGGCTGATCGTCATCGGCAAGCGCGGCTGGGAGAACGAGAACATCGTCGACATCCTGGAGCGCTGCGTCTCGCTGCGCGGCCTGGTGCAGGAAGTCGGCCAGCTGCCCGACCGCATGGTGGCCGAGGTGATGCAGGGCGCCACCGCCCTGCTGTTCCCCTCCTTTGCCGAGGGCTACGGCCTGCCGCTGGCCGAGGCGCTGGCGATCGGCGTGCCGACCATCTGCTCCGACCTCCCCGCGCTGCGCGAGGTCGGCGGCGACGTCCCCGACTATCTCGACCCGCTGGATGGCACCGCTTGGCGCCACGCGGTGCTCGACTATGCCGATCCGCACAGCCCGGCCCGCGCCGCCCAGATGGCGCGCATGGCCGGCTGGAAGGCACCCGACTGGGCCGAGCATTTCCGCCTGGTCGACGGGCTGCTCTCCGAGGTCACCGATCCGACGCCGCGCCAGGCCCCCTCGGGCCACGCCGCCCGCGCCCGCGCCGCCCGTGCGCCGGTTCCGGCCGGCATGTCCAATGGCGCCTGGGGCGGCCAGCCGGGTGTGGTCGCCGCCGGCGTTCCCGGCGGGGTTGTTGCCGCAGGCGCCGAAGCCGTGCCATGACCGACCGCGGATGGGCCCTGCCGCCCGTCGCGCGATCTGTCCGTTCTCTCGAACCCTTCGCGCAGGCTGCCCCCAGGCGGCGCGCTGAGCATGTGGAATGACCGAAGCTAGAAAGCTCTCCGCCCGCCGGCAGACCCGGGACAAGCAGGATCAAGGCCTGGCCCGGGAACCGATCGCCATCATCGGCGCCGCCTGCCGCCTGCCCGGCGCGCCCGATCTGGAGGCCTTCTGGGACCTGCTGGCGCGTGGCGGCGACGCGGTTGCCACCCTGCCGGCCGAGCGCTTCACCCAGGCTGCCTTCCACCATCCGCGCAAGGGCGAGCCCGGCCGCTCCTACAGCTTCGCCGCCGCGCATCTGGGCGACATCACCGGCTTCGACGCCCCCGCCTTCGGCCTCTCGCCGCGCGAGGCGGCCGAGATGGACCCGCAGCAGCGCCTGCTGCTCGAGGTCGCGGCCGAGGCGCTGGAGGATGCCGGCTGGCCTGCGACGCAGCTCGCCGGGCGCCAGGTCGGCGTCTGGATCGGCGGCAGCTCGACCGACCATGCCGAGCTGCGGCTGGCCGACCCCGCCGGCACCGACCGCTACTTCATGACGGGCAACACCCTGTCGATCCTGTCCAACCGCCTGACCAATGTCTTCGACCTGCGCGGTCCGGGACAGACGGTGGACACCGCCTGCTCCTCCTCCCTGGTCGCGCTGGAGGCTGCGGTCGCTGCGATCCGCGCCGGCCGGGTCGAGGCGGCGCTCGTCGGCGGCGTGCAGCTGCTGCTCTCGCCCTTCGCCTTCGCCGGCTTCTCCCGCGCCGGCATGCTCTCCGCCCGCGGCCGCTGCCAGGCCTTCGATGCCGCCGCCGACGGCTATGTCCGCGGCGAGGGCGCCGGCCTCGTGGTGCTGAAGCCGCTCTCGGCGGCGCTGGCCGCGGGCGATGCCATCCGCGGGCTGATCCTCGGCTGCGGGACCAATGCCGCCGGCCGCACCATCGGGTTGTCGCTGCCCAATCGCGAGGCCCAGGCCGCGCTGCTGGCCCGCACCGTCGCCGAGGCGGGCGTGGACACCGCCGACCTCGCCTATTTCGAGGCGCATGGCACCGGCACCCAGGCCGGCGACCCGGCCGAGACCTGGGCGATCGGCACCGCCCTGGCGCAGGGCCGCAGCACGCCGCTGCCGATCGGCTCGGTGAAGACCAATATCGGCCATCTGGAGCCGGCCTCGGGCATGGCCGGGCTGCTGAAGGCGATGCTGGTGCTGGAGCGCGGCCAGCTGCCCGCCAACCTGCATTTCAACACGCCGAACCCGAACATCGACTTCGCCGGCCTCAATCTCCGCGTCGCCACCGCGACCGAGGAATTGACGCTGACGGAAAAGTCGCTGGCCGGCGTCAACAGCTTCGGCTTCGGCGGCACCAATGCCTCGCTGCTGCTGGGCCGCGCCCCGGCCGTGAAGCCCGCCGCCGCGAAGCCGGCCAAGGCGACGCCGCCGCTGCTGCTTTCCGCCCGCTCCGCCGCCGCGCTGCGCGAGCTCGCGGCCAGCTGGCATGAGAAGCTTTCCACCCCCGTGGAGGCGCCCGCCAACGACCCGGTCCCTGCCCTGCTGCGCGGCGCCGCCCGGCATCGCGACCTGCATGGCCACCGCCTGGCGCTGCGCGGCGACACGCCCGAAGCGCTCGCGGATCGCCTGGCCGGCTGGCTGGCCGGCGAGCGCCCCGAAGGCCTGGCCCAGGGCGTCGCCAAGCGCGGCGCCGGCGGCCATGTCGCCTTCGTCTTCTCCGGCAATGGCGCGCAATTCGCCGGCATGGCGACGGAAGCCATGGCGCACAACGCCGCCTTCCGCGCCGCCGTGCGCCAGGCCGATGCGCTGCTGACCCCGCTGACCGGCTGGTCCGGTTACGCCCTGCTGAAGCGTGGCGTGACGGCCGAGGAGCTGGCCGGCACCGACCGCGCCCAGCCGCTGCTCTTCCTCGTCCAGCTCGGCATCCTCGCCGCCTTGGCCGCCGAGGGCATCCGCCCCGACCTCTGCCTCGGCCACTCGGTCGGCGAGGTCGCCGCCGCCCATGCCGCCGGCATCCTGACGCTGCAGCAGGCGGTGACGCTGGTGGTCGCCCGCTCCCGCGCCCAGCACAGCCGCCAGGGCCATGGCCGCATGGCTGCCATCGGCTGCGGCGCCGAGGCGGCAGCCCCCCTGCTCGCCGCCTGCGCCCCCGACGCCGCCGGCTGGCGGCCGGAGATCGCCGCCTACAACGCCCCCGACGCCATCACCGTCGCCGGACCGGAGGCTGCGATCGACACGCTGGTCGCGGCCGCCAAGGCGCAGCGCCTGGCCGCCGTCCGCCTCGATCTCGACTATGCCTTCCATTCGGCGGCGATGGACCCGGTGCGCGACGCGCTGGCCGCCGACCTGAAGACGCTGACCCCGGGCGCCGAGGCGCGCGCCTTCCTCTCCTCGGTCACCGGCAGCAAGCTGCCCGGCGTCGCGCTGGATGCCGAATACTGGTGGCAGAACCTGCGCGCCCCGGTCCGCTTCCAGGCGGCGGTGCAGGCGGCGGTGGATTGCGGCGCCCGCCTCTTCATCGAGATCGGCCCGCATCCGGTCCTGCAATCCTATCTGCGCGAAAGCCTGCGCGCCGCCGAGGCCGAGGCCCCGGTGCTGCCCAGCCTGTCGCGCCGCGACGGCCTGGGCGACCCCTTCGCCGGCCTCGCCGACCGCGCCTTCGCCCAGGGCGCCGACCCGCGCCAGGGGCCGGCCTGGCAGGGCCCCGCCACCCGCCGCGGCCTGCCCTTCACCCCCTTCGAGCGGCAGCGCCACTGGTTCACCCCCAGCGCCGAATCCGCGCGGCTGACCGACCCGCAGACCGACCACCCGCTGCTCGGCCAGCGGGCCGGCGCCGAGCTCGGCGAATGGCGCCGGCTGCTCGACACCACGCTGGAGCCCTGGCTGGCCGACCACAAGCTGGGCGGCGAGCCGGTCTTCCCCGCCACCGCCATGCTGGAGATGGCCTTCGCCGCCGGCGCGCTGCTGTTCCCGGAGGCGCCGGCGCTCGAGCTGCGCGACATGCAGATCCTGCGCGCCCTGCCGCTCTCGGCCGACCGCTCGCGCGAGCTCCGCAGCCAGCTGGACCCTGAATCCGGCCTGTTCCGCCTGGAAAGCCGCCCGCGCCTGTCCGGCGAGGGCTGGACGCTGCATGCCCGCGGCCAGGTGGCGCCCTCGACGCTGGCCGCCCTGCCGGGCGATGCCGTGCCGGCCCCGGTCAGCCCGCATCTGATCCCGGGCGAGCAGACCCGCGCCCAGGCGCGGCGCTACCACCTCGACTACGGCCCGGCCTTCGCCGTGGTCGACAGCGTCAGCGTCGGCCAGGCCGGCCGCCGCGCCGAGGTCAGGCTCGTCCTGCCCGGGGCCGCCCCCGCCGACGATGCCGGCTGGCTGCTGCACCCGGTGCGCTTCGACGGCGCGCTGCAGGGCATGGTCGAGCTGCTGGCCCCGGGCGAAAGCCAGGACGGCCGCGCCGTCGTCCCGGTCCGCTTCGGCCGCGTCGTGCTGAAGCGCGGCGCCCCGGTGCCGGTCACCGCCGACCTGCAGATGCTGCATCGCGGCGAGCGCTCCGGCCACTACACCCTGGTGCTGCGCGACGGCGGCGGCCAGGTGGTCGCCCGCCTCGAGGATGGCTGGATGCAGCGCATCCGCCTGGCGCCGCGCCTGACGCCGGAAGAGGCCGTGTTCCGTCTGGTCGACCAGGCGGTTGGCCCGCAGCCCGGCCGCGCGCCGACCATCGACCTCGACGCCGCCGCCACCGCCGCGCTGGCCGAGGACCAGGCCCAGGACCTGTCCGAGACCGCGCTGCTGCTGGAAGGCCATGTCGTCTCCAGCCTGCACACGGCCCTGGCCGGGATCGCCGGCGAGGGCGGCCGCCTGCCGGCCATGGGCCTGACGCCCTATGCCCAGGCCATGCTGCGCGCGCTGGCCGAGGACGGCCTGGCCGAGCCTGCGGGCGGCGGCTGGAAGCTGGATGCCGAGGCCGAGCTGCCGGAGGCCGGCGACATCTGGCGCGCCGTCCTGGCCGAAAGCCCGACCCTGGCCCATGAGCTGGCCTGGCTGGCGCTGGCCGCCGAGCGCCTGCCCGCCGCCCTGCAGGGCAGCGAGACC
>NZ_MLCO01000076.1 GCF_001982615.1 Teichococcus deserti | reverse complement strand
GCTCAGGCCCTGCGCGATCACCACAGGGTCGGCGGCGCCTCGGCCTGCCCGGCGCCGCCGACCCTGTGGTGATCGCGCAGGGCCTGAGCAAGCTGGCGCAGCGCACCGCCTGGGCCGCGCACGCCACGCCCTGGGCCGTGCCCTTCGCCCTGATGCCCGATCCGGCGGATGCGGCGCCGCTGGTCGCGCGGCTCGGCGGCTATCCCATCGTGCTGAAGCCGGCGCTGAGCCAGGGCGGCTCGCGCGGCGTCAGCCGGGTCGCCGGACCCGAGGGGTTGGCCGCGGCGCATGACTTCGCCCGGGCCGGCGGTTTGCCGGACAGCCCTGTCCTGGCCGAGACGCGGCTGCCCGGCGCGCAATTCTCGGCCGAGGCGGTGCTGCGCGACGGCCGCGCCCGGGTGGTGGCCATCGGCCGCAAGGTCAAGTCGCCCGAGCCTTACTGCGTCGACCTGGCCGTGCATTACGACGCGGCCGCCGCCGCCCTGCGCGACGAGGCCGAGGCGATGGTTGTTTCCCTCTGCGCCGCGCTCGGGTTCCGCGATGGCAGCAGCCATGTCGAGTTCGCGGCGACGCCCGCGGGGCTGCGGCCGATCGAGCTGGCGATGCGCTGCGGCGGCGGGCTGACCCCGGACCTGGCCGGGGCGGTTGGCGGCGCCGATCCCTTCCTGGCCGAATGCCGCCGCGCCTGCGGATTGGCGTCACCGCTGCCGCCAGCGCTGCCGCCGCAGGCCGAGGCCTGCTTCCGTTTCCTGCTGTTCCCGCCCGGTCAAGCGGTGTCGGTGGACATCCCGGCGGCCGTCCGCGCGCATCCCGGCGTGCTGGCTGCCGAGGTCTTCCTGCCCGGCGACGGAACGATACTGCCGCTGCGCTGGACCTCGCAGCGCAGCGGGCTGCTGGGCGTGGTCACGCCGCCGGGCGGCGGCGCCGTGGCCCTGGCCGAGGCGCTGGCGGCGCAGATCCGCCTGACCTATGTCGATGGCCGCAGCCTGCCGCCCTTGCCCTGTCCTCTCTGAGCCTGTCCTGTGTCGTGACGCTCAGCGTGTCATGACCGTCGAGAGCAGCGCCGCGGCGGCGCTGCCGTCGAAGCTGTCGCGGCCCCAATAGACCGGCTGCACCAGGCTGCTCAGGCCGCCGCTGGCGAAGGCCTTGGCTTCCTCGATGCTGCTCTGCGCCACATAGCGCTCGATGATCTTGCCGAGCTTGGCCAAATCCTTGAAGTCGGCGATGTCCATCCGCTGCTCCAGGATGGTCTTCTGCCGGTCGACGTCGATCTGGCCGAAGCTGTCCGGCAGGCCGAGCGCCGCCTGCACCACCGTCGCCAGGTTGCGGTCGGCGATGACGCTGTACCAGTTGGCGATCTGCGGCAGCAGGCGCTTGGCATAGACGGCGCGGCGCAGGCTGTCGGAGCTCTGGCCCAGGCTTTCCTCGAAGCGGGCCTGGGTGAACTTGGCGACAATGGCGTCGATGGTGGCGCTGTCGGTCACCTTGGGCCCGCCGCTGCCGGCGACCCGCTGGCTGCCGGCGCTTTCCGACAGCAGATAGGCGCGGGGGGTGCTGTCGGGATCGGCGATGAAGGTGAAGTCGCTCTTGCCGCGGCCTTTCGCATCGCTGAAGATGATCTTGACGCCGAGCGCCTGGACGGTGATGTCGCCGCGCCCGCCATCGGCCTTCTGGAAGGCAGCCTGCAGCGCGGCGGCGATGTCGCTGCGCTTGGTCATCCCCTCGAGGTTGACGCCCTCGACCTTCACCCCGCCCATGGTGCCGTTGAAGCTGGTGAAGGTCTGCCCGGTCATCACCCCTTCCATCTGCAGCGTGGTGCTGGAGAGGACGGCAGGGATCTCCGGGATGCTGATGCCGCCATAGTTCAGGTCGGCCGCGATCTGCCGGTAGCGGTAGTCGACCATGCGGGCGGCGGTCGAGCTGTCGTCGTCGGGATTGCTGTCCAGCACCTTGCGCATCAGCGCGTCGAAGCCGATCTGCTTGTCCAGCCCATAGGCCTGCAGCACCATGGCCTGCAGCCGGCGATCGGCCAGCAGCTCCTGGGCGGTCAGCTTGGTCGGCAGCTTCTCGCGCAGATAGGCGATGTCCCGCTGCAGCACGGGATCCTTGGTGAAGGCCTTGAAGTCGGCCGGCGTCTTGCTCTGCAGCAGCTTCCAGCCGGCCAGGCCGGTGGGCACGCCGATGGCGACGGCGCTGACGCTCATGCCTCGGTCGAGAGGTGCGAGACCCCGCCCTCCTCGTCGCTCGGCTGATAGCCGGCAGGCAGGCGCAGGATCACCCGGTCGGTCTCCGGGTCGCGCAGCTCGGAATAGAGGCGCATGGTCTCGGCGTCGAGGCGCACGTCGAAGCTCGGGCTCGGCGGCGTCACCTGCTTCTGCCGCTCGGGCACCTGGAGCTCGGTGCTGGCGGGGGCCGGGTTGGTGGCCTCCCGCTCCTCTGTCTCGACCCGGGCCGGGCCCTTGGCCGCAGGCTCGGGCGCGCTCGCCTGCTTCTTCACCGATTGGGTGGCTTCGATCATGGAGGCTGCTCCTGGGTTCGGCTTTGGACCGGGTCGGCGAGGGTTTCTCCCGCAAACGTCAGGCTACACTTACCGGGACATTTTCGCATCACTGGGCGGGTGCCTCAGGGCTGCATCCCTGAGGGAGAGCTCGGCGGTCGCCGGCGGGCGCGGCGTGCCGTCGCGGCGGAAGCGCTGCGGCGGGTCGAGCTCCAGCAGCACGGATTCATACATGACCAGGTCGCGCAGCGCGGCCAGCGCGCGATAGGTGTTGCCGTGGCGCATCTGCTGCTCCGCCTCGTCGAGCAGCAGCGTGTGCTCGCTCTTGAGGAAGACGCCGCGCAGGCAGGCGACCTGCTCGAGAAAGGCGTCGATGCTGCCGAGCGAGGACTGCGCGTTCAGCAGCACGTTCTGCGCGGCGAAATAGGCGCGGCGCACCGGCGTCGAGGCATCCTCGGGCAGCAGCACATCCTTCTCGCGCACGATCTGCGCCTTGGTCTCGACCATCAGATAGGCACGGCGATCACCATTGGTGACGACGGCGCCATTGATGAACAGTCTTTCTCCGGGGGCCAGCTTGAGGATCAGCGACATCAGCCAGGTCCCGTCCTGCCGGCGGCGGTGTTGCTGTCGGAGGTGGCCCGGTCGCTATAAGCCCGGTCGCTGTGGGGCCGGTCGCTGTGGGGCCGGTCGCTTTCGGTGCGATCGGGCTTCAGCCCGGCCATGACGGCGCGGTTGACGTCGCAGAGCGCGCGCGGGCTGCGGCCTTCGCGCAGTACCCGCTCGCTTTCGGCGAAGACCCAGCGGGTCAGCGACAGCAGCCGCGCTTTCAGCACCATGTCCCAGCCATTCTCGTCGCTGGCCAGGTCCGTGGCGAAGGCGGTCCAGACCATGCGGTTTTCATGCAGGGCGGCGGGCAACTCGGCGGGGCCGGCCTCGGCGAGGCTCGCCGCCTCCAGCAGCGCGGTGGCCCGGGCCAGGACGCGGTATTCGATATCCCGCGGGTCCTCCGTGCCCCGGATGACCGAGCCATAGGCCGTGGCGGCGCCGCGCGGGCGGTGCAGCGGCGCGGGGGGAAGGCTGTCTTGGGCGGCGGTCAGCATCGGATTCTTCCTCGTCACCTACTGGCTCGTCCGGGCGGCGTCCCGGGACGGAGCCCGGACGCCGCCCTTCGGGGCAGGCCGATCGGGGGCGGGCCTCGCGGCCAGCCCCCGCCTCAGCGAGGCGGGACGCGGCGTTGCGCCGCGCCCCCCTTCGGCTTAGCGGAAGAGCGCCAGGATGCTCTGCGGCGCCTGGTTGGCGATGGACAGCGCCTGGGTGCCGAGCTGCTCCTGCACCTGCAGCGCCTGCAGCCGCGCCGCCTCTTCCGACATGTCGGCATCGACCAGCGCGCCGAGGCCGGTGGTCAGGGTATCGACCAGCTTGTCCAGGAAGTCCTTCTGCAGGTCGATGCGGGTGCCGGCGGTGCCGAAGGCCGCCGCGGCGTTCTCGACGTCGAGCGTCGCCTGGTCGATCTTGTCGAGCAGGGTCTGGTAGTCGGTCTTCGAGGAGTTGAAGGAGAAGAGCCGGTCGGCCACGCCCGAGGCCGAGAGGATCGACAGCTTGCCGGTGACCGCGTCGACATAGACGCCGAAGCTTTCGCCGGCCACCGCATTGGTCGTGGTGGTGGCGTTGGTCGCCGAGACGAAGTCGGCCGTGGCCGCGGTGCCGACGCCCTCGCCGGTCAGCGCCACATTGGCGGCGCCGGTGGTCAGGGCGGTCTTCAGCGTGTTGGCGATGTCGAGGCCGGAGACATTCGGGTTGGTCACCTGGCTGGCGGCCACCGCGATGACATAGACATTGTCGTTGTTGCTGTAAGCGCTGTCGCCGACCAGCAGCTGGCCGGTGGTGTAGTCGTCGGAGACCACCTTCAGCTTGTAGATCGCCGTCTCGGCACCGTCATTGTTGGTCAGCGTCGAGGCGACCTTGATTTCGAAAGTGTCGCCGAGCTGCAGCGGCACATTGGTGAAGTTGACGTCGAGCCGGCGCACGCCGCCATCCAGCGACGTGACGCCCGAGAAGCCGGTGCCCAGCGCGCCGGTGCCGGCCGACATCACCAGCACATGCGAATAGGTCGTCGCCGCGCTGACCGTGGAGCCGAAGGCCTCGACCGTGTCGCGGTCCTTGGCGCTGATGGTGATGCTGTTGGTGGTCAGCGTGGTGCCGGCCGAGGCCACGCGGTCGGCCTGGAACAGCGCGCTGAAGCCCTTGTCGGCGTTGAGGTAGTCGGTCAGCGTCTGGATGTCGGTGATGTTCTTGCCGACTTTCACCGTCAGCGTGCGGTCGGTGCCGGTGGTGTCGACATATTTGAAGGCGAGCTCGTTGCCGTTGTTGATGCCGATGGTGGCGCCCACCGTCAGGGTGATCTTGGCTGTGCCGTCATTGGTGTTGACGAAGGTCTGGTCGGCACGGGACAGCACCGTCAGGCTCTTCAGGCCTTCCAGCGTCGCGCCGTCCTCGATCGCCAGGTTGCGGCTGACGACATTGGTGTAGGCGGCGGTGGAGACGCCGTCCTGCTGGTTCACCGAGGTCAGCACGCGCTGCGTGTCGGTGTTGTTGACCAGGTTCACCCCCTTGAAGGAGGCGGAGGCGGCGATGCTGCTGATCTGGGCGAGCGCCGCGTCGATGTCGGCCTGCACCTGCGCCTTGTCGACCGCCGGGTTCTGCGCCGAGCTGACCTTGGTGCGGATGGTCTTCACCAGGTCGGCGATCGAGGTCGCCGCCGTCTCGGCCGTCTTCAGGATGGAGGAGGAGACCGAGAGGTTCTCGCTGACCTGCTTGTAGTTGGCGATGTCCGACCGCATCGAGGTCGCGACGGCCCAGGTCGCGGCATTGTCCTTGGCGGTGGCCACCTTCAGGCCGGTGGAGATGCGGTTCTGGGTTTCCAGCAGGTTCCGCTGCGTGACCTTCAGCGACTGCAGCGCCGTCAACGCGCCATTGTTGGTGAGGATCGAGCTGACCATGAATTGCGCCCTTCGAGGGTTCCGGTTCCGGGAAGCGCCTTCTGACGCGGCTATCGCGGCGGGTGGGCCCTTTCCGGGCGGCAGCGACGCGCGTTTTTAGCATTCCTCGAAATCGCGCCACAAGACTGATTTGTGCCGGATTCGAGGACCTCCGCAGCCCTGGCTCAGCCGTTTCGCGCAGCGGCTTGCGGCAGGCTGCCGGCGACGCGGCGCAGCAGGGACGGCCAGTCGTCGTCATGGCCGCGGCGGTGCAGGCGCAGCCCCGGATACCAGGGCGTATCGGACCGTCCGATCTGCCAGCGCCAGTCCGGCGCCAGCGGCAGCAGCAGGTCGCAGGGCAGGCCGAGCGCGCCGGCGAAATGCGCGACCGAATTGTCGATGCTGACGACATGGTCCATCGCCGCGACCTGGGCCAGCGCCGCCTCGAGATCGGCGCGCGGATCGACGTCGGGGTCGATCCGCAGCGCCAGCCCGGCCGCCGCCGCCTCGGCCGCGAGCTGCCCCGGGTCGCCGTATTGCAGGCTGACCCAGCGCAGCCCGGGCACGGCGAAAAGCGGCGCGAAGGCGGCCAGCGGGATGTTGCGCTTGTAGCCGCTGCGCGGATGCGCCGTGTACCAGGACAGGCCCAGCAGCGTCTCGCCTCCCTCTGGCGCGTAGCGGGCGCGGAGCGCGGCGCGGCGCGTTGGATCGGCGGTCAGATAGGCCCGGTTGCCGGCGAAGTCGGCCTCCTGCCGGCGGAACAGCCGCGGCAGGCTGGCCATCGAGATCTGCGCCACGATCTCGGGCGGCGGCGGCGCGCGGTGCAGGAAGCGCAGCGCCGGCATGGCGCGCAGCAAAGCGGGCTCGAAGCGGCGGTCGCAGATCAGCGTCAGCCGGTGGCCGGCAGCCAGCAATTCGGGCAGCAGCGAGCAGAACATCACCTCGTCGCCGATGCCCTGCTCACGCCAGACCAGCACCCGGCCGTCGCCGGGCAGCGCCGCGCCGTCCCAGGCCGGCAGGCCGAAATCGTAATGTGCATCCGCCTCCTCGCGGACGCGGCCCTCATAGGCGTCCCAGCCCTCGGCGTAGCGGCCGTGCAGCAGCAGCAGCCGGGCCAGGTTGGTGCGCGGCAGGGGATCGTCGGGCAGCAGCGCGGCGGCGCGGCGGGCGAGCGGCAGGGCCTGCTCCGGCCAGCCCTGCAGCGCCAGGAGGTTGGCCAGATTGGTCAGCGCCGAAGGATCCTCGGGCTGCAGCGCCAGCGCGCGGTCGAGCGCGGCGCGGGCGGCGTCGAGCGCGCCCTGCTGCCGGCGCAGATGCGCCAGGTTGTACCAGGCGTCGCAGTAATCCGGGCGCAGCGCGCAGGCACGCTCGAAGGCCTGCGCCGCGTCCTCGGCCGCGCCCTCCGCGGCGCCGCATTGCAGCGCCAGCCCCAGGCCGAACCAGGCCTCGGGCTGGGCGGGATCATCGTCCAGCAGGGCGCGCCAGGCGGCTTCGGCCTCGGGCCAGCGCTCCTGCTCCTGCAGGGTGATGGCCAGGTTGGCGGCCAGGCCCGCGGCCGCGGCGCCGGCGGCCCGGGCCGCGCGGAAAGCGGCCTCGGCCTCGCTCCAGCGCTCCTGCGGCATCAGCGACAGGCCGAGATTGTAGCGCGCCTGGGGATGGTCAGGTTGCTCTGCCAGCAGCGGGCGCAGCGTCGCCTCGGCCTCTGGCGCGCGCTTCAGCAGCAGCAGGGCATGCGCCAGGTTCAGCCGGGCGGCGGCGAAGCCCGGCTGGCGCGCGACCGCGGCGCGGAAGGCCTCCGCCGCGCCCTCGGCGTCGCCCAGCTCGGCCAGGAGATTGCCCAGGTTGAACTGGCTCTCGGCCGCGGCCGGCTGCAGCGCGACAGCGCGGCGGCAGGCGGCCAGCGCCTCGGGCAGCCGGCCCAGCGCGCGCAGCGCCATGCCGAGGTTGCGGTGATACTCCGCCGCCCCCGGCCGCAGCCTCGTCGCGCGGCGCAGCGCCACGACCGCCGCCGGATGCTCGCCGCGCTGGTAATGCAGCAGGCCCAGCAGGTTCTGCGCATCGGCCTGGCGCGGGCCGCGCTGCAGGATGGCGCGGTACAGGGGCTCGGCCTCGGCCAGGGCGCCGGCCTGGTGGTGGCGCATCGCCGCCTGCAGAAGGGCGGCCGGGGGCGGCGCGGCAGCGGCGGCCCGAGAGGGCGCCGGGGGTGCGGGCGGCACCGCTCAGGCGGTCCGGTCGAGGCTGGCGGCCAGGGTATGCCGCAGCGGCCGGCGCCGCGGCCCCTCGGCAGGGCCATAGAGGCCGGGATCGGCGGCCTGCTGCAGGTCGTGGCGCAGCCGCTCGCGCAGCCCCTCCAGCGCTCCGGCGACGGCGCCCAGCACCATGGCATTCTCCTCCGCCGCGCGCATCATGGCGCGCAGCGCGGCGCGCTCGGCCTCGTCACGCGGCAGGCCCTCGGCGCCCAGTGCCGCGGTCAGCGCCGCCAGCGCCTGCCGCTTCTCCTCGATCAGCCCGTGCAGCGCGGGCAGCGCCACCTGGCGGGCGGCGGCGGCCTCCTGCTGCAGCGCGCGCTGCAGCCGGGCGGCGGCCTGGAGCAGGGCGCTCATGGCCGCAGCCGGTGCGGGGGATGCGCGGCCATGGCGGCGCGCCCGCCCGAGCGGGCGGCGATGGCGCGCTCCAGCGCGGTGCCGAGGCCGAGGCCGCCCCGCGCCACCAGCGCCTCGCCCAGCGCCTGGTCCATGAAGCTGTCGAAGGCGTCGCCGCCGGTGCCGCGGCCACCGATCCCCTCCTTCTGCGGCGGCCAGGCGGCGCGCAGCAGCTCGGCGGCGAAGCTGGCCTCGAGCTGGCGCGCCAGGCGGCGCACCTGGCCCGGGTTCGGGGCGCCGCCCGGGGCGGGTTGGCCCGGTCCTGGGCGCGGCGTGGCGGCGGGTCTGTCCGGGGCGGCGTTCTGCGTCACCGGCTGCATGCGAATGAGCCTCCCGCTCCTGCGATCGTGATTCGGGGCTGCGTCATGGCGGGACGTTAGCAGGGTATCAGGAAATTTTCGCATAATGTCGGCCTGCGCCGGCCTCCAGAAGGGACGGCTCCTTGATCTCCAGAAGGAGCAGCTCCCCGAACGCCTCCCCCTTGCCGGGGACGAGCAGAGGAACCGACGCCATGAGCGAGCATGACGACCGGTACATGGACGACGAGCCGAAGCGACGGCATCAGGTGCGCCGCCGCGCCCTGGCGGTCGAGCTGCGCGGCGAGTTCGACCGCCGGCTGATGGCGGGCGAGGAGATCACCGCGCTCGCCCGCGCCTTCGGCATTGAGCCCTGGTATGCGCAGCGCCGCGCCAAGCGGGTGATGAGCCGCGCCACCAAGGGCCGCGAGGCCTCGCCCTTCCTCTCCAC
This sequence comes from Teichococcus deserti, assembly GCF_001982615.1. Classification (GTDB taxonomy): domain Bacteria; phylum Pseudomonadota; class Alphaproteobacteria; order Acetobacterales; family Acetobacteraceae; genus Pseudoroseomonas; species Pseudoroseomonas deserti. The sequence goes on along the minus strand of NZ_MLCO01000076.1, from coordinate 2,370 downwards.
CTTCAGCGAGGTGGAAGACGACATGACGCCGATCCAATATGCCTGCTGCGTGCTGGGCCTCCGGGTGCGGCCGCTGCGCAACGGCTACTACATCCTGGACGGCTTCCAGGCCGGGCCCAAGGAAGTGACGCGCGCCGCCAACCGGCTGCTGCGCGAGCGCGGACTGTCGGAAATCCCCTATCCCGGGCTGACGCCGCTCTATCGCTGAGCGGCGCCGCGCCTCGGGCTGCATCTCGGGGCCGGCGTCAGGCGGCGGCGGGCTTGCCGATCAGCATCTCTTCCGGGGTGCCGCGCAGCTCGACCTCCAGCGCGACCAGGTCGGTCACCCCCTCGGCGGAGAGATCGTCCACCGCCTCGGCCGCGGCCTGGCTGACCTGGGCCAGGCTCTGCAGCGCGGCCTCGGCCTCGGCGACCAGGGCGGCGGTGCTGATGGCGCTGATCACCGCGGCCTCGCTGCCCGCAGCGCCCATCGCCACGCCCATCGCCACGCCCATCGGGGCGGCCATCGGGCCTGGCGGCATCAGCGGCGCGGCGGGACCTGGCATCGGCGCGCTTTCGGCCGGCTCGGGGTCGCGCTGGCGGTGCAGGCCGCGCACCCGGGCGCCGCGCTCGATGCTGATCTCGTCATAGAGCAGCTCGGCATCGAGGGTCGCGGTGCGCACCACCTCGATCTCCCGCGCCACCAGGCTGCCGCGCAGCGTGCCGCAGATCCGCGCGCGTTCGACGGTGACGCTGCCCTCGACCAGCCCGCCGGGCTCGATGAACAGCACCGGCGCCTGCAGCCCGCCGCGGACCACGCCCTCGACCCGGACGGCGCCGCGCGAGCGCAGCCGCCCCTCGAGCTCGCTGTCGGCGGCGACCAGCATGATGCCGCTCACCGGACTGGCGCCCGGCGGGAGACCTGCCGGCCGTGCCCGCTCGCTGCGCGGCTCGATGCGCTCGGCGCCGCGGGGCAGCGGGGCATCGCCCGCCAAGCTGTCCGCCAAGCTGCCCGCCAAGCTGCCCGCCGGGGTGCCCGTGGGCAGGGCCGGCTCCGCGCTGAGATCGATACGTTCATAGGTGATGCGCGGCTCCGCGCCGCTCGGCCTGCCGAAGATGTTCATGTCCGGTTCCCGTTCTAGGAGATGCCGCCTGGAAAGCCGCCGGCGCCCTGGACAGGATGCGCCGCCCTTCCCTCATAGGTTTTTCGCACAAGCCCTGCAACGTTTTTCGCAGTCGATGGGGCGAAAGGTCTCAGCTCACCAGGGCGGCGCGCGCCCCGGCCAGGCCCAGCACCTCGTCCAGGTGCTGCCCTTGGGCCAGGGCCTGGGCCAGCGCGGTCAGCTGCAGCGCCGGCGCGGCCATGCCGGGCCGGCCCAGGCGCTGTGCCAGCCGCGCCAGCCCGGCGGCGGCGGCGGCGGCCGTCAGGCCGGGCAGCAGGGGTGCGGCAAACGGGACGTCCTGGCCGGGCAGCAGGCCCGAGGGGACGGCGACCACCTGGCCGCCGGGCAGGCGCAGCTGGCCGCTGCGCGCCTCCGCCTGGCCATTGCAGCAGGCCAGCAGCGTCTCGGGCGCGGCGGCGGTGCTGAGCATCAGCGCCACCAGCCGGCCCATGGTGGCGCTTTCGGCCGACGCCCAGCCGATTGCCTGCGCGCAGGTGGCCTCGTCCAGCAGGCAGAGCCCGTCGGGGGCGGGCTCGGCGAAAGGATCGTCGAGGGCGGGGATGTGGAAGTCGCGAAAATGCTCGAGCGCCGCGGCCAGTGCCGCCTGCTCGACCAGCATTTCCGCCGTGCAGCCCAGCGCCGCCTGGCGGCGGGCGCGCAGGGCGGCGAGGTCCACCGGCTGCAGCGCCGCCAGCGGCAGGGCGCAGTCGGGATCAGCCATCAGCGGCGCCAGCCGCTGCAGCGGCGCGATCTCGGTGCCGCCCTCGCTGCGCGGCAGGGTGCCCTGGTCGATCGCCCAGCGCCGCAATGCCTCGGCCGCGGTGCCCAGGAAGCGCTTGGTGCCGATCCGCACCATGCAGACCCGCGCGGCCAGCGTCGCCATGGCCGCCCAGTCCTCAGCAGCGGCGCGGTCGGCGAAGGCCTCGCGCTGGAAGGCCGAAGGCCCCTGCCCCACCGCCACCTGCCAGGTGCCATCCCGCCCCGGCCGCACGCGTGTCACCATGGTCGAGATCCCTTCTGCTGATGGCGGCCGCGCAGCACCCGGGGCGCTGCTGCCGGAATTCGTGGCAGAGCCACCGGGACAGGGCCGCCCCGGCCGCAAATCATGGTATTTCGCAGATCATGCGCCCCTGCCCCGCCCTTCCCGTGCTGACGGGCCGACCATGCCACGCCGCCGGTCACGCCGGCGGCGGGACGTCGGGGCGGCGGGGAACGGGTCATGCGGTGA
>NZ_MLCO01000075.1 GCF_001982615.1 Teichococcus deserti | reverse complement strand
AAAAAGAAGGGGTCGAGGGGAATTCATTCCCCTCGCCTACCCCTGCCTTAAGACGCCTTCCTTGAAGACAAAAAACGCCAAGAGTCCTTCCTGGAAGAACATCTCGTTGTCGTCCGTCAGCAGGGCGATCCAGGTCTGGCCTTTGTGGCGGAAGCTGGTGACGCCTTCCCAGTTCTCGTGCGGCAGGTCTTCGGTCAGCAGCTCGCCTTGCAGCAGGGTGTCTTCCTTGGCGCCGGCGATCATGGCGGCCGGGATGCGCACCAGGCGGCCACGGAAGAATTCGCGGTAGTTGAAGGCGCGTTCGGTCACCAGAACGCTGCCGTCGGGCAGGCCGAAGGCGTCGGTCGCCACGTAGCCGCCGCGCGGGCGATAGCCGACGGGCAGCCAGTTGCCCGGGCCGCCCAGCCAGGCGCGGGGCCAGCCGTGGGGGCCGGTCCACAGGCCTTCGCTGATCGCCAGCACGCGGCCGTCGGGCAGCACGGCCAGGCTTTCGAGGCCGGCGTTCAGGGGGGCGTTGCGCAGGTCGGCGGGCATCGACCAGATCGTGCCGGGCGCGTCGATGCGGGAGTGGCGGGTGACGTGGTGCCAGCGCTCGAAGCCGATCAGCCAGGAACCGTCGGGCAGCCGCGCCAGGGACTCGGCGTCGCTGGTCAAGCGGCCGGGCGGGCTGTCGAGGAAGCCGTCGTCCAGCGCGCCGTGGCGGATCCGGGCCAGGCCCTGGGGGGTGCCGTCCTCGGCCAGCTGCACCTGCGCCTGCAGCCAGTAGCCGAGGTCGCTGACCGCAGTCAGCTGCAGGTCGTCGCCGATATGCAGGCCGGACCAGCCGCCGGAGCCCAGCGCGCCGTTGTTCAGCTGCAGCATGCCGCGGGCGATCAGCGGGCTGCCCTCGGGCTGGGGCAGCGCGGGGAC
>NZ_MLCO01000074.1 GCF_001982615.1 Teichococcus deserti | reverse complement strand
GAGTGGCGCATGCCGGGGGTTCTGCAACCGGCATGCCAGCCTTCATTGCAATCCGAAGTTGCAGCTTGGCCGTTTACAATCCAGCAACGGCGAGCTTCTAGTAAATCGCAACCCTTCGATAAGGTATTCGTGAATGCGCACAGGCGCCCCGGTGACCCCCTTCGGCCCCTCTGGGGTCGCCCCACGCAAGGGTTCAGGCAGCGCTTCCGCAACCGGAGAGAGTGGTTTCGCCAACCGCCTCGACAACGTGGTCCAGCAAGGCCGCAGCGAGGCCGCACGGCTGTCGGAGGTTAATGCTCCGCTTCTGCTTGGCGACGGATTTGCGCAGGGCAAAAATTCTCGAAGTCAAGAGACCGCTCAAACGATATCGCTTAAGGCTCTGAAAACACTGAAAATATGCCAGTTGGCCATGCTGCAGAACGGCACCGTTTCGGCTTCCGAACTGTTAAGTCTGGCGGAATCGGCCGAATCGGCCGCCGATTCTGAGACCGGGGAAGCAGCCCGTCTCTGCCGGTCGATAGCGCTCAGGCTCCGCTTGCACGCCGCGCAAATCGATCCGGAATCAGGAGGGTCTCACCAGGGCTGATCTACCTCTGGTTTAATCACTGTGTCGTGCGTGCCGCACTTCGTCACGGGCTTGCAGTTTTTCGGGCGCCGCAACCTTTCAACACAACTTTACCTTGCACGTCACGAAGCCGAGAGGTACCTCGGCGTTGTTACGAGCCCTGGTTGCTCCGATCCCGGCGAAAATCGCAAGGACTTGGCATGCACGTTCTCCTCGCCACGACTGTGGGCAAAAGCCCCGAACTGCAGCGTTGCCTCAGCCAGGAAGGTCACGGTTGTGACCTGGCCGAGCCCTTCGCTGAAGTGGCCTCCATCGCCCAGCACAGCGGCCCCTATGATGTGGTCGTTCTGGACGTCGCCGACGCCCGCCTGCAGGCCTTCGCGGCGCTGCGCGAGATCCGTCGTCGCGGCCTGCGCATGCCGGTGGTCGTCATCACCAACGCGATCTCGGTCGAGGACGAGCAGACCGCGCTCAACCTCGGCGCCGACGACGTGCTGATCCGCCCGGTGCGCGCGCCGGTGCTGATCGCCCGCATGCAGGCGATCCTGCGCCGCGGCCTCGGCCACGCCTCGTCGCAGCTGACCTGCGGCAATGTCGTGCTCGACCAGGCCCGCCGCACGGTCACCGTCGACAGCCGCCACGTCCGCATCACCTGCCGCGAGTTCGACGTCCTCGAGATGCTCATGCTCCGCCGCGGCGTGCTGCTGACCAAGGAACAGTTCATGAGCCGCGCCTATGGCGTGGAAGATGGGCCGGACCAGCGCATCCTCGACGTCTTCGTCTGCAAGCTGCGGCGCAAGCTGGCGGCGGCAGGCTCGGCCGAGATCGTGCGCACCATCTGGGGCCGCGGCTACGTGCTGGAAGACCCGACCGCGGCCGAGGTCGCCGCCGCCCGGGCCCGCTTCCAGTCCGGCCAGCCGCGGGTGCGCCGCGCCCATCTCAGCGTCGACCTGAACGCCTCCATGGCCGTCGCCGTCTAGCATCATCCCACCGCGCCCCGCGCGCGGACAGGAGACGCCGGATGGCGAAGAACCGGAATCAGCGCCCGATCGTCATCGTGCGCCGTGAGGAAGGGGGCGAGCACGGGCACCATGGCGGTGCCTGGAAGATCGCCTACGCCGACTTCGTCACGGCCATGATGGCCTTCTTCCTGCTGATGTGGCTGATCAACGCCACCACCGACGCGCAGCGCGTCGGCCTTGCTGATTATTTCGCGCCGAGCAACATCCTCAGCCGCGGCTCCTCGGGCTCCGGCGAGCCTTTCGGCGGCCGCACGCTGAACAGCGACCAGAAGCTGGCCGGCGAGCCCCCGCCGGTGACCAGCAACCGCCCGCCTTCGGCTGCGTCGACGCTCGACCGGCCGCGGGAAGAAGACGAGACCGACGAGGAGGCGCTGCCCCAGCGCCAGCCGCCGCGTCGCATCCGTGAGAATCTGGAGGCGCTCTCGGCCTATGAGGCCGCGCGCAATCCCGTGGCCGATCGCGGCGCCAACCGGGGCGAGTTCGCCGCCGGCCAGCCGAGCGAGATGCCGACCGATGCCAGCGGCCAGGCCGAAGGCGCGAGCGCGGCATCGGCCGCCAACGCGGCCTCGGGCGCGGCGCTGCAGGCGCTGCTGGTGGCCCAGCAGGGTCCGGCCGCGGCCGCGGCCCAGGCGGCCACCCAGGCCGCCTCGGGCAACGCCCAAGGCGGCCAGGCTGCCGGTCAGACGGATGGTCAGGGCCAGGGTCAGATGACGGCGCAGCAGGCGCGGGAAGCGCTGGACCGCGCGGCGCAGGACATCCGCGCCGCCATCCAGTCCGACCCGCAGATCGCCGATCTGGCGCGCCAGCTGCTGGTCGAGCAGACCCGCGAGGGCCTGCGCATCCAGCTGGTCGATGCCGATGGCCAGCCGGTCTTCTCCGCCAGCCAGGCGGCGCCGAACGCCCGCGGCCGCGCCCTGCTGCAGCAGGTGGCCCGTGTCGTCGCACGGCTGCCGAACGCGGTGGATATCAGCGGCCACACCGACGCGACGCCGTTCCGCGGCGGTGGCGACCGGTCGAACTGGGAGCTGTCCTCGGAACGCGCCAGTGCGGCCCGCCGCATCCTGGTCGAGGCCGGCATCGCCGAGGATCGTCTGCGCGCCGTCGCCGGCCGCGCCGACCGCGACCTGCTGCTGAAGGATCGGCCGACCGATCCGACCAACCGACGTGTCTCCATCCTTGTCCTCATGCCGGCGAATGCGCCGCGGGGTTTCGCGCCATGATCGTGATCGCCGGTTTCGGCGTGCTGCTGGCCTGCGTCTTCGGCGGCTATCTGGCCGCCGGCGGCTCGATGGGCCCGATCCTGCATTCGCTGCCCTTCGAGATGATCATCATCGGCGGCGCCGCGGTCGGCAGCTTCCTGATGTCCAACTCGATGCACGACGTGAAGCACACCATGGGTGCGCTGAAGAAGGTGATGAAGGGCGGGCGCTACGGCAAGCAGGACTACCTGGACCTCTGCGCCCTGCTGTTCCGCCTGCTGCGCGTGGCCCAGGCGAAGGGCGCCGTCGGGCTCGAGCCGCATATCGAGCGGCCGCAGGAGAGCGACATCTTCACGCTGTTCCCGAAGATCCTGGCCGACCATCACGCGCAGACGCTGATCTGCGACTATCTCCGCATGGTGGGCATGAACGCCGATGACCCGCACCAGGTCGAGGACGTGATGCTGCGCGAGCTGAAGAAGATCCACCACGAGGAGATGCACCCGGCGCATGCGCTGCAGTCGATGGCCGATGCGCTGCCGGCGCTGGGCATCGTCGCGGCCGTGCTCGGCGTCATCAAGACCATGGGCGCGATCGACCAGCCGCCGGCGGTGCTCGGCGCGATGATCGGTGGCGCGCTGGTCGGCACCTTCCTGGGCGTTCTTCTGGCCTATGGCCTGGTCGGCCCGCTGGCGACGCGGCTCAAGGCGGTGGTCGACGAGGAGGCCAAGTTCCTCGAGGTGATCCGCGCGGTGCTGATCGCGCATCTGCACGGCAATGCGCCGCCGGTCTCGGTGGAGATCGGCCGCAAGACGGTGCCGACCGACCTGATGCCGACCTTCCAGGCGATGGACGCCACCCTCCAGGAACAGCGCGCCTAGGTCTTCCGGAGGCGCTTCCGGGCTGCTGCCGCCTCGCGGCGATGGCAGCCGCAGGGGGCTTGGACAGGGGCGCGGCCTTCGGGGTCGCGCCCCTTTTGCGTGGCACTGGTTCGGGACCGGAATTCCGCGACAGCGCTGTCCGGCGCTGCGGCCATCCTGTCCTGCCAGGGCTGATGGCGGCGGCCTGTCGCCCTGCCCTGTCTTGGAAGCCCCTGCCGATCGCCTGGTGTCGCCGACCGGACAGGCGGCGCGGCGCCGCGGCCACTGCCGCAGGGGCACGGCATCGCCGCAGGAGAAGAGCGGCTGTCTTCGCCGCTCGTCCCGATGGCAGCCGCGCGCCCGCGGCGTCGCCACGCGCTGCGCGGCGGGCCGGAACTGGCGAGCGGTCAACAGGGAATGGCGCCTCTTGCGCCGGCGGCGGCCAGACCGCGGCCCGTCCTGGCGGATGCCAGCGCGGCCGTGGTCGCCACATCGACGGATGGAACACGTCCCTTCTGGACGGTCGGGCCGCGGCTCTTCCGCGGCGGGCAGGCCAGGCAGATCGGCCGCGCCGGTCTTCGGCGCAGGCCCTGGTCTGGCGCTGTCCTCGCGCCGTCTGGCACCGCGGGCGGATCTTCCGCCGCGCGGGGCGGGTGGCTGCGCCTCTTGCGCGCACACCCCGCCGGAACGCCATCCACCATCGATCCGCGTCGCCGCCGCAGGTGGCGACGCGCTGCAGATTACCGGCGGATGTTGATGGTGTCGGCGAGCATCTCGTCGGTCGTGGTCAGCACCCGCGTGTTGGCGGTGTAGGCGCGCTGGGCCACGATCATCTTCGAGAATTCCGCCGTGATATCGACGTTGGAGCTCTCCAGCGCGCTGGTGGCCAGCGTGCCGGCGCCCTCGGTGCCCACTTCGCTGACCTGCATGGCGCCGGCCTCGGTGGTCAGGCTGAAGGCCTGGCCGTCCTCGCGCTGCAGAGCGTCGGGATTGGGGAAGGTGACGACGGGGACGCGGGCGACGGTCTTGCTCTTGCCGTTGTCGTAGCTGAGCACGACATCGCCGTTGTCGCGGATGGTGACGCCGCTATAGGCGCCGGCCGGGGCGCCATCGACCACCAGGCTGCGCTGCTCATAGGCGGTGCCGGCATATTGCGTGACGCCGTCGGCGGTGCCGTAGCTGCCCAGGTCCAGCGTCAGCGGCGTGGTGCCGTTGAAGGTGATCGAGGCGTCGCTGCCCTTGCCGGAATTGGCCGTGGTGGTCAGCGTCGTCACGCCATCGGCCGGCGCCAGGCTGAGCAGCGTGCCGGCCGGCATGGTGGCGTCGGCGCCGTCGGAGAAGGTGGCGACGGCGGTGCCGAGCGAGGCGCCGCCGCTGGTGGCCTCGACGGTCCACTGATTGGCGACGGTCTCCGACTTGGTCCAGTTCAGCGTGACCGGCTTGGCGTTGCCGAGCTCGTCATAGCCGGTCATCTGCGTCGAGAAGCTGTTGGTCGTGGGCGTGGCCGGCAGGTTGGCGGCCAGCGTCGCCCGGGTGGTCGCGGTCGGCGGATAGGCCGAGGTGTCGATCTTCACCGGCGTCAGCGTGCCGGTGTTGGCGACGCCGTCGGTCACCGGCCAGCCTTCCAGCGCATAGCCGCTGCCATTCACCAGGTAGCCCTGGGAATTCTTGGTGAAGTCGCCGGCGCGGGTGAACAGCGGCGTGGCAGAGTCGTACTGGATGTTGCCGGCATTGTCGGTGCCGCTCGGCCGCGCCACGCTGAACAGCCCGTTGCCGCTGATGGCCAGCGCCAGCGGGTTCTCCGACTGGGTGATCGAGCCCTGCAGCGAGACCGTCGCGTCCGGCGTCACGCTGACGGCGCCCGGCGTGTGGATCTTCGAGGTCGACTGCGTCAGCAGATCCTCGAAGGTGCTGTCGACGCGCTTGTAGCCGGTGGTCGAGCTGTTGGCGACGTTGTCGGAGATATGGCCGAGCGCCCGCGACTGGGCGTTCATGCCGGAGATGGCGGTGGTCATCGAGCCGAAGAGCGACATGCGCGGGGTCCTCGAATGCAGGTCCATTCCCGCGGCTTGTGGCGCAACAGGCGCCGGACCCGGGATCGCCAGGGCTCTCGCAACCGGCGTGCCAGAGTTTCTCCGGCATCGATCCGGCAAGTTCCGCCGGTGGCGGCGGTCCCCGGCGGCTCCTGCCCGGCAGAAACTGCCGGGGCGGCGCATTCCTGCCGGGTGGCGGCGGCGGACCGCGATGGCCCGCTTGTTGCAGTCCTTGGCCGCGACCAACCGATGCCCGGACCATGACCGTCACCCTGCAGGCTCCGACGATCCGCTCCACTCCTGCCGAGCTCGCCGCGCTGCCGCGCGCCGTGACGGGCACGGCCGCGCCGGGCTTCGCGGCGGCGCTGGCCACCGCCACCACCGCGCCGCCGGCCGCGCCGCCGATCGCCCCGGCGACCACGCCGGCACCCTCTGCCGCCAATGGCAACCGCGCGCCGGCAGCCCCCGCGCCCAGCACGACCGTCGCGACGCCGCTGGCGCCGACGCCGCAGCCCGTCGCCCTGGCCGCCAACGGCCATGCGCCGCCCGCCGGCCAGGCTGCCCCGGCCACCACGCCGATGCCGCCGCCGCCCGCCGCCTCCGGCACGCCGCCGCAGGCCGCGGACGCCGCCAATTCCAATGGCGTGCCGGTCGCCCTGGCGGCCGTCGCCGCGACGGCCGAAGCCACGGTCGAGATCGCCGCCACGCCCGCCGAGTCCGCCGAAACCGAAGCCGCTGACGGCAAGAAGCCGGAACCGGCAGCCGTCGACGGTGCGCCTCTGCCGGCACCGGCGCAGCCCGCGCCCGTCGCGATCCAGGCCGCCCCTGCCCAGCCCTCTGCCCCGCCTGCCGCGCCGGAGGCACAGCCCGTGGCCATCGGGAAGACCGCCGCCGCCGTGGCGCAGTCGGCCGAGGCGAAGCCGCAAGCCGGGCGCGCCGCCGCCCCGGGCAAGGGCTTCGCCATCGAGGATGACAGCGCGGGACCGGAGGCGGAGATTCCTGCCGGGGCGATGGCGACGCTGGTCGCCCCGGCCGCGCCCCAGGCGGCCGTCGCGGTGCAGCCGGTGGCGCAGCAGAATTCCGCGCAGCCGCCATCGCCGGATCCGCACCAGCATCAGCATCAGCAGGACGCCGCGCCGCAGCCGGGCGCCGCCGCCGCGCATTCTCCGGCAGACTCCGCCCCACCAGGCCGGACAGCGGATGCTGCCCCCTTCCCCGCCGCCACGTCCGAGGCGCAGGCCAGCGCCGCCGCGGCAGCCCTGGGTTTCAGCCTGCCGGAGAGCGGCCTCGGCGCCGCGACAGGCGGCGATGCCACGCCAGGCTTCCTCGCTCCTGCCGCGCCCGCGTCCAGCCAGGCGCCGACCGCCGCGCCCAGCGCGCCGCTGCAGGCCTATGGCCATGCCGCCCCGCTGCCGCCGGCGCAGCAGGTCGGCCGCGCCGTGCTCAATGTCGCGCTGCGCGGGGGCGAAGGCGGGGTCAGCCGGATCAGCGTCGCCGTCGCGCCCGAGGCGCTCGGCCGCGTCGAGATCAGCATCGAGCGGGAGGGCGACGGCCCGGCCCAGGTCAGCGTCAGGGCCGAGCGGCCCGAGACGCTGCTGATGCTGATGCGCGATGCCGGCGCCATCGAGCAGGCGCTGGCCCAGGCCGGGCTCGGCCCCGAGACAGGACGCAGCCTCAGCCTGGGCCTCGCCGAGTCCGGTGGCCAGGGCGCGCAGCAGCGCCAGGCCGGACGCGACGGCCAGAACGGACAGGGCCGCGGCCAGGCCCCGGCAGATCCTGCCGACGACACGCATTCCCCCGCCGTGGCACGCCAGTTGCGTGGCGTCGGCCTGCTCGACCTCGCCGTCTGACCCCGACCCGCCGCCAAGGATCTTTCGCCCATGGCCACCTCGACCGCCGTCACCACCGCCTCCACCAGCAGCACGACCAGCACCAAGGCGAGCGCGGCCGCGGGCACCAAGCTGGCTGGCGACATGCAGAGCTTCCTGGTGCTGCTGACCACCCAGCTGCAGAACCAGGACCCGACCAACCCGACGGATTCGACCCAGTTCACCACGCAGCTGGCGCAGTTCTCGGCGGTCGAGCAGCAGATCGCGACCAACGCCCATCTCGAGACGCTGCTGTCGCTGCAGCAGAGCTCTTCGATGCTCAGCGCCACCTCGCTGGTCGGCCGCAATGTCGAGATCAACAGCGAGACCATGGTGCTGCAGGACGGCGAGACGCAGAGCCTGAAGCTGCCGGCGCTGTCGGGCGCGGGCGGCGCCAGCACCGCCGTCGTCAGCATCGCCAATGCCAGCGGCACGACGGTGCGCACGGCGGTGGTGGCGCTGGGCTCCGACCCGGCAAGCTGGAACTGGGACGGCACGGATACGAACGGCCGGGCGCTGGCCGACGGCAAGTACACCGTGACCGTCACAGGCGCGGATTCGAAGGGCGCCTCCACCGGCAGCCTGACCTCGACCCTGACCGGCGCGGTGACCAGCGTCACCCGCACCGACGGCAACCCGACGCTGACCATCGGCGGCCTGACCGTCAGCATGGATAAGCTGGTGGGATTGCAGTAAACACCGCGTGAGCGCGTAGCGGAGCCGGGACGGTTGCAGATCCGTCCGGTGCCGCGACCATGCCGGGCGTCGCGCAGGGGCGCTGCGCCCGGAATGCATGCCACCCGCCGCTTCCTGCAAGGCCCGGTTAACATCTGATCAACGCCCGCGCGCGAAAGAGTGATCGCGCGGCAGGATACCGCGCGCGGAGGCGGCGGTGAATGCGGCGACTCAGCGGCCCATGACGGGACCGGAAGCTTTGGAAAGCGGCGCGAATGCCGCGCAGGCCGGCGTCGCCGGCGGCATGGGCCGGCTCGTGGCCTCGCTGCGCGCCTTCGGACCGATGCGCCTCGCGGCGCTGGGGATCACCGGGCTGCTGACGCTCGGGCTGATCGCCTTCCTGACCCTGCGCACGGCCTCCGCGCCGATGGGTCTCCTCTATGGCGATCTCGACCAGCGCGATGCCGGCCAGGTGGTCGCCTCGCTGGAGAAGGCGCGCGTGCCCTACCGGCTCGGCCGCAACGGCAGCGAGATCATGGTGCCCGAGGACATGATCCCCCGGCTGCGCCTGAACCTGGCGCGCGAGGGCCTGCCCAGCGGCGGCAGCGTCGGCTACGAGATCTTCGACCGCCAGGGCGGCCTGACCACCACCCCCTTCCAGCAGGACATGAACCGGCTGCGCGCCCTCGAGGGCGAGCTGGCGCGGAGCATCCGCAGCCTGGACGGCGTGGCGCAGGCGCGCGTGCACCTGGTGCTGCCGCGGCGCGAGCCCTTCTCCCGCGAGCGCGGCGAGGCCCAGGGCAGCGTCGTGCTGCAGATGCGCGGCGTGCAGCGCCTCGACCGCGAGGGCGTGCAGGCGGTGCTGCACATGGTCGCCGCCGCGGTGCCCGGGCTGAAGCCGCAGAACATCTCGATCGTCGACGGCCGCGGCGAGCTGCTGTCGCGCGGCGGCCAGAACGGCGCCAGCGGCCTGGTGCAGACCCAGGAAGAGATCCGCCGCGCCCAGGAAATGCGCATGTCGCGCTCCGTCGAGGAGATGCTGGAGCGCATCCTGGGCCCCGGCCGTGTCCGCGCCGAGGCCACCATCGAGATGGATCACGACCGGATCCAGACGACGGAAGAGCGCTTCGACCCCGAGAACCAGGTGCCGCGCAGCCAGAGCTCGACCAACGAGAGCAGCCGCAACGGCGAGCCGCAGAACGTCTCGGTGGCCAACCAGCTTCCCGGCGCCCCCCCCGCCCCGCAGGCCAGCGGCCCGCAGAGCCAGGAGGCGCGGCAGGAGGAGACGGTCAACTACGAGATCGGCCGCACCACGCGGAACACGATGCGCGAGCAGCCGGTGGTCCGCCGCGTCTCGGTGGCCGTCCTGGTCGACGGCATCTGGGAGCCCGGCGAGAATGGCGGCCCGGCCCGCTTCCGCGAGCGCACGCCGCAGGAGGTCGACCGCATCAGCGCCCTGGTGCGCGGCGCCATCGGCTACAACGAGCAGCGCGGCGACCGTCTCGAGGTGGTCTCGCTCCGCTTCGCCGATCCGGGCTTCGGCACGCAGGAGGAGCAGGCGGCCGGCTTCCTCGGCCTGCCGGCGCTGACGCCGACGCTGACCGCCCGCCTGCTGGAAAGCGGCGTCTATGCCATCGTCGCCCTGCTGGCGCTGCTGCTGGTCGGCCGCCCGGTCGCCAAGCGGCTGGTGCAGGGGATGAACCCCCGCGCTGCCGGCGCCCTGCCGGGTGTCGCCGGCAGCCTGCCGGGGCCGGACGACGTGCTGCAGGGCAGCGGCCTCGGCCCGGGCCTCGCCGCGCTCTCCGGCGGCGACCCGTCCGAGCCGCTGTCGGATGCCGACCAGACCATGATCGATCTCGCCATGGTCAGCGGCCAGATCCGCATCTCGAGCCTGAACACCCTCGCCGACCTGGTCGACAAGCACCCCGAGGAGACGCTGGCGGTGGTCCGCCGCTGGCTCTCCCCCGATGAGGCCGCAAAGTCATGAGCATGACCACCGTCCGCCGCGCCAGCGGCCTGTCCGGGCCGCAGAAGGCCGCGACCCTGATGCTGGCGCTGGGCGAGGAGCGCGCCTCCAAGCTGCTCAGCCGCATGCATGACGACGAGGTGCGCGACGTCTCCTCGGCCATGGCGCAGCTCGGCTCGGTGCCGGCGGAATCGGTCGAGGCGCTGTGCCACGAATTCGCCGAGCAGATCGGCCAGGCCGGCTCGCTGATCGGCAGCTGGGAGACCACCGAGCGCATGCTGCTCCGCTCGCTGCCGCGCGAGCGCGTCACCCAGATCATGGAGGAGCTGCGCGGCCCCGCCGGCCGCACCATGTGGGACAAGCTGGGCAACGTGAACGAGACGGTGCTCGCCAACTACCTGAAGAACGAATACCCGCAGACGGTCGCCGTGGTGCTGACCAAGGTGCGGCCCGACCATGCGGCGCGCGTCCTGGCCCTGCTGCCGGACAGCTTCGCCATGGAGGTGGTGATGCGCATGCTGCGGATGGAAAGCCCGCAGGCCGAGGCGCTGGAAGGCGTCGAGCGCACGCTGAAGGCCGAGTTCATGTCGAACCTGGCGCGCTCGACGCGGCGCGACTCGCATGAGCTGATGGCCGAGATCATGAACAACCTCGACCGCGGCGCCGAGGGCCGCATCATGGCGGCGCTGGAGGAGCAGTCCTCGGAAAGTGCCGCGCGCATCCGCTCGCTGATGTTCACCTTCGAGGATCTGCGCCGGCTGGATGCCGCCGGCATGCAGGTGCTGCTGCGCACCGTCGAGAAGGAGAAGCTGGCGATCGCGCTGAAGGGTGCTTCGGAAAACCTGCGCGACCAGTTCTTCAAGAGCATGTCCGAGCGCGCCGGCCGCATGCTGAAGGACGACATCGCGGCGCTGGGCCCGACCCGGCTGCGCGACGTCGAGGAGGCGCAGATGGCCATGGTCGCGCTGGCCAAGGAGCTGGCGCAGCAGGGTGAGATCCGGCTGGCCGAAGGCGGCCAGCCCGAGGAGCTGGTCTATTGAGCGCCGACGCCGCCATGGCTTTCGAGGAGAGCTCGCCGCTCGCCAATCCCGCCCTGCTGGGCACGCATCACGCCATCCTGTTCCGCAAGCCACAGGCGACCGTGGCGCAGGCGGCGGCGCCGCAATCGGCGCCCTCGCGCCGCATCGCCGGCGGGCTGGGCGCGATGGCGCCGGTGCATATGTTCACCGCCAACGACTTCGACGCGCCGGCCATCAAGGCCGTGGCGCCGATGCCGGAGCCGGTGCACGACCCGCTGCCCGAGCTGCTCGAGGCCGCGCGCAGGGAGGCCTTCGCCGCCGGCCGCGCCGAAGGCCTGGCCGCCGGCCTCGCCCAGGGCCGCGCCGAGGTCGAGGCGGAGCGCGACACCGCGGCCGTCGCCGCGCTGCGCATGGCCGCCAGCGGCTTCACCGACGCCGCGCGCAGCGCCGCCGGCGTCGCCGAGGACGCGGCGCGCTCGATCGCCGAGACCGCGCTGGCAGCACTCTGCGCCGCCATGCCCGCGCTCGGCGCGCGCTTCGGCGCCGCCGAGGCCGAGGCCTTCGTCGAGGCCATGCTGCCGGTGCTGCGGGAAGAGCCTGCGGTCACGGTGCAGGTCGAGGAATCGCTGGTCGCGCCGCTCTCGGCGCGCTTCGCGACGATGAAGCAGGTCGAGGTTGTGGCGGTTGCGGGACTCACGCCGGGCGATGCCGTGCTAAGATGGCATTCGGGCGAGGCCTCGCGCCGTGCCGCCGCCGCGCGTCAGGCGGTGGTTGCGGCGCTGGCCGCCTGCGGCCTGGTGACGCCGGACGCGATGGCGGCGGAAGCGCGGCTGTCACCCATCGCCTGAAGCCCCGGCGCGTGATGCTGCGCGGATGACGTTCGAGTGCTGGCCGAGAACAGGCCGGCTGCGGTAGAGACCAAGGGAAGGCAAAATGCAGGACCCGATGATGCGCGGCAATGTGGCCCTGGGCGGCGAGCTGCCCGATGCGCCGGACGGCGAGGCGCCGCGTCGCGCCGCCGCCGATCTGAACGCCGTCTATGACATTCCCGTCCAGGTCAGCGCCGTGCTGGGCCGCGCCACCATGCAGGTCAGCCAGCTGCTGAAGCTCGGCCGCGGCGCCGTGGTCGAGCTCGACCGCAAGCTGGGCGAGGCCGTCGACATCTACGTCAACAACCGGCTGGTCGCGCGCGGCGAGGTGGTGATGGTCGGCGAGAACCGGCTGGGCGTCACCATGACCGAGATCGTCAAGACCGACCGGGTGGGCTGAGCCCATGCCCCGCGTGCTGATCGTCGGCCCCCTGGCGGGGGAGCTGGGACTGGCCGCGCGCATGGCCCAGGCACGCGGCGCCCGTGTCGCGCAGGTCGAGGGCGTCACCAGCGCCCTGGCGAAGCTGCGCGCCGAGGGCGCCGACGTGGTGATGTGCGAGGTGCATCACGACATCGACTGGCTGGTGCGCGCCATGCTGGCCGAGCGCATCCTCTGCCCCGTCATCGCCTGCGGCGTCGACGCCGCGGCCGAGACCGCGGTGCGCGCCATCCGCGCCGGCGCCCGCGACTTCCTGCCGCTGCCCCCCGATGCCGATCTGATCGCGGCGATGCTGCAGGCCGCCGCCGGCGAGCAGGCGGAGGAGGCCGCGCCGCCGGCCGCGCGCGACCCGGTGATGGCCGCCGTGCTGGCCCGCGCCGACCAGGTGGCGCGCGCCGAGGCTTCTGTTCTCATCACCGGCGAGAGCGGCACCGGCAAGGAGGTCATGGCGCGCCGCATCCATGCGGGCTCGCGCCGGGCATCCGGCCCCTTCGTCGCGCTGAACTGCGCGGCGCTGCCGGAAAGCCTGCTGGAGAGCGAGCTCTTCGGCCATGAGAAGGGCGCCTTCAGCGGCGCCGTCGCCGGCCGCAAGGGCAAGTTCGAGCAGGCCGAGGGCGGCACGCTGCTGCTCGACGAGATCGGCGAGATGGACCCGCGCCTGCAGGCCAAGCTGCTGCGCGCCCTGCAGGAGCGCGAGATCGACCGCCTCGGCAGCACCCGGCCGATCAAGGTCGATGTCCGCATCCTGGCCGCGACCAACCGCGACCTGATGGCGGAAGTCCGCGCCGGCCGCTTCCGCGAGGACCTGTATTTCCGCCTCGACGTCGTCCGGCTGCGCCTGCCGCCGCTGCGCGAGCGCCCGGGCGATATTCTTCCCCTCGCCGATCTCTTCGCCGCCCGCTTCGCCGAGGTGAACGGGTTGCCGCCCCGCAGCCTGGATGCCGCCGCCCGCCGCGCCCTGCTGGCCTATTCCTGGCCCGGCAATGTGCGCGAGCTGGAGAACGCCCTGCACCGCGCCGTGCTGATGGCCGAGGGCGACGCCATCGGCGCCGAGGCGATCGAGCTGGCGCGGCCCGACGCCGCCGCCGGCGTGCCGGTGACCGGCCTGACGCCGGCCGCCGCGGCCGCCGCCTTCTTCGCCGATCCGCCGCGCCCGGCGCCCATGCCGCAGCCGCCGCTGCCGACGCCGGCCGAGCTCGCGGCAGCCGCCGCCACCGCCGCGGCGCCGGCCTATGCCAGCTACGGCGCGGTCGTCCCCCAGGCCCCGGCTCCCGCCGCGCAGCAGCTGTCGCCCGAGGAAGGCATCGCCGCGCTCGTCGGCCGCCGCATGGAGGATGTCGAGCGCGACCTGATCCTGGGGACGCTGGCGCATTGCCTGGGCAACCGCACCCGGGCGGCCGAGGTGCTGGGCATCTCGATCCGCGCGCTGCGCAACAAGCTGCAGGACTACCGCGCCTCCGGCCTGGCGGTGACCGCCCCCGGCGGCGCCGCGGCGGCGGAGTAACGACGCATGGCCGTCGCCATCCCCCTGCCCGACGCGCTGAAGAAGTTCCGTGTCGGCACCGATGTCGGCCTGGCGCTGGGCGTCATCTGCCTGCTGGCGGTGATGCTGGTGCCGCTGCCGATCATCCTGCTCGACCTCGGCCTCGCCATTTCGATCACCGCCTCGGTGCTGGTGCTGATGGTGGCGCTGCTGCTGCAGCGGCCGCTCGACTTCACCTCCTTCCCAACCATCCTGCTGCTGACCACGCTGATGCGGCTGGCGCTGAACGTCGCGACGACGCGCGCGGTGCTGACGCATGGGCATGAGGGGCCGGGCTCGGCCGGCGGCGTCATCGCCGCCTTCGGCAACTTCCTGATGGGCGGCGACGTCCTGATCGGCCTGGTGGTCTTCTTCATCCTGCTGATCGTCAACTTCATGGTGGTGACGAAAGGCTCGGGCCGCATCGCCGAGGTCGCCGCGCGGTTCAGCCTGGACGCCATGCCCGGCAAGCAGATGGCGATCGACGCCGATCTTTCCGCCGGCATCATCGAGGAGCCCGAGGCGCGCCGCCGCCGCCGCGAGCTGGAGGAGGAGAGCGGCTTCTATGGCGCCATGGACGGCGCCGCCAAATTCGTCCGCGGCGACGCCATCGCCGGGCTGATCATCACCGGCATCAACCTGCTGGGCGGGCTTGCCATCGGCATGGGCCGGCACGGCCTGCCCTTCGGCGACGCCGCCGAGACCTTCGCCATCCTGACCGTCGGCGACGGGCTGGTGACGCAGATCCCGGCGCTGCTGATCTCGGTCGCCGCCGGCATCGTGGTGACCAAGGGCGGCGGCGAGGGCCGCGCCGACCAGATCCTGGCCGGCCAGCTTGGAACCTCCTGGAAGCCGCTGGCGATCGCCGCCGGCAGCGCGCTGGTCATGGCCACCATGCCGGCCATGCCGGTGCTGCCCTTCCTGGCCATCGCCGCGGTCTGCGGCGCCCTGGCCTGGAACCGGCGCAAGGCGGAGCAGGTCAAGGCGCGGGCGCCGGCGCGGCCTGCTGCGCCGCTCGACCCTGCCGCCAAGGCCGCGGCCGAGGAGGCACCGGTCGCCGAGGCGCTGCGCATGGACCAGCTGCGGCTCGAGATCGGCTATGGCCTGCTGTCGCTCGCCTCCGGCGAGGCGCCGCGGCTGACCGAGCAGATCCGCCAGCTGCGCAAGAGCATCGCCCAGGAGATGGGCTTCGTGCTGCCCAGCGTCCGGGTGCAGGACAACATGCAGCTGCCGCCTTCGACCTATGTCGTGCGCGTCAAGGAGGTCGAGGCGGCGCAGGGCGAGGTGAAGCCGCCGATGCTGCTGGCGATCGACCCCAGCGGCAAGCTGCCGCCGCTGCCGGGCGAGCGCTGCCAGGAGCCGGCCTTCGGCCTGCCGGCGCTGTGGATCGAGGAGAATCTGCGCGACCAGGCCCTGGCCCGCGGCTGCACCGTGGTCGATGCCGCGAGCGTCCTGGTCACCCACCTGACCGAGGTGGTGCGCGAGAACATGGCCGACCTGCTGAGCCACACCGAGACCCGCCGCCTGCTGGACGGGCTGCCGGAGGAGAACAAGCGCCTGATCGCCGACCTGGTGCCCGGCCAGGCCAGCATCGGCACGGTGCAGCGCGTGCTGCAGGCGCTGCTGGCGGAGCGCGTCTCGATCCGCGACCTGCCGACCATCCTGGAGGGCATCCAGGAGGCGACGGCCGGCGGCGGCGCGCGTGGCCTGTCCGGCATCGTCTCCATCGTGCGCGCCCGCCTGGCGCGCCAGCTGACGGAGTCGGCGCGCGGCCACCAGGGCGACGTGCCGCTGCTGACGCTGGGCGCCGAATGGGAGGCCGCCTTCGCCGAGGCGCTGATCGGCCCGGCCGAGGAGCGCCAGCTGGCCATGGCGCCGTCGCGCGTCAACGACTTCGCGCAGAAGCTGCGCCTGGCGCTGGACCGCGCAGGCGCCGCGGGCGACGCGCCGGCGCTGGTCTGCTCGGGCGCCATCCGCGCCCATGTCCGCGCGGTGGTCGAGCGCTTCCGCCCGACCACGCCGGTGCTGGCCCAGGCCGAGATCCATCCGCGGGCGCGCATCCGCGTCCTCGGCAGCGTCTGAGGCACGGGTAGCCGGCCATGCGCATCCGCGTCATCCGCGCCCCCAGCATGGCGGAGGCCATGCGCCTGCTGACCGCGGAGCTGGGGCCGGATGCCGTGCTGCTGTCCTCCCGCCGCGTCAATGGCGGGGTGGAGGCGACGGCCGCGCTGGAGATCGACCCGCCGGACGAGCCGCTGCCGGTGGTGGCCCCCACCCCGGAGCCGGCGCTGGAA
>NZ_MLCO01000073.1 GCF_001982615.1 Teichococcus deserti | reverse complement strand
CCGCCGCGGTCATGCCCCGCCTGCGCGATCCGCCCTTGCCCCGCGGCGCCAGCGCTGCCACACACCGCCCCGTTTGCCGTCGCACCGCCGCGGCGCTCCAAGCCCGGCACCAGCCCGGCACCCTGGCCCTGGACGCATGACCGAAGACCTGCCCAATCCCGCGCTGCTGCCTTCCGGCCTGACCGACCTGCTGCCGCCCGAGGCGGCGCATGAGGCGGCGCTGGTCGAGGCGATGCTCGCGGTCTTCGCCGGCCATGGCTATGAGCGGGTCAAGCCGCCGCTGCTGGAATTCGAGGATTCGCTGCTGGCCGGGTCCGGCCATGCGGTGGCCGACCAGACCTTCCGGCTGATGGATCCCGACAGCCACCGCATGCTGGGCCTGCGCGCCGACACCACGCCGCAGGTCGCCCGCATCGCCGCGACCCGGCTGGCCGATGTCGCCCGCCCGCTGCGCCTGTCCTATTCCGGCCAGGCCCTGCGCATCCGCGGCACCCAGCTGGCGCCCGAGCGGCAGATCCCGCAGACCGGCATCGAGCTGATCGGCCCCGACAGCCCCGAGGCCGATGCCGAGGTCGCGCTGCTGGCGGTCGAGGCGCTGGCCGCCATCGGCATCGCCCGGCCCAGCCTGGACATCACCCTGCCGACCATGGCGCCGGCCCTGCTGGACGCCGCCGGCGTGCTGGGCGAGCAGCGGCTGCGCCTGGCCCGCGCCCTCGACCGCAAGGATGCCGCCGCGGTGCGCGAGCTCGCCGCCATCGCCGGGCCGCCGGCCAACCGGCTGACCGCGCTGCTGACCGCGGCCGGCCCCGCCGACGGGGCGCTCGCCGCGCTGGAAGCCGCCGAGCTGCCGCCCGCCGCCCGCGCCATCGCCGACAACGCCGCCGCCGTGATCGCCGCCATCCGCGCCCGCGCGCCCGAGCTGCGCATCACCCTGGACCCGGTCGAGTTCCGCGGCCTGCAGTACCATGTGGGCGTCGCCTTCACCCTCTATGGCCCCGGCAGCGCCGGCGAGCTGGCCCGCGGCGGCCGCTACCGCTCGGGCGAGGAAGCGGCGACGGGCATGACCCTCTATCCGGACGCGCTGCGCCGGGCAGCCCCGGCGGCGGCGCCCGCCGCCCGCGTCTTCATTCCGCTCGGCACCGATCCGGTGGCGGCGGCGCGCCTCAGGGCGCAAGGTTTCATCACGGTGGCGGCGCTTTCGGCCGCCGACACGCCGCAGCGCCTGCGCTGCGGCCACATCCTGCGCGGAGAACTTGCCGCGCCGATCGAGGAGATTGCGTAGCCATGGCCAATGTCGCCGTGATCGGCGCCCAGTGGGGCGACGAAGGCAAGGGCAAGGTCGTCGACTGGCTGGCCAGCCGGGCGGACATCGTCGTCCGCTTCCAGGGTGGCCACAATGCCGGCCACACCCTCGTCGTGGGCAACCAGACCTACAAGCTGTCGCTGCTGCCCTCGGGCGTGGTGCGCGGCAAGCTCGGCATCATCGGCAACGGCGTCGTGCTGGACCCGGACGCGCTGCTGTCCGAGATCGCCAAGGTGCGCGCCCAGGGCCTGGATGTCGGCCCGCACAACCTGCGCATCGCCGAGAACACGCCGCTGATCCTGCCGCTGCACCCGGCGATCGACAAGGCGCGCGAAGAGGCCCGCGGCGAGGCCAAGATCGGCACCACCGGCCGCGGCATCGGCCCGGCCTATGAGGACAAGGTCGCCCGCCGCGCCATCCGCCTCTGCGACCTGGCCGAGCCGGAGACGCTGTCGGCCAAGCTCGACGAGCTGCTGCTGCACCACAACACCCTGCTGAAGGGCCTGGGCGCGCCCACCTTCGAGAAGCAGGACCTGCTGGACAGGCTGCTGGCCCTGGCGCCGCAGCTGCTGCCCTTCGCCGAGGCGGTGTGGGAGCGCCTGGACGAGGCCCGCCATTCCGGCAAGCGCGTGCTCTTCGAGGGCGCCCAGGCGGTGATGCTGGACGTCGACCACGGCACCTATCCCTTCGTCACCTCGTCGAACACGGTGGCCGGCAATGCCGCCGCCGGCGCCGGCGTCGGCCCGCATGGCATCGGCATGGTGCTGGGCATCGCCAAGGCCTACACCACCCGCGTCGGCTCTGGCCCCTTCCCGACCGAGCTGAAGGACGACATCGGCAAGCGCCTGGGCGAGGTCGGCCACGAATTCGGCACCGTCACCGGCCGGCCGCGCCGCTGCGGCTGGTTCGACGCCTGCCTGGTGCGCCAGGCGGTGAAGGTCGGCGGCGTGCAGGGCCTGGTGCTGACCAAGCTCGACGTGCTGGACGGCCTGACCGAGCTGAAGATCTGCACCGGCTACGAGATCGACGGCGAGGTGTTCAAGCGCCTGCCCTCCGCCGCCGCGGCCCAGGCCAAGGCGAAGCCGATCTACGAGACGCTGGAAGGCTGGACCCAGTCCACCCGCGGCGCCCGCTCCTGGGCGCAGCTGCCGGCCACCGCCATCAAGTATGTGAAGCGCATCGAAGAACTGGTCGAGGCGCCGGTGACCCTGTTGTCGACCTCGCCGGAGCGGGACGACACCATCCTGGTCAGCGATCCTTTCGCGGGCTGAAGAGAAGATTGGCAAGGCCGGGGGAAGGAATTCCCCCGGACCCCCATCTTTTTTCTGATCTTCGGCCGTTGCGGGACCAGTTCTCCTTCGGCATCCACATCAGGGCGTCCCGGCGGGGCGCCTTTTTTCATGTCCTGGCGGTCGCGCCGTTTCACGTCCCCTCACCACCTGGCATGGCAATCTGACAGAAAGAAGAAGGGGTCCAGGGGAATTCATTCCCCTGGCGTGCCTCTGTCTTCTCTTCCCGAAACCGCTTTGCCGTCCTGGCTTTTTTCCTGACATCTGACAGGGAGAAGCAACCATGGCTGCGGCAGCGCAGAAGAGTGATCCGGCCCTCTGGGACCGGGTGAAGGCCCGCGTCACCAAGGGCGAGAAGGGCGGCAAGGCCGGGCAGTGGTCGGCGCGCAAGGCGCAGCTGGCGGTGCAGGAATACAAGAAGGCCGGCGGCGGCTATCGCGGCAAGCGGGATGGCGACAACCACCTGCGGCAATGGGAGGCCGAGGGCTGGGGCACCAAGTCGGGGGCCAAGAGCGGCGACACCGGCGAGCGCTACCTGCCGCGGCGGGCGCGGGAGACGCTGTCCGACGCCGAATATGACCGCAGCACGGCGAAGAAGCGCGCGGACACTGCCAAAGGCAAGCAGTTCAGCCGGCAGCCGGCGGCTGCCGCGCGGAAGGCCGCGGCGGCGCGCAAGGGCGTCACCAAGGAATCGCTGATGGCGGAGGCGCGCAAGCGCGACATCCCCGGCCGGTCGCGCATGACCAAGGTGCAGCTCGAGGCGGCGCTGGGGCGGGCGGCATGACGGCGCAGAAGGATGGCGACGACAGCTATGCCGAGTTCCGCCGGGTGGTGAACATGCCCCCCGCCCGGCTGCGCAAGTGGCTGGACAGCGAGGCCAGCCGCTCGGTCGGCATGACCAAGGGCGGCGAGAAGGTCACCAAGGCCGGGGAAGGGGAGGCGGTCGGCCACCACATGGGCGAGCGCATCCTGGAGATCCGCGCCACCGCCAAGGCGGCGCTGACCGAGCAGGACAAGGCCGACATGCGCAAGGTCATCGGCTATGTGCACCGCCACCTGGCGCAGCGTCCCTCCGGCGACGTCAAGGACAGCCGCTGGCGGCACTCGCTGATGAACTGGGGGCACGACCCGCTGCGCTGATCCGGCGCCATGAAGAACGGCGCGGCCCCCATGTGGGAGCCGCGCCGTCGCCTCGTCAGGAACTGGGGGCAGGAAGGCCGGGCGGTCAGTCGACCGCCAGGCGCCGCTCCATGATCTGGGTCTTCATGCTCTTCTGCAGCTTCTCGAAGGCGCGCACCTCGATCTGGCGGACGCGCTCGCGCGAGATGTTGTACTGCTGCGAGAGCTCCTCCAGGGTCGTCGGCTCGTCCTTCAGGCGCCGCTCGATCAGGATATGGCGTTCCCGCTCGTTCAGCGTCTTCAGCGCGGCGCCGAGCAGTTGCCGGCGGTTCGACATGTCCTGCCGGTCGGCGATCTCGGTTTCCTGGCTCTCGCTCTCGTCGACCAGCCAGTCCTGCCACTCGCCCTCGCTGTCGGCGCGCACCGGCGCGTTCAGCGAGTTGTCCGGCGAGGCCAGGCGGCGGTTCATCGAGACCACGTCCTGCTCGGGAACCTGCAGCACGCGGGCGATCTTCTCGACCTGCTCGGGCTGGAGGTCGCCTTCCTCGAGCGCAGCCATCTGCCCCTTCAGCCGGCGCAGGTTGAAGAACAGCTTCTTCTGCGCGGCGGTGGTGCCCATCTTCACGAGCGACCAGGAATGCAGGATGTACTCTTGGATTGCCGCGCGGATCCACCACATGGCGTAGGTGGCCAGGCGGAAGCCCCGGTCGGGATCGAAGCGGCGGACCGCCTGCATCATGCCGACATTGCCTTCGCTGATGAGCTCGCCCACCGGCAGGCCGTAGCCGCGGTAGCCCATGGCGATCTTCGCCACGAGACGCAGATGCGAGGTCACGAGCTTATGCGCGGCCTGCTGGTTGCCCTGATCCTTCCAATCCTTCGCCAGGCGGAATTCCTCCTCCGGCGACAGCATCGGGAACTTGCGGATCTCCTGCAGATAGCGGGAGAGGTTGCCCTCGGGGGCCATCGGAATCATCGAAGTAGTGGAAGCCATAACTGGAACTGCCTCCTGCACCGGCCGGGAGCCCCTGTGACGGCGATCCCCGGCATGGGTCCTGGGTCGCTTCCGTTCGGGCCCTGACGCGCCGCCCTACCCCTGAGTCACGGACAGGGACAGGCTCGGCGGCCGCGCCATGGTGTCGGCACCCGGCGTTGGCGACAGGCAAACGCTACCCCTTGTTCGAAGGTTGCGCAAGAAAATCCCGACTGTAATAGTCGGGTTACGACGGGTTACCGTCCAGCAATGTGAGCAGCGCCTGCATGTCCGGCGGCAGCGGCGCGTGGAAGCGCAGCATCTCGCCGGTGACGGGGTGGCGGAAGCCCAGCGTCTCGGCATGCAGCGCCTGGCGCGGGAAGGCCAGGAGGGCGTCGCGGGCCGGCTGCGGCACCGCTTTGGCCGAGCCGGGCAGGCGGCGAAGATAGACCGGGTCGCCCACCAGCGGATGGTTGATGTGTGCCATGTGCACGCGGATCTGATGCGTCCGCCCGGTGGCCAGGTTGCAGCGGACCAGGGCGCAGCCGGCGCCCCAGCCCCGCTCGGTGGCATAGCGGGTCAGCGCGTGCTTGCCGTTGCGCGCGACCACCGCCATGCGCTTGCGATCCATGGGATGGCGGCCGATCGGCGCATCGACCTCGCCCGAGCCCGGGGAGGGCAGGCCCCAGACCAGGGCCAGGTAGGCGCGCTCCAGGTCGCGGCTTGCGAAGGCGGCGGACAGCGCCTGATGCGCCGTGTCGCTCTTGGCCACCACCATGACGCCCGAGGTGTCCTTGTCCAGGCGGTGGACGATGCCCGGCCGCTTCTCGCCGCCGATGCCGGTCAGCTCGTCGCCGGCATGGGCCAGCAGGGCGTTGACCAGGGTGCCGTCCAGATTGCCCGGCGCCGGATGCACGACCAGCCCGGCGGGCTTGTCCAGCACGATCAGGTGGCGGTCCTCGAACAGGATGGTCAGGTCCATCGCCTGGGCCTGCGGCGCCGCGGCCACGGGGGGCGGCGGCAACAGCGTGTAACGGGCGCCGGCCCGGGCCGATTCGGAAGGGTCCGTCACCACCGTGCCGTCGCGCGTCACATGGCCTTCCTCGATCAGCGCCTTGACGCGGGAACGCGACAACGTGCCTATCGCCCCGGCCAGCAGGCGGTCCAGCCGCGTCCCCGCCTGCTCCGCCGCGACGGCGATGTGGAAGGGGCCATCGGCGGCGGTCGCCGCCGGATCGGGCTGGGAAGCAGAGGGGTTTTCGGTGCGCGGGCTCAAGATACTGGTTTCGGTGATGGGGGTGCTGATCATCGTCGGCACCGTGGGGCTGGTGGTGGCGCTGGTGCAGCGCATGAACACGGCCGCCAGCGGGCTGACGGCCGGCGTTAGCACGGATCTGGCGCTGCGGCAGCCGGCGGGCACGCGGATCGGCCAGATCGCGGTGATCGACAACCGCCTGGCGGTCTGGGTCGAGCGCCCGGATGGCGGCCGCATCCTGCTGATCGACCCGCGCTCGGCGCGGCAGGTGGGCGAGATCCGCCTGGGCGAATAGCCGGCGGCCGGGAGGCTCGTCGCGGCGGGGAAGGGACAGCATGGCGCATCGCAAGCCGGAGCTGCCGCAGAAGCCCTGCGCCGCCTGCGGCCGCCCCTTCGCCTGGCGCCGCAAATGGGCGGCGGTCTGGGACGAGGTGCGCTTCTGCAGCGACGCCTGCCGCAGCGGCCGCCGCGCCGCGGCGATCGCGCAGGCGAAGCAGGACCCGGGCAAGCGTTGCGCGCGCGGAAAAATGAAATCTCCCCCTTGATCGCAGGCCGCCGCGCCGATAGAAGCCCCCTCACACGACGCCTCTGTCCCCTTCGTCTAGAGGCCTAGGACACCGCCCTCTCACGGCGGTAACAGGGGTTCGAATCCCCTAGGGGACGCCAGCGCGCCTGTCTTCGGACGGGCTGCCGCGGGGTGTTTGCAGACGATCAAGGCCTGCGGATGGTCACCCGACCAGCCGCGGGCTTTTTTCTTGTCCGGCCGTGCGCAGCACCTGCCGGTTGGGGCCGAAGGCGGGCGGCAGCCAGAGCGGCACGCCGCCGGCCAGGCTGACCAGGAAGCCCAGCACCATCAGCCCGGCCAGCGCCAGCCCGCTGCGGGCGATCCAGCGCGCGGCGCGGTCCATCCCCAGCCGCGGCGCCAGGGCCAGCATGGCCAGCCGGCCGCCATCCAGCGGAAAGGCCGGCAGCAGGTTGGCCGCTGCGAACAGCAGATTGCCCCAGCCGAGCCAGGCGAGCGCCAGCGGGGCGGCGCCGGCGGCCCCCGGCAGGGGGCGGGAGAAGCCTGGCAGCTGCACTGGCAGTTGCACCGGCGGCGGCGCCGGCCACAGCGCCAGGGCGGCCAGGAACAGGGCCGCCAGGGCGAGGTTGGCGGCCGGGCCTGCCAGGGTGATCCAGAGGTCCTGGCGGCGGCTGACGGCGCCTTCCAGCTCGGCCAGGCCGCCCTCGGCCTGCAGCAGGATGCGGCGCGCCGTCAGGCCGCAGCGCTGGCCGGCCCAGGCATGGCCCAGCTCATGCGCCAGCAGCGACAGCAGCAGCCCGGGATAGACCCAGGCCAGCGCCTCGAGCTTGACGCCCTGCATCCCGCGCCAGAGCGGCAGGGTCAGCACGAAGAGGGTGACCAGCACCCCGGGCTCCAGCCGGATCGGTGGAAGCCCGGGCAGCGCCACGTCGATCCCGCCGCCGTCGATGGCAAGGCGTCGCGTCATCCCGGCCAGGATGCCCGGCGCGGCGCCCCGCGGCGAGGGCGGCGCGGATCATATCGCCGCCAGCGCCGCCCGGGCCCTCACGGCAGCAGCATGAAGTTCGCCGCCCCCGAGGCGCGCGAGATCAGCGCCTGCATCGCCGGGTTGCTCGCCCCCTGCTCGTCGATCAGCGCGTCCATCGGGCAGAAGTACTCGTGCGGCTGCGGCATCTGGTGGCGGGCGAAGCCGTCATACTGCCGGCTCTTCAGCCCGTAGAGCACGCGGACGTCGCGCACCGGCAGCACCAGGGGCTGGGTCGGCTCGGCGCGCAACAGCCTGATCTGCTTCCAGCGCGGCAGCGTGTCGCCGCTCTGCACCGGGGCGGTCAGCCAGGTGACCGGGCAGACCGCCAGCAGCGAGGTGGTGGAGGGGGCGAAGCGCGAGCGCTTGTCCAGCAGGTTCTGCAGGGTCGAGCAGGCCTCGATGCAGAGGATATCGGCATAGGCGTCGGTCGGGTCGTGGCTGAAATGCAGCCACAGCCCGTCCGGCACGGTGCGCAGCCGGTTGGAGCCGGGCAGCTTCAGGAAAGGATAGGCGGTGGTGTCGGCCTCGCCGGGGCGGGCGCGCATCCAGGTGCCGCGCTGCTTCGAGGTTTCCAGCGCGCCGGGCGGGCGCTGCGGCCATTGGCGCAGCCGCCGCCGCACGAGGTCATCCAGCGAGTGGTGGACAAATGCCAGGGGGATGGATGCGCTCATCGCAGGAATTCCGATCACGGTTATGCAACCAACGATACGTCATAGTGACGATCACGCATCCGTGAGCAAGTGGAAAATGCAACGATTTGGCATTTTCTTCTGGATATCTTGCGCGCCCTGGTTGAGAGAGGGCACTGATTAGCTGGGCCTGGCACCGTGGACTTGCCAGAATTCTTGCGGCCGCGCAGAGCCTTGGCGGATTCTGTTGAGAGGTTACTGAAACGAAAACGCCCCGCCAGGCGGCTGCCGGGCGGGGCGGATCGGGTGGGGAGCGCGAGGCTCCCCGCCGGTCAGGCTCAGCCGCGCTGGTCGATCGGCGTGATATCGCGCGAGGTGGCGCCGGTGTAGATCTGCCGCGGGCGGCCGATGCGCTGCGACGGATCCTCGATCATCTCCTTCCACTGGCTGACCCAGCCGACGGTCCGCGCCACCGCGAAGAGCACGGTGAACATCTGCGTCGGGATGCCCATCGCCTTCAGGATGATGCCCGAATAGAAATCGACGTTCGGATAGAGCTTGCGGCTGACGAAATACTCGTCCTCCAGCGCGATCTTCTCCAGCGCGACCGCCAGGTCGAGCAGCGGCTCGTCCTTGATGCCGAGCTCGGCCAGCACTTCATGGCAGGTCGCCTGCATGATCTTCGCGCGCGGGTCGAAGTTCTTGTAGACGCGGTGCCCGAAGCCCATGAGCTTCACGCCAGAGTTCTTGTCCTTCACCTTCTCGATGAAGGCGGGGATGTTGTCGACATGGCCGATCTCGGCCAGCATCTTCAGCACCGCCTCGTTGGCGCCGCCATGCGCGGGGCCCCAGAGCGCCGCGATGCCGGCGGCGATGCAGGCGAAGGGGTTGGCGCCGGTCGAGCCGGCGAGCCGCACCGTCGAGGTCGAGGCGTTCTGCTCGTGGTCGGCATGCAGGATCAGGATGCGATCCATGGCGCGCGACAGCACCGGGTTCGGCTTCCAGTCCTCGGCCGGGACGGCGTTCAGCATGTACAGGAAGTTCTCCGCGTAGGAGAGGTCGTTCCGCGGGTACATGAAGGGCTGGCCGATGGAATACTTGTAGGCCCAGGCCGCGATCGTCGGCACCTTGGCGATCAGGCGGAAGGCGCTGATCTCGCGCTTCTCCGGATCGTTGATGTCGAGGCTGTCGTGGTAGAAGGCCGAGAGCGCGCCGACGACGCCGCACAGGATCGCCATCGGATGGGCGTCGCGGCGGAAGCCGTTGAAGAAGCTGCGCAGCTGCTCATGCACCATGGTGTGCATGGTGACGCCGTGGCTGAATTCCTTCAGCTGCTTGGCGTTCGGCAGCTCGCCGTTCAGCAGCAGGTAGGACACTTCCAGGAAGTCGGACTTGGTCGCCAGCTGCTCGATCGGGTAGCCGCGATGCAGCAGGATGCCTTCGTCGCCATCGATATAGGTGATGGCGCTCTCGCAGGCGGCCGTGCCACCATAGCCGGGGTCGAAGGTGAAGACGCCCAGTTCGCCGTAGAGCTTGCGGATGTCGAAGACGTCGGGGCCGATGGCACCCTCGATCAGCGGCAGTTTGGCGCTTTTGCCAGTGGCGTCGAGCGTGACGGTGACGGACCCTTTGGCCGTGCTGCTCATGGCGTCTTCCTCTGTCGGGGAGGGCGGCGCCATTGATGAAGGCGCCGTCTATGATGCAGCGCAAGATTAGGCCGCGGCCCCAATCTTGTCCATCCGCGCCCGGCCAAGCCTGTGCCCCGCCCCAGCTTCGCCCGTCATTCCGGCATCTTTTTGTCAGGTCGCCGCGCGGGCCGGGCATAGCGGGCGGCGGCGGCGGCGCGCGCTTCCCTGCTGCGACATGACGTTTTCGCGGCGCGGCCGCACGACGGCTTTCCGCCGTCGGTCAGCCAGCCGCCAACCGTCGAAGACTCAGAAGCGGGCCTGCCAGCTCGGCGGCGCGCCGGCCTGGTTCGACCACAGACCGCGCTTCGCCGCGCGCGCGGCCTGCTCGGCCGCCACCAGCGGGGCCGCATCCGGCTCGGCCAGCGCCCAGCCGGCCTCGACCATGGCGGCATTGGTCTCGACGCCGCCGGCCTGGCAGGTCCCCAGCGCCCGGCCGAAGCGGTCGCGCCCCTGCACCCGGCAGGCGATGTCGCGGTTCTGCACCAGCCGCGCCAGCGCCTCGGCCGCGGCACCCCCGCAATCGAAGCCGACGCCGCCGGCCGTGCTGCAGGTCTGGCCGCGCACCGGAGAGACCACCCCGGCCAGCCGCAGCGTCCGCTCGCCCAGGCGCAGCGTGTCGCCATCCACCACGCGCAGCTGCGCGGCGCTGGCGTTCCAGTCCTGCTCGCGCGGGGCGGAGCCGAAGAGATTGGCCGGCAGGCCGAGCCCGATGCTGGCCAGCGCCAGCACGGTCAGCAGGCTGCCGAGGGCAACCCCGGACCAGCGGCGTGGGGCGGGGGCGGGGCGGAAGAGGCGGCGACGGGTCAACACGCGGCGAAGCGTTAGACGAGGGCAAAAGCCGGTTCAAGCACTGAGACAGGACGTTGCAACCCTGACTTGCAGGAAGCTGGCAGGTCCGCCATCAGCCATGCTCCCAGAACGGGTCGAGCTTGCTGAATCCCTTCCAGGCGATCAGCGCCTCGCTGCGCATGCCGCGGCTGGCGGCCAGGGCCCATCCCTCGGCCAGGCCGATCGCCCAGGGCGGCGCCGCGCCGGAGGCGTCCTCCGCCCTGGCCAGCGTCGCCATCAGCGCCCGCGCCGTGACCGTGTCGTTCGACAGGCCCAGCGCCTCCTGCAGCGCCGAGAGCCGCTTCAGGAAGCGTTTCGTCGCCTTGCCCGGCCAGAGCGGGGCGAAGAGCTCTGCGGCGTAGCGCAGGCGCTTGGCCTCGAGCCGCAGCGCATGCAGGTCGGCATCGGAAAGTGCGGCAATCTCGGCGCCGCCGCGCAGCAGCTTGCGCCGGCGCTTGCCCAGCACCGCCCGCGCCTGGTCGCGCAGCGATAGCAGCGGGCGCGAGTCGGGGCGGGCCGCCGACTCGGCCCCGCCCTCGGCATCGGGCGCCGGCTCGGGCGCGGCAGGCGGCGACAGCAGCTCGGGCCGCGCCGCCGCGTGCAGCGCCAGCCAGAGCGTCGCGCGGAATTCCGGCCCGGCCAGCATCGCCCCGACCGAGGCATAGGCGGCCAGCCGCCGCTCCGCCGCGCGGTCCAGCAGCTTCTGCCAGCGCTTTTCCTCCCCGCCCAGCGCCGCGGTCAGCTCGCGCCCCAGCCCGCCCAGGAAGACGTCCCATTCCCGCGCCGCGCCCAGCGCCCGGGCCGCGTCGCGCAGCCCGCCATCCAGCGCCCGCAGCAGCTCGTTGTCGACGACCTTGCGGAACACCTTGAGGCAGGAGCGCAGCCGGCGGGCGGCGACGCGCAGCTGGTGCACCGCCTCCGGTCCCGCCTCCGGCCGGGCCTGCGGCGCCTGCGCCAGCAGCACCCCGGCCAGATGGCCTATGGCGATCGACAGCGCCTCCGGCACGGTCGTCGCCCCGCCGACATCCGGCGCCCCCTTGTGCCGCGGCGTCACCGGCCGGCCGGCAGCCAGCGCCAGCGCCACCTCGTCCAGCCCGGCCGTCGCCGGCAGCAGCGGCAGGCCGACCGCCAGCGACTGCGCCAGCTCCAGCACCGGCGGCGCGGCGCCCTGCAGCCGCAGCAGGCACCAGCCCTGCTCGGCGGCACCGGCCTGCAGGCTGCCCTGCTCCAGCGTCAGCAGCACCTGGGCATGGCGCGCCTCGATCCGCTTGCCGGCATAGCGCGCCACCGGATGCAGCGCGGCCTGGCCGGCCTCGGCCGGCGCGGCTTCGCCCTCCAGCAGGCGCGGCGGCGGCGGCGGCGCGCCGGGCAGGCTGCCCGGCTCCGGGCGCAGCGGATGCAGCATCCGCGCCCCGGCCGGCGAGGCCAGCGCCCGCAGCGCCAGCCCGGCCTCGGCCAGCACGCCCTCGGCGCTGTCCAGCCAGTGCCATTGCTCGGCGACCGCGCGGGCGCGCTTCGTCTCGCTGATGGCGGCGTGCCGCCACAGCCGGGCCACGGCCGTGGCCGGCAGGGAAAGCTCGAGGATCAGCATCGGGATCAGGCCGCCATTTCGGGCAGGTCGTTGGGGGCGACGAAGCGGACCAGCCGCCCGCCACCGGGCTGCAGCCCGGACCAGGGGCTGGCCACCGCGAATTCCGCCAGGGCGCCGGTCGGATAGCCATCGGCGAGGCGCTGCGTGCCAGGCGCCTTGCCGGCCATGCCGGCGGGCCCGGCCAGCGCCAGCGCCAGGTCGTGCATGCCCGGGTTGTGGCCGATCAGCAGCAGGCTGCGCGCCGTCTCCGGCGCCTGCCGCAGCACCTCGATCAGCCGCTGCCAGGGCGCCAGGTAGAGGTCGTCCAGCGGCTCGACCATCGGCGCGTCGGGCAGCGGGGTCAGGGCTTCCAGGGTCTGCAGGGTGCGCCGCGCCGAGGACACCAGCACGATGTCCGGCGCCAGGCCCAGGCCCTGCATGACGCCGGCCATGGCCATGGCGGCACGTTTGCCGCGCGCGTTCAGCGGGCGGGCATGGTCCGGCAGGCTGGGGTCGTCCCAGGACGACTTGGCGTGCCGCAACAGGAGCAATTGCCGCATGGCCCCAGTCTGGCACGACCGCGGCCGGCTGTCGCGGGGGCAGCGGGGCGCCACACGAAGGCTTCACAAAAGTCGGAGCCGTTATAAATCGGCGTCGCCTTCCGCTTTCCGGCCGCGCCCCCATCTGCCGGGGCATGACCGTGCTGCGCATCATCCTGGGCGACCAGTGCCGCCGCGACGTCGCCGCCCTGCGCGACCTCGATCCGGCGCGCGACCGCGTGCTCAGCATGGAGGTGGCTGAGGAAGCCGACCAGGTCCGCCACCACCGCCAGAAGATTTCATTTCTTTTCAGCGTGATGCGCCATTTCAATGCCGCGCTGCGCGCCCGTGGCGTGCAGGCCGAGCACGTTGCGCTGGACGACCCTGACAACACCGGCAGCTTCACCGGCGAGGTGCTGCGCGCAGTCCGCCGCCACAGGCCCGAGCGGATCGTCGTGACCTTCCCCGGCGAATGGCGCGTGCTGGAGATGATCCGCGGCTGGGAGGAGGCCGCCGGCATCCCGGTGGAAATCCGCGAGGACGACCGCTTCCTCTGCACCCGCGCCGAATTCGCCCGCTGGGCCAAGGGCCGCCAGCAGCTGCGGATGGAATTCTTCTACCGCGAGATGCGCCGCCGCCACGCCATCCTGATGGAGCCCGACGGCACCCCCACCGGCGGCGCCTGGAACTTCGACCCCGAGAACCGCAGGTCCTTGCCGCGTGGGCTGGAGCCGCCGGCGCCGTCCTCCTTCCCGCCGGATGCAACGACGAAGGCGGTGCTGGACCTCGTCGCCCGGAAATTCCCCGATCGCTTCGGCGGCCTCGAATCCTTCAACTGGCCGGTGACCGCCAAGGACGCCGCGCGCGCCCTCGAAAGCTTCCTGGAACAGAAACTGCCGCAATTCGGCGACTACCAGGACGCCATGGCCGTCGGCCAGCCGGTGCTGTTCCACAGCCTGCTCTCGGTGCCGCTGAATGCCGGCCTGCTCGACCCGCTGGAAATCTGCCAGGCCGCCGAGGCCGAATACCGCGCCGGCCGCGCCCCCCTGAACGCGGTGGAGGGCTTCATCCGCCAGATCCTCGGCTGGCGCGAATATGTCCGCGGCGTCTACTGGCTGCGCATGCCGCACTATGCCACCACCAATGCGCTGGAGGCGGAACGCCCGCTGCCCGACTTCTACTGGACCGCCGACACGCCCATGCGCTGCGTCAGCGAGACCGTCGCCCAGACCCGCGACCACGCCCATGCCCACCACATCCAGCGCCTGATGGTCACCGGAAACTTCGCGCTGCTCGCCGGCATCGCGCCGGAGGCCATCAACGAATGGTACCTGGCGGTCTATGCCGACGCCTATGAATGGGTCCAGCTGCCCAACACCCACGGCATGGCCGTCTTCGCCGATGGCGGCATGCTCGGCAGCAAGCCCTACGCGGCTTCCGGCGCCTATATCAACCGGATGAGCGACTACTGCCGCCACTGCGCCTATGACGTGAAGGCGCAGACCGGCGACGACGCCTGCCCCTTCAACTTCCTCTACTGGGACTTCATCGCGCGCCACGCCAAGCGGCTGTCGGGCAATGCCCGGATGAGCCTGCCACTGCGCAACATGGAAAAGATGGACGCCACGAAGCTCCAGCAAATGCGCCGGCAGGCGAAGCACTACCTCGACGAAATCACGCCGACGCCAAAGAACGCGTACAAATAAGCAAGGCCAGGGGAAGGAATTCCCCTGGACCCCATCTTTTTTCTGTCTGTTTCAGCGGCCGCCGGGCGGCAGCACGACATCCCCATGGCGCGGGGCATGCAGCACGTCGGGAGAAATCTCGCGCACGTCGCGGATGCCGGTCAGCGCCATGCTGACATCCAGCTCCTTGCGGATGATCTCCAGCATCTGCGTCACCCCGGCATGCCCGCCGGCCGCCAGGCCATACAGCCAGGCCTTGCCGATCATGCAGCCCTTGGCCCCCAGCGCCATCGCCTTCATCACATCCTGGCCGGACCGCACCCCGCCATCGAACAGCACCTCGGTCCGGTCGCCCACCGCCTCCGCCACCGACGGCAGCAGCGAGATCGAGGACGGCGCCCCATCCAGCTGCCGACCGCCATGGTTCGAGACAACGATGGCATCGGCGCCCGTCTCGGCGGCGATGCGCGCATCGTCGACATCGCAGACGCCCTTGAGGATCAGCTTCCCCGGCCAGATCGAGCGGATCCAGGCCACGTCCTTCCAGGACAGCGACGGATCGAACTGCCCGGCGATCCAGTGCGACAGCGTGGTCAGCCCCGACCCCCCGGTGGGCGCGTTGGTCAGATTACCAAAAGTCTTGCGCTTGCCGCGCAGCACTTCCATCGCCCAGCGCGGCTTGGTGGCGATGTCCAGCGCGTTGCGCAGCGTCAGCTTCGGCGGCACCGCCAGCCCGTTCTTGATGTCGCGATGCCGCTGCCCCTGGATCTGCAGGTCCAGCGTCAGCACCAGCGCCGAGCACTTGGCGGCGATCGCCCGCTCCACCAGCGACTTCGAGAAGCCGCGGTCCCGCATGACGTAGAGCTGGAACCAGAACGGCTTCTGCACCGCCTCAGCCACATCCTCGATCGAGCAGATCGACATGGTCGACAGCGTGAAAGGAATGCCGAATTCATGCGCCGCGCGGCAGCCATGGATCTCGCCATCGGCATGGAACAGCCCGGTCAGCCCGGTGGGCGCGATGGCCACCGGCATGGTGACCTTCTCGCCCAGCATGGTGGTGGCCGTGCTGCGCTCCGACACATCGACCATCACCCGCTGGCGCAGCTTCAGCGCGGCCAGATCCTCGCGGTTGGCGCGCAGCGTCGCCTCGTCATAGGAGCCGCGATCGGCATAGTCGAAGATGGCGCGCGGGATGCGGCGGCGCGCGATGTCGCGCAGATCCTCGATATTGGTGGCGATCGGCACGGCATTCCCCCGAGGCTTGGCGCGTTTCTGTCACGCCAGTGTCGCCCTGCCGGTCACGCGCCGCAAGCTGCCAGGCCAGGACTACCAGGGAAGATCCATCCAGGAGAGATGCCCGCCCTTGCCGGCCCCGGTGTCCAGGAACACCGCGCGCCCCCCGGCGGCCGAGACCGCCACATAGGGCCGCCCGTCCAAGCTGCGCAGCTCATGCCCGCAATAGACGGTGATGCCGGACGGGATGCGGTGCACCCAGTTGTGCAGCCGCTCGGGATAGCCGTCGGCCCGCGTCCGGCTGGTCACCTGGCCGAACAGCGCGCGCGGCACCAGCCCCTCGGGCTTCTCGCTGCCGGCATCCGGCGGCGAAGCCTCGCGCAGCATCCGCGGATGGAAGCCGCCATGCACGAACAGCCAGGAGCCCAGCCGCAGCCAGGCCGGCGCCGCGCCGATCGCCGCCATGGCGCGGGCCTTCAGCGCGTCGCCATCGTCGGCGGCGTCGAGCTGGGCCAGGGTGACGCCCAGCCCCTCGGGGTCGGGGCGCACCAGGGCGCCGCCCAGCGCCCGGCGCAGCTTGTGGTCGTGGTTGCCCAGGATGAACAGGCCCGTGCCGCCCTCGACCATGTCGAAGGCCAGCCGCAGCGTGCCGGGATTGTCCGGCCCGCGATCGGTCAGGTCGCCCAGCTGCAGCACGAAGAAGCGCTTCTCGGCGGCGCCCTCGACGGCGGCGGCGAAGGCGCGGGCGTCGCCATGCACGTCGCCCACCACCCGCAGCCCCTTGAAGTCGCGCTTCAGCCGCGCCAGCAGCGCTGTCCCCGGGGTCATTCTCGGCCGCTCCGCAGATCCGCGAAGGCGGCCAGCGCCCGGGCCCGCGCGCCGGCATGGTCGACCACCGGCTTCGGATAGGTCTGGCCGAGCGTCACCCCGGCGCCGCGCAGCACGGCCTCCGGCGCGGCCCAGGGCTGGTGCAGCCACTTGTCGGGCAGCTGCGCCAGCTCGGGGACGAAATCGCGCACATAGGCGCCGTCGGCGTCGAATTTCTGGCCCTGCAGGATCGGGTTGAAGATGCGGAAATACGGCGCCGCATCCACTCCGCAGCCGGAGACCCACTGCCAGTTCTGGCTGTTGCTGGCGAGGTCGCCATCGACCAGCGTGTCGAGGAACCAGGCCGCGCCATCCTGCCAGGGCTGCAGCAGGTGCTTGACCAGGAAGCTGCCGGTGATCATCCGCACCCGGTTGTGCATCCAGCCATGCTTCCACAGCTGGCGCATGCCGGCATCGACGATCGGATAGCCGGTCTGGCCGCGCTGCCAGGCCGCCAGCAGCTTCGCATCCGGCTGCCAGCCGAACTGCTCGAACTCGGCGCGCAGCGGCTTGTCCGGCAACTGCGGGCGGTGCCACAGCGTGTGGTAGGAAAACTCCCGCCACAGGATCTCCTTCAGCCAGGTTTGTCGGCCGCCATCCTGGCCGTGCCCGGCCACCGCGTGCCAGACCTGGCGCGGCGACAGCTCGCCCCAGTGCAGGCGGGGCGACAGGCGCGAGGTGCCGTCGATGCCCGGGGTGTTGCGGCCGTCGGCATAATCGGCCGCGTCCTCGCCGGCGAATTCCGCCAGCCGGGCCTGGGCGGCGTCCTCGCCCGGGGTCCACATCGCGGGGAAGGCGGCGGCCCAGTCGGGCTCCGGCTTGTGCGGCAGCAGCTTCAGCGAGCCGAGGCTGACGCCCCCCTTCGGCGGCTTCACCCCGGCCAGCTTCCCGGGCGCCGGGATGGCGGGCGGCGGCTCGCCCATCGCCATGATGGCGCGCGCGAAGGGGGTGTAGACGGCGTAAGGCTTGCCCTGGCCGGTGCGCAGCCGATCCGGCTCCAGCAACACGGAGGAGGTGTGCAGAACCAGCTTGCGGCCCTCGGCCTCCAGCGCCTCGGCCACCGCGGCGTCGCGTGCCCGGGCCCAGGGGGCATAGAGCCGCCCGGCCTGCACGCTCTGCGCCCCGATCGCCTTGGCCAGCTTCGGGATTTCCGCCACCGCATCGCCATGCAGCAGATGCAGCGCGGCGCCACGGGCCTCCAGCGCCTTGGCCAGCGCGGCCAGGCTGTGATGCAGCCACCAGCGGTTCGCCCCGCCATGCCGGTGCGCGGCGTCGTCCAGCACATAGACGGCCAGCATCGGCCCTTCGGCCGCGGCATGCAGCGCCGGGTTGTCGGCCAGGCGCAGGTCCTGGCGGAACCAGACCAGCGTGGGGGCGGCGGCGGTCATGCCGCGCCGATCGGCGCCATGCGCCCGGCGGCGGCGGCCATCTGCCGCATCGGCCCGGTGGCCAGGCTGTAGAGCCGGTCGCGCCCCAGCAGGAAGGCGCGCCCGCCGCGCGGGAACAGCGCCGCGATCGGCGCCGCGGTGATCGCCAGCCCACCTGTATAGGCGCCGAAGGCCGGCAGCAGCACGCGCCGCGCATCGGCCAGGAAGCAGGGGCGCTCGACCGGGCCGCAGCGCGTCGCCAGCGCCGCCTTGGGATGGAAATGGCCGCTGAGCTCGAAGCCGGCGGCCGTGCCGGGGCGGCCCTCGTGGCGGAAGGTCAGGGGGCCGAGCTTCAATTCCTCCACCGCGGCGCCGGGCAGGCCCTCGGGCGGGACCGGGTCGTGATTGCCCAGCACCCAGGTGACCTCGCGCCCGGCCAGCAGCGTCAGCAGCGCCTGGCGGTCGGGCGCGGCCAGCCGCGACGGGCCGGCGGCGTCATGGAAGGAGTCCCCCAGGAACAGCAGATGCGCGGGCGCATAGCGGCGCAGCAGCGGCTGCAGCCGCGCCAGGGTCTCGCGCGTGTCGTAGGGCGGCACCAGCTGGCCGCGGGCGGCGAAGTGGCTGCCCTTTTCCAGGTGCAGGTCGGCCAGCACCAGCAGATGTCGGGCGGGCCAGAACAGAGCCCCGGCGGGATCGAGCAGCAGGCGTTCGCCGGCCAGGTGAAAGGGCGCTGAAATCATTGCTTCCCCTGCGTTACCGGAGTGCGGCAGAGGCGGGAAGGGGAAAAGCTGCCGCAAGCCGCGGAAATGCGGCGAAATTCTGGCGGCCGGCTTAACCGTCGCCGACGCGTCTGGCACCGCCCGTCACGGCACGCGGCGCGCGGCGGACGACGCGGGTGCGGCGGTCGCGCTGCGGCCGCGGGGCGGGTGCCGGGCCGAGCTGCTCCTCGAGCCCCAGCGCGCCGGAGAAATGGTCGGCGCCGTCGGTGGCTTCCTCGACCAGGGCGACGGCCTCGGCCAGCAGCGCCTCCTCGGCATTGCCGGAGACCCATTCGCGCCCCTCCTCGATCAGGGCGGGGACGGCCAGCGGCGACACCCGCTCCAGCGCGCGGTGCCGGATGCGGCCCTGGATGCGCGAGAGCAGGCTGCCGATGCGGCCGACATCGGTCAGGCCGGCCGCCGCCTCGGCCCGCGTCGCGCGCAGCAGGATATGGTCGGGCTCGTGCTTGCGCAGCACGTCGTAGATCAGGTCGGCGCTCATGGTCATCTGCCGCCCGGACTTTTCGGCGCCCGGATGGTTCTTCTCCAGCAGCCCGGCGATGGTGGCGATGTTGCGGAAGCTGCGGCGGAGCATCGAGCTTTCCGCCATCCATTCCTCCAGCTCCTCGCCCAGCAGGTCCTCGGTGAAGAGCGCCTCCACATCGGTGACCGGGAAGGCCGACCAAGCGGCCAGCACATAGTCGGTGCCGAGGAAGCCGAGCGGCGCCAGCCCCAGCCGCTCCATCCGCCGGGTCAGCAGCATGCCCAGCGTCTGGTGCGCCAGCCGCCCCTCGAAGCAATAGGCGACCAGGAAGAAGCGGCCGCCGCGCGGGAAGGTCTCTATCAGGAGCCCCTCGGCGGGGGGCAGTTCCGAGGCGTGCTGCTGCAGCCGCAGCCATTCGCGCACCGGCGGCGGCAAGGCGCGCCAGGCTTTCGGGTCCGACAGGATCGCCCGCACCCGGCGCGCCAGGTCAGTCGAGAGCGGCATGCGCGAGCCGGCATAGGTCGGGATGCGCGGCTCGCTTTCGCCACCCGGCGACACCACGGCCGCCGTCGGATCGAGCCGTTCGTATTTCAGCAGCCGCCCGGCGAACAGAAAGTTGTCGCCGGGCTCGAGGGTGGAGATGAACCACTCCTCCACCTCGCCCAGCACCGGGCCGCCGCGCAGCCGCACCTTCAGCAGCGGCGTCTCGACGATGGTGCCAAGGTTCATCCGCAGCTGCCGCGCCACCTGCGGCCCGCGCACATGCACCAGCCCCTCGGCGTCGCGGAACAGTTTCCTGAATCGCTCATAGGCGGTCAGCGCATAGCCGCCATCCTCGACGAAGCGCAGCGTGTCGTCGAAGTCGCGGCGGGACAGCGTGGCATAAGGCTGCGCCCGCCGCACCTCCTCGAACAGGTCGTCGGGGTGGTAGGGGGCGTGGCAGGCCATGGCCAGCATGTGCTGCGCCAGCACGTCGAGCCCGCCCGGCCGCGGCGGCTCGCCATCCACCTCGCCGGCGGCGACGGCCTGGATGGCGGCGCGGCATTCGATCACCTCGAAGCGGTTGGCCGGCACCAGGATGGCGCGGCTGGCCTCGTCCATCCGGTGGTTGGCGCGGCCGACCCGCTGCAGCAGGCGTGCGACGCCCTTCGGCGCGCCGACCTGGATCACCTGGTCGACCGCGCCCCAGTCGATGCCGAGGTCGAGCGAGGCCGTCGCCACCACCGCGCGCAGCTTGCCCGCCGCCATCGCGGCTTCCACCTTGCGGCGCTGCTCGACGGTCAGCGAGCCGTGGTGCAGGGCGATCGGCAGGTTATCCTCGTTCAGCCGCCACAGGGCGGCGAAGCAGAGCTCCGCCTGGGCGCGGGTGTTGACGAAGATGATGGTCACCCCCGCCGAGCCCAGCCGCGCATAGACGTCGGGCATCGAGGCCAGGCCCATATGCCCGCCCCAGGGCAGGCGCCCCGCGGGCAGCATCACCTCCAGCGCCGGCGCTGCCCCTCCGCGCTCGCGCACCAGCCGCACGCCTCCGGGCCGGGCGTCGGGCGAAACCCAGGCGGCGATCGCCTCCGGATGCGCCACCGTCGCCGACAGCCCGACCCGCCGGGCCTTTGGCGCCAGCCGGGTCAGCCGCGACAGGCAGAGCGCCAGCTGGTCGCCGCGCTTGCCGCCGGCGAGGGCATGCACCTCGTCGACGACGATGCAGGCCAGGCTGCCGAAGATCTCCTGGGCGTCGGGCAGCGACAGCAGCAGGCTCAGGCTTTCCGGCGTGGTCAGCAGGATCTGCGGCGGGTCCTGCCGCTGCCGGACGCGGCGGTTGGCGGGGGTGTCGCCGGTGCGGGTCTCGATGCGGAGCTCAAGCCCCATCTCCTCCACCGGCGCCAGCAGGTTGCGGGCGATGTCGACGGCCAGCGCCTTCAGCGGCGAGACATAGACGGTGTGCAGTCCCGGGCGCGGGTCGCGGTGCAGGTCGATCAGGCTGGGCAGGAAGCCGGCCAGGGTCTTGCCGCCGCCGGTGGGCGCGATCAGCAGGGCCGAATCGCCGGCCTGGGCGGCCTCCAGCATGGCCAGCTGATGGGCGCGGGGCCGCCAGCCGCGGCGGGCGAACCAGGCGGCAAACGGTTCTGGCAATGTTCGCATCGGTCTCGGGGATATAGCCCCCCAGCCGGGAAAAAACAGATGTGGGGGTCCGGGGGCATTCAATGCCCCCGGATTCTTCCCTTACTGCAGGTATCCCCAGCGCGCCGTCGCCGGCTCTGCGCTGGCCCAGCGCCAGCCGCCCGGGTTGCGGCAGGCCGTGGCGAGGAAGATGCCTTCCGGCGGCTTCTCCGGCTTGTCGACAACGGAAAAGAGAATTTCGCGGCATTGGGTCAGCGGCGTGTCGATGATGCGCGTCACCTGCAGCTGGCCCTGCTGGTCGCGCCAGCCGAAGGGCAGCTCGTGATTGACCTGCCAGGGCCGCGGCTCGTTCAGGGCCAGCGTGCTGGCGGCCTGGGCGATCGCGGTCTGCTCCTCGTTCTGCAGGCCGCGCATCCAGCGCGCCAGCGCCGCGTCGGCTGCCGCGCGCACGCCGACGCCGACGGCGTAGCCCACCGCCGGGTTGGAGGTGATGGTGCCCGTGGCCGCGCCGGTGAGGCCGCCGGCGATGCCGCCGGCCAGCTCGCATCCCGCAAGCAGGGGGGCCAGCAGCAGCAGCGCCGCGGCGCGCTGCCTCATTGCAGCGAGCCCCAGCGGGCGGTCGCGGGCTCGGCGCTCGCCCATTTCCAGCGCTCGCCGTTGCGGCAGATGATGGCGGTGAAGAACTCGGTCTCGATCGGCACCTCGGTCTCGATCGAGAAGACGATCTCGCGGCAGGCGAAGCCTAAGCCGCCGATCTCGCGCACGATGGTCACCTGGCCGGCCG
This sequence comes from Teichococcus deserti, assembly GCF_001982615.1. Lineage (GTDB taxonomy): Bacteria > Pseudomonadota > Alphaproteobacteria > Acetobacterales > Acetobacteraceae > Pseudoroseomonas > Pseudoroseomonas deserti. The sequence goes on along the minus strand of NZ_MLCO01000073.1, from coordinate 18,139 downwards.
GATCGCCGACCGGCAGGCTGTGCTTGACCTGCCAGCGGGCGACGGCGCCGGGGCGCAGCGGGCCCGCGGCATTGGCGATGCCGTCCTGCTCGGCCGATTGCAGCTGGCGGCGGGTATAGGCGAGCCCGGCGCGGGCGGCGGAAAGCACGCCGACGCCGATGCCGGCGGTGACCGCGGTGTCGCGGGTGACCGCGCTGGCGAGCGCCGCGCCGCCGAGGCCGGCGACCTCGGCCGAGCCTTCGGTGACCAGCGCGGCGCAGCTGGGCAGGGTGGTCAAGGCTGCCAGCAGCAGCAGGGCCGGCTTCATCCTCGGGCGTCCTCCTCGTGCCTTGCGCGGTGCTCTTCGCATAGCGCGGCAGTTCCGGGGGGTCTAATGCCGGTCACGTCATCGAAACTTCACCGCGGTGCAGCATAGGCCGCTCAACCGGTTAATATAGCTCTTGGTATCCGGCCCGGGATCGCCTGGGAGATACCGATGACCATCCGCACTCGTCTGCTCGCCGCCCTGCTGTTGATCGGCGGGCTGACCGCGGCGCTGGCGTCGTGGCTGGCGGCCGGGGCCTGGGCGGATGTGCAGGGCGCGCGCCGGGTGGATGCCGCCGCCGCCACCCTGGCGCACATCGCCGCCGCCCGCCAGGCGGTGGTCGAGGAGGCGGCGCGGCTGACCGACACCGCCATCGCCGCCCCGGGCGCTGCCGAGCAGGCGGTGCAGGAGGGGCTGCAGGCCGCCGCCGCGGCCAGCCGGCGCGCGGTGCAGGGCCTGCCGGGCGCGGCGGCGAAGGCCGATGCGGCGCTCGAGGCGCTGCGCGGCCCGCTGCTGGAGGCTGCCCGCCTGCCGCGCGACGAGCGCGAGCGCGCCGCCGCCGACGGGCTGGCCCAGGCGCTGGCCGCGACGCTGGGGCAGCTGCGCCAGACGGCGGCGACGCTGTCGCGCGAGGCGGCGGCCGGCGCGCCGGCGGCGGCGGCGGCGCTCGGCATGGCCGAGGAATCGCAGACCCTGTTCGAGCTGATGAGCGACCGCTCGATGACCCTGTCGCAGGGCATCGCCGGCGGCGCGCTGGGCTATGACAAGGCGGTGGCCGCCACCGCGCTGGGCGGCCGCGTCGCCGAGGCCTGGTCGCGGCTGCAGGCGGCCGCGACCGAAGCCGGGCTGAACGCGCCGGTGCTGGCCGAGGCCGCGACGACGCTGGCCGAGGGGCTGATGCAGGATGGCGAGCGCAGCTTCGCCGAGCTGGTCGCCGCCGCCCGCGACGGGCTGCCGGCGCCGATGACCTATGCCGCGTTCCGCGACTGGACCGGCCCGACCATCGCCGCGGCGCTGGCCCCGCGCGACCTGGCGCTGGCCGAGGCCCGCCGCCTGTCCGACGCCCTGGCCGCCGGGGCGCAGCGCCGGCTGCTGATCGCCGGCGGCGCCATCCTGCTGACCGCGCTGGCGGTGGCGCTGTCGACGCTGCTGCTGGTGCTGCGCGTCGCGCGGCCCTTGCACGTCCTGACCGAGGCGGTCGGGCGGATCGCCCAGGGCGAGCTGGACACGCCGCTGCCGGGCGACGGCGCGGCGCGGGCGCGTCCCAGCCGCGACGAGATCGCCGGCATGGCCGAGGCGCTGCGCCAGCTGCGCGCCGAGGCGGTGACGGCGCGGCGCCTCTCGGCCGAGGCGGCCGCCGAGCAGGCGGCCCGCATCCAGCGCGGCCAGCGGCTGGAAGGGCTGCTGGCCGGCTTCGAGGCGGATATCGCCAGCGGGCTGCAGGCGGTGGCCCAGGCGGCGCAGCGGCTGGACGGCACCGCCCTCGGCGTCACCGGCACCGCCGGGCAGGGGGCGGCGGCGGCGATGGCCGCGGCCGGCGCCAGCCAGGGGGCGAGCGGGCATATCGGCGCCGTCGCGGCCTCGGCCGAGGAGCTGGCGAGCTCGATCGACGCGGTGGCGCGGGAGGTGAACGCCTCGGCCGAGGCGGCGGCGCGGGCGACGTCGCTGGTGCGCGCGGCGGAGGCCGAGGTGCAGAGCCTGGCGGGGGCAGCCGAGGCGGTGACGCCGGTGCTCGGGCTGATCGACGCCATCGCCAGGCAGACCAATCTGCTGGCGCTGAACGCCACCATCGAGGCGGCCCGCGCCGGGGATGCCGGCCGCGGCTTCGCCGTCGTCGCCGGCGAGGTGAAGGCGCTGGCGCAGCAGACGGCGCAGGCGACCGAGCAGATCGTGGCGCAGGTCGATGCCATGCGCGCCGGCAGCGGCAGCGCGGTCCGCGCCATGGGCGCCATCGCCAATGCCATGCAGGAGCTGGACGCCATCGCCGGCCAGGTCGCCGCCGCCACCGAGCAGCAATCGGCCGCCACCCGTGGCATCGCCGGTGCCGTGGCCCATGCCGCCGCCCAGGCGGAGGAGGCCAGCCTGCAGGCCGGCGGCACGCGCGAGCGGCTGGACGAGATGGGCACCGCCTTCGCAGCACTTCGCCAGGATGCCGGTCAGCTGGCGGGGCAGACCACGGCGATGCACGACCGGACGGATGCTTTCCTCACGGCGGTGCGTGCCGCCTGATCGTTTGCCTCAGGCGCCGGCGCCGCCTGGAGCGGCTTGGCTGCGCCGCACCGGCGGCGGCGCCCATGCGGGCGCTCGGCCGGCGGGGCCGGCCGCAGGCTCCGCTCAGCCCATCCGCGCCAGCACCCGGTCGATGAAGGCCTGGGTGCTGCCGAGATAGCCGGCCGGGTCGGTCAGCCTGGCGATGGCGGCGGCGTCGAGCTTTCCGGTGACCGCCGCGTCGCGCGACAGCGCCTCGGCCAGCGACACGCCCTCGGCCAGGGCGACGTCGCAGGCATGGTGGACCGCGTCATGCGCCGGGCCGCGGCCGAGCTCGGGGGCCAGGCCCATCATCACCGCCTCGGCGACGATCAGCCCGCCGGTGGAATCGAGGTTGCGGCGCATCCGCGCGGCATCGACCGTCATGCCCTCGGCGATGGCGATCGCCTGGGCCAGCGCGCCATGCGCCAGGGTGAAGGCCTGCGGCAGGGCGAGCGGCTCGGCCTGCCAGGGGCCGGTGCCGCGCTCCTGGTCGACCGCCATGGCGCCGAGCATCTGCGGCACCAGCGCCTGCACGCCGCGTGCCTGGGCGAGGACGTATTCGCAGGCGATCGGGTTGCGCTTCTGCGGCATGGTCGAGGACCCGCCGCGGCCGGGAGCGTGAGGTTCGAAGACTTCCGCCACCTCGGTCTGCATCAGCAGCATCACGTCGGTCGCGAACTTGGACAATGCCCCGGTCAGCAGGCCGAGGACGCAGACGGCTTCGGCCATGCCGTCGCGCGCCACATGCCAGGGGGCGTCGGGCAGGGCGAGGCCGAGCTCTTCCGCCAGCGCCTCCGACACCGCCAGTCCGCGGTCGCCGAGCGAGGCCAGCGTGCCGACGGCGCCGCCGAATTGCAGCTTGAGGACACGCGGGCGCAGCTGGCGCAGCCGCTCGGCCATGCTGATCAGCGGCGACAGCCAGATGGCGCATTTGTAGCCGAAGGTCACCGGCAGGGCGTGCTGCAGATGGGTGCGGCCGGCCATCACCAGCCCGCGGTGCTCCACCGCCTTCGCGGCCAGGGCGCGGTTCAGCCGGTCGAGATCGTCCTCGACCAGGGCGAGCGCCGCGCGCAGCTGCAGCACGATGGCGCTGTCGATGATGTCCTGGGTGGTGGCGCCCCAATGCGTCCAGCGCCCGGCTTCCGGTCCCGCCATGGCCGAGAGCTGCTTGACCAGCCCGACGACGGGATAGCCGGTGTTGCGCGTGGCGACGGCGAGGGCTGCGAGATCCAGCTTCTCCGGCTGCTGCGCGGCGGCGCTGATGGCCTCTGCCGCCTCGGCCGGGATGATGCCGAGCCGCGCCTCGGCCCGGGCCAGCGCGCCCTCGACCTCCAGCATGCGGGCCAGGAAGGCGGCCTCGCCCATGATGCCGCGCATCGCCTCGGTGCCGTAGAGCGCCGAGAGCACCGGGCCGTCGGCAGGATTGACGGAGAACATGGGCGGGGGGCCTTTCAGCTCAGGCGGCTTCGTCGAGCAGCCGGTAGGTTTCCTTGGCCAGCTTCAGCGCGTGGTTGGCCAGCGGCACGCCGGCATAGGCGCCGACCTGCAGCAGCACCTCCGACAGCTCCTCCGGCGAGACGCCGGTCTGCCGCGTCGCCTTGACGTGCAGGACGAACTCCTCGTGCCGGCCGAGCGCCGCCATCATCGCCAGCGTCAGCAGGCTGCGGGTGTGCCGCGCCAGCCCTGGCCGGGTCCAGATCTGCCCCCAGACATTGCGCGTGATGTAGTCCTGGAAGGGCCGGTCGAGCGGCGTCACGGCGAGGCTGGCGCGGGCGACATGCGCCTCGCCGAGCACGGCCTTGCGGACGGCATAGCCCGCTTCGAGGAAATCTTCCGGCGGCTGCCACCGGGCGTCGAGATGGGCGAGCATCGCCGCCGTCAGCGCCGCTGCCGCCTCGTAGTTCGGGATGTGGCTGGCGCCGTCCAGCACCACCAGATCAGCGTCGCGGAAGCGGGCGCGCACCGCCTCGGCCGCGGCCAGCGGGGCGGCAGGGTCGTGCTCGCCCAGGATCACGGTGGCGGGCATGACGAAGCGCACCGGCAGGTCCTCGGGCGCCGCGTCGCGCAGCGCGGCGCCGGCGGCAGCATAGCCTTCGCGGTCGGTGCGCAGCAGCATGGCGCGCAGGCCCTGGCCGGCCGGCGTCTCGGGATGGCAGACCCAGCGCGGCATGACGGCATCGGCCAGCACCTGCGTGCCGCCGGCGCGCACCGCGTCGATGCGGCTCTGCCAGGTGGCGGCGTCAGGATAGGCCAGCGCGGTGCCCACCAGGATCAGCGAGGCGACGCGCTCGGGGGCGATGGCCGCGAGCTGCAGCGCGATCCGCCCGCCGATCGAGCAGCCGGCGACATGGGCGCAGGGAATGTCCAGCGCATCCAGCAGCGCCAGCGCATCGGCCGCCAGCAGCGCCATGGAAGAGTCGCCCGGCGTCACGCCCGACAGGCCATGGCCGCGCAGATCCGGGCGGATGACGCGGAAGCGGCGGGAGAGCGCCACCGCCTGCGGGTCCCAGATATGCTGGGTGGTGCCGATGGAATGCAGCAGCAGCAGGGGCGGGGCCTCCTCCGGCCCCTCCACCACGCAATGCACCAGGTGATCGGCGATCTGGACGAACATGCTGAGCCTGCCCCCGTGAACTTCGTGCCGGCCGCTGTCGCCGTTCCGATGGAACCTTAACCTGATGCGCCTAGCCGAGCCAGCGCACCAGCAGCAGCGACAGCGCCGGGAAGCCCGTGCAGAGCGCCAGCCGCAGGAAGTCCATCGCCAGGTAGGGCAGGACGCCGCGATAGATCCTGGCCATCGGCACGTCGCGCGCGAGCCCGGCGACGACGAAGACATTCAGCCCGATCGGCGGCGCGGTCAGGCCGATGCCGACGACGATGAGGACCAGGATGCCGAACCAGATCGCCGTCTCCTCCGTGCTGAGGCCGAAATCGAGGGCGGTGACCACGGGGAAGAAGACCGGCAGGGTCAGCAGGATCATCGCCAGCTCGTCCATCACCGCGCCGAGGACGATATAGCTGGCCAGCAGCAGCGCCAGCACGCCATAGGCCGGCAGCGACTGCTCGGTGATCCAGAGCGCCAGCAGGTCGGGCGCCTGGGTCAAGGCGAGGAAGGCGTTGAACACCTCGGCGCCGAGCAGGATGGCGAAGATCATCGCCGTGGTCTCGGCGGTGCCGCGCAGCGCCGCGAAGAGCTCCGTCCATCCCAGGCTGCGCCGGGCCACGGCGACCGCCAGCGTCGCGACCACGCCCACCGCCGCGCTTTCGGTCGGCGTGAAGATGCCGCCATAGATGCCGCCGATGACCGCCACCGCGATGGAGAGCACCGGCAGCACCCGCAGCAGCGCCGCGCGCTTCTCGGCGAACGACATTGCCGGGGCAGGGGGCATCAGCTCTGGCCGTAGCCGCGCCTGGATCATGATGGCGACAATGTAGGAAAAGGTCGCCAGCAGGCCGGGGATCAGGGCGGCCATGAACAGCTTGGCGATGTTCTGCTCGGTGCTGATGGCATAGACCACCAGGATGACGCTGGGCGGGATCAGGATGCCCAGCGTGCCCCCCACCGCGATGGTCCCGGTGGCAAGCCCCGGCGCATAGCCGTAGCGGCGCAGCTCCGGCAGGGCGGCGCGGGCGAAGGTGGCGGTGGTCGCGACCGACGATCCGCAGACGGCGCCGAAGGCCGCGCAGGCGCCGATCACGCCGATCGCCAAGCCCCCGCGCCGCGCGCCGACCAGCGCCTGGGCCGCGGTGAACAGGTCGCGCGCCAGGCCGCCGCGCTCGGCGATCGCCCCCATCAGGATGAAGAGCGGGATGACCGACAGCGTGTAGTTGGCAAACAGGTGGTAGGGCGTCGTCTTCAGGTAATTCAGCAGCACGTCGAAGCCGACGATCTGCTGGTAGCCGACGGCGCCGACCAGCAGCATGGCCAGCCCCACCGGCGCCCGCAGCACGATCAGCAGCAGCATGGCGCCGAAGCCGAGGCCGGCCTGCAGGAACTCCTCGCTCATGCGGGGCGGCCCTGCAGCAGGCGTCGGGCGGCGAGCCCGGCGGCCAGCGCGGTCGCCAGGAAGGCCAGCGCCCCCAGCCCGATGCCCGGCCAGATCGGCACCGACAGCACCATGCTGCGGGTGTCGCTGGCGAGCGATTCCAGCGTGCCCAGCGCCATGCGCCAGGCGAGCGCCAGCGCCACCAGCCCCCAGACAAGATTCCAGAAGGCGTCGATCGCCGCCTGGACGCGCTGCGGCAGCCAGGTGGTGAAGCTGTCGACCAGGATATGGCTGCCGGCCAGCGTGCCATGCGCCAGGAAGCCGAAGACGGCGATGCCGGCGCCCATCTGCACCAGCTCGAAATCGCCCGGGATCGGCTGGTCGAGCAGCCAGCGCCGCAGCACGCTGGCCGTGGTCAGCAGGGCAGTCGCCAGCAGCAGCAGGCTGCCGCCCAGCATCAGCGCGCCCGACAGCCGGGCGATCGGCCCACGCTTCTGCTCAGGCATGGCGGGCGAAGGTGGCGCGGGCGTCGTCCAGCAGGGCCTGGGCATCGAAGCCGCGCGCGGCGCCCTGGGTCGCCCAGGCCTCCGTCACCGGCTGGCAGGCGCTGCGCCAGCGGGCGGCTTCCTCCGGCTCCAGCTCGATCAGGGTATTGCCGCGGCGGCGGGTCATCTCGGAGACAGCGACCGCCTGCTCGTCCAGCATGGCGCCGACCAGCGCCGCCGCCGCCTCGCCCGACTGCGCGTCCAGCACGGCGCGGAGGTCGGCCGGCAGCGCCTGGTACTTCGCCTTGTTCATCGCGAGCACGTTGGAGGCCGTGTAGAAGGTCGGGTTGCCGGGGAAGGCCGTGTGGTTGCGCACCAGCTCCTGCAGCTTGATCGAGGGCACCACCTCCCACGGCACCACGGCGCCATCCAGCACGCCCTGGCTCAGCGCTTCGGGCACCTGCGGCACCGGCATGCCGATCGGCGCGGCGCCCAGCGCGCGCAGCGCCTCGCCGGCCTGGCGGGTGGGGAAGCGCAGCTTCATGCCATGCAGGTCGGCAAGCTGCCGCACCGGGCGGCGGGCATGGATCAGCCCGCCGTCATGCGACCAGAAGCAGAGCGGATGCACCTCGGCGAATTCGGCCGCCAGGTGCTTCCGGGCGAAGTCCTGGGTGGCTTTCGCATTCGCCAGCCCGCTGCGGTTGGCGATGAAGGGCAGCTCCAGCACCTCGATGCGGGGGAAGCGGCCGGGGGTATAGCCGGGCAGGGTCCAGGCGATGTCGGCGACGCCGTCGCGCGCCTGGTCGAAGAGCTGCGGCGGCGCGCCGCCCAGCTGCATCGAGGGGAAGATGCGGATCTTCAGCCGGCCGGCCGAGGCCTCCTCGACCTTCTTCGACCAGGGCAGCAGGAAATTGCGGTGGACATTCGACACCGCGGGCAGGAAGTGGTGCAGCCGCAGCGTCACCTCCTCGGCCCGGGCGCCGCGGGGCAGCAGGGCCGGCGCCGCGAGGCCCGCGGCCAGCCCGAGCAGATGGCGACGTTGCACCATGATCCGATCCTCCCTGGGAAGCTTCTGCTTAGCCCCTGCCGCGGGCGGCCCGCAATGATCCACCCGCCGGGCGGGAATCGGCGCGGCTAGATCTGGCCCTGCTGCCCCCGCATCGCCCAGCCGGTGGTGCGCGCCTCGATGGCGGCGGCGACGACATACATGGCGACCCCCATGGCCGCGGTGACCAGGAGGCCTGCGAAGACCAGCGGCACGTCGAAGCGGCTGCTGGCCAGCATCATCAGCTGGCCGATGCCGCTGTTGGCGGCCACCGTCTCGGCCAGGATGGAGCCGACGAAGGCGACCGTGATGGCGATCTTCAGCGAAGCGAAGAAATAGGGCATGGCCCGCGGCAGCCCGACCTTGCGGATGATGTCGACCGGCCGGGCGCCCAGCGCCCGCAGCACGTCGCGCAGCTCCGGCTCGACGGTGGCGATCCCGGTCGCCACATTCACCACGATGGGGAAAAAGGAGATCAGGAAGGCGGTGATGATGGCGGGCACGGTGCCGATGCCGAACCAGATCACCAGCACCGGCACCACGGCGACCTTGGGCACCGAGTTGAAGCCGATCAGCAGCGGGTAGAGCCCGTGATACATCAGGGTCGAGCTGCCGATCGCCACCCCCAGCGCCAGGCCGAAGACGATGGCGAGCGCGAAGCCGGCCAGCGTGGTCATCAGCGTCTGCCCGGCATTCTCCAGCAGCGGCTGCCACCACTGGACGATGCTGCCGAGCACGACGCTGGGCGCCGGCAGGATGAAGGGATCGACCTGGAACAGCCGCACCACGCCCTCCCACAGCAGGAAGGCGGCCAGCACCACCAGCCAGGGCAGCACCCGCTGCAGCCGGCGGCGGCGCCTGGCGCGGGCCAGCATGGTCGCGACGCGCCGGGCATTGGCGGCGCCCTTCTGCTCAGCCGACATGCGCGACCTCCTCGCCGCCGATGCTGTCGCCGCGCCGGGCGGCGCTGATCTCGGCGCGCAGCCGGTGCTGCAACGCCTGGAATTCCGCGCCATAGGTGTCTTCCAGCCGGCGCGGGCGGGGGAAGGGGACCGTATGGTCGGCGATGATCCGCCCGGGGCGGGCCGACATCACCAGCACCCGGTCGGCCAGGAAGGCGGCCTCCTTCAGGTCATGGGTGACCAGGATGACGCTGGGCTTCAGATCGGCGCAGAGCTCCTGCAGCTGCACCCAGAGATCCTCGCGGGTGAAGATGTCGAGCGCGCCGAAGGGCTCGTCCAGCATCAGCAGCTTGGGATCGTGGATCAGCGCGCGGCACAGGCTGGCGCGCTGCTGCATGCCGCCCGAGAGCTGATGCGGGAATTTCCGTTCGAAGCCCGACAGCCCCACCAGGGACAGCAGGTGGCGGGCCTTGGCCTCATAGGCGGGGCGCTCGGCGCGCAGGCGGCGGCGATGCGGCTCCACCACCTCCAGCGGCAGCATCACATTGTCCAGGATGTTGCGCCAGGGCAGCAAAGTGGGGTTCTGGAAGGCCATGCCGACCGAGGAGAGCGGCCCGTCCACCTCGCGCCCCTCGACGGTGACGCTGCCGGCGGTGGACGGCCACAGCCCGCTGACCAGCTTCATCAGCGTCGACTTGCCGCAGCCCGAGGGGCCCACCACCGCCACGAACTCGCCCCGCGCCAGGCTCAGGCTGGTGTGCTGCAGGGCGAGCGTGCCCTCCGCCCCGCCATAGCGCATGGCGACATCCTCGATCTCGACGAATCTCTGTTCCAAGTCACGACATCCCCGGCGGCGGGGCCCCCTTTGCCAGGAAACGGCCCGCTGCCGCGAGAGCCGATTGCGCAGGGCTGCATGATTTTCGTCACAATTCTCCCCGGGGTCGCTGGGGTACCTGGGGCAACGCCGGGCGCGGCGTGGGCGTTCCGTCGGTGGATCCGCTGGACTAGCCTTCGCCCATGAACCGCCACGCCTTGCTGACACCGGAAGAAATGGGCCGCGCCGACGCCGCCGCCATCGCGGCCGGCCGTTCGGGCGAGGCGCTGATGCTGGCCGCCGGCCGTGCCGTCGCCGAGGCGGTGCGCCGCCGCTTCTCTCCCCGCCGCACCCTGGTCCTGGCCGGACCCGGCAACAATGGCGGCGACGGCTATGTGCTGGCGCGGCTGCTCGAGCAGGCCGGCTGGCCGGTCGCCATGGCGCCGCTGGCCCCGCCGCGGCCGGGCAGCGACGCCGCCGCGGCCGCCGCCCGCTGGCGCGGCCCGGTGGTGCCCTTCGCCGCGGCCGAGGTCGGGCGCGCGGCCCTGGTGGTCGATGCGCTGTTCGGGGCCGGCCTGTCGCGGCCGCTGTCGGGCGACGTCGCGCAGCTTCTGCGATCGGTGCGGGCGCCGCTGGTGGCGGTCGACATCCCCTCGGGCGTCGACGGCGCGACCGGCGGCATCCTGGGCTACGCGCCCCAGGCGGCGCTGACCGTCACCTTCTTCCGCCGCAAGCCCGGCCACCTGCTGCTGCCGGGCCGCGACCTCTGCGGCGAGACGGTGCTCGCCGAGATCGGCCTGCCCGATACGGTGCTGGAGGCCATTGCCCCACGCGCCTTCGGCAACGCCCCCGGCCTGTGGCGCCCGCCGCTGCGCGACTCCGGCAGCCACAAGTTCAGCCGCGGCCATGTCACCATCCCCTGCGGCGCGGCGCTGCCCGGGGCGGCGCGGCTGGCGGCGGGCGCGGCGCGGCGGGCCGGCGCCGGGCTGGTCAGCCTGGCGACCGACGACGCCGCCACCGCCGCCATCCTGCGCGGCGGCGAGCCCGGGCTGATGGTCACCACCGAGGCCGTCGAACACCTGCTGGAAGACCGCCGCCGCGATCCCTGGCTGCTCGGCCCCGGCCTGCCGCCCGACGATGCCACCCGTGCCCTGCTGCGCCGGGTGACCGGGGCCGGGCGGATGGTCGTCGCCGATGGCGGCGCGCTGACCGCCTGCGCCGGCGATCCGGCCGGGTTGCAGGGCGCCGCCATCCTGACCCCGCATGCCGGCGAGTTCCTGCGGGTCTTCGGCGATCCCGGCGACGACCGGCTGGCGGCGGCGCGGAAGGCCGCGGATGTGACCGGCGCCGTCATCCTTCTGAAAGGCTCCGACAGCATCATCGCGGCACCCGACGGGCGCGCCGCGATCAACCACAACGCGCCGCCGGCGCTGGCCACCGCCGGCAGCGGCGACGTGCTGGCCGGGCTGGCGGCCGGGCTGCTGGGGCAGGGGATGGGGGCTTTCGACGCCGCCTGCGCCGCCGCCTGGCTGCATGGCGATGCGGCGCAGCGGGCGCTGGCCGGGCAGCCGGCCGGGTCGCCGCTGCTGCCCGAGGATCTCTTTCCGGAAATCGGAAAAAGCCTTGCCTCGGCCCTTCCCAGCAGCCCCTAGGCTGGGGCAAGCTGCTCACCATATGTTTCTGCGGATTTCACTCCCGGCCCATCGCCGGGAGCGCTGAAGGAGGCACCATGTCCGACATCGCCGTGGCGGAAGCCGGCCTGTTCGATCGCGCGCTGAAGCGCGTCGCCCTGCTCTGGCGCGACATGGCCTCCTCGGTCTCCTCGCCGGCCGAGGATGCGAGCTGGGAATCGCGGATGCGCGCCTGCCTCGAGGCCCGCGGCGGCGAGGTCTCGGCCCGCGCCCGCGCCGCCGGCCTGGCGCAGTCCTACACCACCCTGGACGAGGCCGGCCGCATGGCCTTCTTCCAGGCGCTGGCTGGCTTCGACTCCGACCCTGCCGCCGTCGAGGCCGCGATGCGCGAGGTCAGCGCCGCCCCCGACACGGCGGCGCGCGCGGCGGCGAAGGCCAAGCTGCGCCGCACCCTCGAGCCGCCGCGGCTGCGGCTGCTGACCCAGCTGACCACCATCCCGGACGGGGTGAAGTTCCTGGTCGACCTGCGTGCCGACCTGCTGCGCGGCATGGGGCGCGACCCGATGCTGCAGGCGCTCGACGCCGATCTGCGCGGGCTGCTGGCCAGCTGGTTCGACCTCGGCTTCCTGGAGCTGCGCCGCATCGACTGGCAGTCGCCCGCCGCCCTGCTGGAAAAGCTGGTCGGCTACGAGGCGGTGCACCGCATCCGCACCTGGCGCGACCTGAAGAACCGGCTGGATTCCGACCGCCGCTGCTATGCCTTCTTCCATCCGCGCATGCCGGAGGAGCCGCTGATCTTCGTCGAGGTGGCGCTGGTCCAGGGCCTGTCCGGCTCGGTGCAGAAGCTGCTGGACGAGAAGGCGCCGGTGCAGGACCCGCGCGCCGCGGACACCGCCATCTTCTACTCGATCAACAACTGCCAGCGCGGGCTGGACGGCATTTCCTTCGGCAACTTCCTGATCAAGCGGGTGGTCGCCCTGCTGTCGGAGGAGCTGCCGAAGCTGAAGACCTTCTCGACGCTGTCGCCGATCCCGGGCTTCCGCCGCTGGCTGGAGGAGGCGCTGATCGAGCCCGAGCCGAAGCTGCTGACCGAGGAAGAGAACAAGCTGCTGACCGAGGCCTCGGGCCTGGCCGACGGGAATGCGGCGCTGCGCGCGCTGTTGGCCAACCGCCGCCCGCTGTCGGAATCCTGGTGCGCCAAGGCCGAGCCGGTGCTGACCCGGCTCTGCGCCCGCTACCTGGTGCTGGAGACCGGCCGCGGCGGCCGCCGCGCCCGCGACCCGGTGGGGCATTTCCACCTGTCGAACGGCGCCCGGGTCGAGCGCATCTGCTGGCGCGGCGACATCTCGGAGAAGGGCATCCGCGAGAGCCTCGCCTTCATGGTCAATTATCTCTACGACCCGGCGAAGATCGAGGACTACCACGAGGCCTATGTCGGCGAGGGCACGCGGGCGGCGCCGACCGCCCTGCGCAAGCTGGCCCGCAGCGGGCCCTAATCCCCGGGCGGCGGCACCGGCACGGGCAGCTGCTCGAAGCCGGGCCGTCCCAGCAGATAGCCCTGGAACAGGGTGATGCCGAGCTGGCGCAGCATGTGGAACTCGGCCGCCGTCTCGACGCCCTCGGCCACCACGGCGCAGCCGAGCTCGGCGCAAAGGGCTGCGACATGGCGCAGGATGATCTGGCGCGGCCGGTCGCGGTCGACGCCGCGGATCAGCGCCATGTCCAGCTTCACCGTGTCCGGCTGGAACTCCGCCAGCAGGCTGAGGCCGGAATGGCCGGCGCCGAAATCGTCGATCGCCGTGCGGAAGCCCATAGCGCGGTAGCTGGCCAGGATGCGCAGCAGATGCGCCGGATCGGCCATGGCCTCGGTCTCGGTGAACTCGAAGATCAGCCGGTCGCGCGGCAGGCCGACCCGCTCGGCGGCGTCCAGGCTGGCGCGGATGCAGGCGCGCGGCTCGTAGACGGCGTTCGGCATGAAGTTGATCGACAGCGCCGCCGGCGTCGCCAGCAGCCCCAGCCGCGTCGCCAGCTCGATGGCCGTGACGCGGCAGCGCTGGTCGAAGCTGTAGCGGTTCTCGTCCGAGATCCGGGCCAGCACGCTGGCGGCGCTCTCCCCGGCTGGCCCGCGCACCAGCGCCTCATAGGCATAGAGGCCCTGGCCGGCCTCATCGCAGCGCAGGATCGGCTGGAAGGCCATCGACAGGGACGGCGTGGCGGGCGCCGCCGCGCCGCAGCCGCGGCAGCCGCGCGGGTGGGAATCGGGCTCGGGCATGCGCTGGCTCCTGTCAGGGCGCCGCTTCTGCGCCAAAGTCATGAATGCTTCATTGTCATATGTTGGGCGGCGGGTGCCGCGTTGCGCCTCCCGCCGCCCGTTTTGGCCGCTCCCGCGCCGCGGGGCAGGGTTGCGCCGGACCGCCGCGCGCGCTGGGCTCTGGCGGCGGGCGCCCGTTCCGGTCCACCATGGCCTGTCCAAGGAATGTCGCGAGCCAGGGGGCGCGAACCCCCGGGGAGAGAAGCCGATGAACGCCACGCCCGATCCGCGCGGCCTGCGCGCCGAAGCCGATGCCGCGCTGGAGCCCGACCGCCGCCTGGCCGTGCTGAAGGCGCTGGAAAAGAAGCTGCTCTGGCTCTCGGCCTGGACCATCCACAACGCCAACCACATCCGGCCCAACCGCGACGGGCTGAAGGTGGGCGGGCACCAGGCTTCCTCTGCCTCGGTCGCGGCCATCATGACGGCGCTGTATTTCGACATCCTGCGCCCCGAGGACCGCGTCGCGGTCAAGCCGCATGCCGGCCCCGTCTTCCATGCCGTGAACTACCTGCTGGGCCGGCAGGAGCGGGACAAGCTGGCGACGCTGCGGCAGTTCGGCGGCATCCAGCCCTATCCGAGCCGGGTCAAGGACGGGGCCGAGGTGGATTTCTCCACGGGTTCGGTGGGGCTCGGCGTGGCGCTGACCAGCTTCGCCGCCCTGGTGCAGGACTATGTCCACCTGCAGGGCCTGGCGCGGCCCGGCATGGCGCGCGGCCGCCACGTCGCCATCGTCGGCGACGCCGAGCTCGATGAGGGCAATATCTACGAGGCCCTGCTGGAAGGCTGGAAGCACGACATCCGCGATGTCTGGTGGGTCATCGACTACAACCGGCAGAGCCTGGACAGCGTCGTCCCCGACCGTCTCTTCGGCCGGATCGAGGGGCTGTTCCGCGACATGGGCTGGAACGTCGTCACCCTGAAATACGGCCGCAAGCTGGAGGCCGCCTTCGCCCGGCCGGATGGCGAGCATCTGCGCCGCTGGATCGACGACTGCCCGAACAGCCTCTATTCGGCGCTGACCTTCCAGGGGGGTGCTGCCTGGCGCGCCGCCCTATTGGCCGAGCTCGGCCGCATCCCCGGCATCCGCGCCATCATCGACCCGCTGGACGATGCCGAGCTCGGCGCGCTGATGACCAATCTCGGTGGCCACGACATCGAGACGCTGACCGAGCAGTTCCGCGCCCAGGAGGCGGCTGGCGACCAGCCGACCTGCTTCATCGCCTATACGGTCAAGGGCATGGGCCTGCCCTTCGCTGGCCACAAGGACAATCATGCCGGGCTGATGACCCGCGAGCAGATGGATTCTTTCCGGACGGAGCAGAACATCCGGGAGGGCCATGAATGGGACCTGTTCGAAGGTCTCGACATCCCCGAACCCGAGCTGCGCGACTTCCTGGCGAAAGTGCCCTTCGCCCGGCCGCTGACGCCTGAGGGCCGCTGCCTCTCGGCCGAGCCGGTGCCGGTGCCGCCGACCCTGCCGGCGCCCCGGCTTGCGCCGAACCGCATGGCCTCCACCCAGTCCGGCTTCGGCGAGATGCTGGCCGAGATCGGCCGCGGCAACCGCGAGCTGGCGCCGCTGGCCAGCCGCATCGTCACCACCAGCCCGGACGTCACCGTCTCGACCAGCCTCGGCCCCTGGGTGAACCGGCGCGGCATTTTCGACCGCCACCTGAAGAACGACGTGTTCCGGGATGCCAAGTTGGCTTCCGCCCAGCGCTGGGGCATGTCGCCGAAGGGCCAGCACGTGGAGCTGGGCATCGCCGAGCAGAATCTCTTCCTCGTCCTCGGCGCGCTGGGGCTGGCGGACCGGATGCACGGGGCGCGGCTGCTGCCCGTGGGGACGGTCTACGACCCCTTCGTCAACCGCGGCCTCGATGCGCTGATCTATGCCTGCTACCAGGATGCGCGCTTCCTGCTGGTCTCGACGCCCTCCGGCCTGACCCTCGCCCCCGAGGGCGGTCAGCACCAGAGCAGCAACACGCCGCTGCTGGGCATCGCTCAGGACCGGCTGGTGGCCTATGAGCCCGCCCATCTGGACGAGCTCGCCATCCTGCTGCGCCACGCCTTCCACCACATGCAGCAGCCCGACGGCTCGGCGGTCTGGCTGCGGCTGTCGACCCGCAGCATCGCCCAGCCCGAGCGGCAGCTCGACCCGGCGGCGGTGATCGAGGGTGGCTACTGGGCCGTCCCCCCGGCCGAGGGTTCCCGCATCGCCATCGCCTATCAGGGGCCGGTCGCGCCCGAGGCCATGGCCGCCTTCGAGATGCTGCGCGAGGAAGAGCCTGGCGCCGGGCTGCTGGCCATCACCAGCCCCGACCGGCTGCAGGCCGGCTGGCTCGCCTCGCGCCGCACCGCGCGGCGCGGTCCGGGGGCAACACCCTCGGCGATCGAGCGGCTGCTGGCGCCGCTGGCCGCGGATGCCGCCATCGTCTCGATCCTCGACGGCCATCCGGCGGCGCATGGCTGGATCGGCGGGGTGCGCGGGCATCGCATGGTGCCGCTCGGCGTCGACCGTTTCGGCCAGGCTGGGGACATCCCCGACCTCTACCGGGAATACGGGCTGGATGCGGATGCCATCCTGGATGCCTGCGCCCAGGCGCTGCTGGGTTGAGCCAAAAAAGAGACGGTGTCTTATTTATTAAGCGTTAACATTGCTGCGGCATCAGCGGCGGGCCCATGCTCGCCGCCCTGCATTTCACGCCGCCCGAAAGCCGCGCCATCGCCATCGCGCTGGCGCCGCTGCGCCTGCCGCCACCGTCCGAGCTGCTGGCGCGCCGCCGCCGCGGCCAGGCCGGCATCCTGGTTGCCGCCAGCCTGGAAGGGCAGGGGGCCGCCTGCCTGGTGCTGGACCCGCATGAGCTCTGGATCGCGCTGGAGTCGGCCGACGCCGAGTCGCTGGGCGGCCTTTCTCTCCGTTCGGGCCGGCGGATGATGCTGCGCGACCTGCTGCGCGCCGCCCTGGCCGAGGAAGGGGAGGGGGCGCTGGCGCCGCTGCGCCGGCCGGCCCGTGCCGGCGAGGCGCCGCCCTCGAAGAAACTGACAAGGGTCCTGCCGGAGGGGCGGCTGCGCATGGCGCTGCTCGCCTTGCCCGGCAGGGGGCTGCTGAACCTGCTCGCCTAGGGTGGTTTCCGCTGGCCATGGCTCAGTTCAGCCACTCTAGACTGCTGTTTTTCCAAAATCTTTACCCGATCTGGTGAGTCCACCAGATCGGGATCGGCTCTAGGCGAGGCCGGCGCGCGCCCGGAAGAAGGCCGCGAGGCGGCGCATCGCCTCCTCGGCCAGCGCGGTGTCGATGGCGAAGCAGAGCCGCAGCTGACCCTGGCCGGCCGGGCCGAAGGCGGTGCCGGGGGCCAGCCCCACCTTCGCCTCGCGCAGCACGCGGACGGCCAGCGCCTTGGCGTCGTGCTCCCCCTCGACGCCGAACATCACGTAGAAGCTGCCCTCCGGCGGCTGCACCTTCACCCCCGGCAGCGCGGCCAGCCCCTCGGCGAAGATCCGGCGGCTGTCGCGGCAGCGCGCGACCATGGTGCGGATGAAGTCGTCGCCCTGCTCCAGCGCCGCCACGCAGGCATGCTGGATGAAGGTCGGGATCGAGGTGGTGTTGTACTGGCTGAGATTGTCGAAGACCGGCGCCAGCCCCTCGGGGAAGACCAGCCAGCCGGCGCGCCAGCCGGTCATCGCCCAGTTCTTGGAAAAGGTGTTGGAAATCAGGAGCCTGTCCTGAGCGTCACAGACTTCCAGGAAGGAGGGCGCGATGGCGTTGCCGTAGGTGAAATGGTTGTAGACCTCGTCGGAGAGGATCCACAGCCCGTGGCGGCGGGCCAGGTCGCGCAGCGCCACCATCTCCGCCCTGCCCATCACCCAGCCGGTCGGGTTGGAGGGCGAGTTGATGGCGATCACCCGGGTCTTCGGCGTGATCGCGGCCTCGATATCGGCGAGATCCAGGCGGAAGGCGCCGGGGCGGTCCTGGCGCAGCGCCACCGGCACCGGCGTGCCGCCCAGCACCTTCACCGTCTCGGCCAGGTTCGGCCAGTGCGGCGCCGGGAAGATCACCTCGTCGCCCGGGCTGAGCACGGCCTGCAGCCCCTGCATAATGGCGTTCATGCCGCCGGTGGTCACCGTGAAGCGGCTGGCCGGCACCTCCACGCCCCAGTGGCGGCGGTGGTAGTCGGACAGCGCCTGGCGCAGCGCCGGCAGGCCGAGCGCATAGGTGTAGCGGGTGTGGCCGGCGCGCATCGCGGCCGCCGCCGCCTCGACCACGAAGGGCGGCGTCGGCAGGTCGCCCTCGCCGATCCACAGCTTGATCACCGCCGGGTCCTCGCGCGCCAGGTCGGCGATCTCGGCGATCTGGTTGACCTCGAGGGCGCGGATGCGCTCGGCCAGCGTCTCGAAGGGGGCGAGGGGCAGGGGG
>NZ_MLCO01000072.1 GCF_001982615.1 Teichococcus deserti | reverse complement strand
AATTGTGGGTGTTGTTGTCGGTGTTGAGTGACTCACAGACAGCCGAGAGCGCCACGCTGAGGGTCTGCGGCAGGGTAGGATGTGTAGAGACGTCAGCTTCGGAATGATTTTTGTTTCGGGCCGGCTGTGACGGATGGTGCGTCGGCGTCAGGGCGGGGTCCGGGGGGATAGTATCCCCCCGGACCCCGCCATGACGCAGAAGCACCATCCGGCAAAGCCGGCCAGAAACAAAAATCCTTCCGAAGCGGCAAACCGCGCCACTCAACTTCGGTAAGAACCTCTGACCCATTCGACCTAAGCTCTTCGCCAGAACTCGGAGAGCAGGCCGATGCGCCTCACCACCCGCTGGCTGCCCGCCTGCCTCTTCCTCAGCGCGCCGCTCTTCTTCGCCAGCAACATGGTCGCCGCCCGCTGGCTGTCCGGCTCGGTGCCTCCGGTCACCCTGGCTTTCGGCCGCTGGACCGTCGCAGCACTCCTGCTGCTGCCGGTCGTCTGGCCGCTGCTCCGCCAGGGCCGCCTGAAAACCGTCCCCGCTGGCCTGCTGCTGCTTCTGGTCCTCCTCGGCGGCGTCGTCAGCGTCGCCCCCCAATATGGCGCCGCCGCCTATACCTCCGCCGGCAACATCGCCCTGATCGCCGCGCTCACCCCCCTCCTGGTCGCCGTCATCGAGCGCCTGGTCTGGGGCGTCGCCCACCGCCCCGCCATGCTGGCGGGAATCGCGCTCTCCTTCGCCGGCATCCTCGTCGCCGCCTTCCGCGGCGACATGGCCGCGCTGCTGCGCTTCGAGTTCAACCCGGGCGACGCGCTGATGCTCTGCGCCATCCTCGCCTGGGCCGGCTACACCGCCCTGCTGCGCCACCGCCCTGTACCCCTGCCGCCGCTGCTGCTGCTCTGGGTCGTGGCTGCCGGCGGCGCGCTCTTCCTGGTCCCGGCGCTGCTGCTCGAATGGGGCCATCGCGGCGTGCCGCATCTGGGCGCCCAGGCCTTCTGGGGCATGCTCTTCCTCGGGCTCGTCGCCGGCATCGGCGCCTATGGCCTCTTCGCCCGCTGCGTGCAGAGTTTCGGCGCGGCCCGGGCCAGCATGACCATGTATCTGGTGCCGGCCTATGCCCTGGCCCTCGGCGCCACCCTGCTGGGCGAAAGCCTGCACGCCTACCACGCCGTCGCCATGGCGCTGGTCCTGGGCGGCGTTGCCCTCGGCACGCTGCGGCTGCCGACCCCTGGACATCGCCCCGCCGCGGCCTAACTGAACATTCGTTCATCTGCGGTGGAGGAGGTGCCCATGGCGATCCCGAACACCCGGCGCGGCCTGCTGCTGGCCGCCCCCGCGCTGCTCATGGCGGCGCCGGCCCGCGCCCATCACGGCTGGTCCTGGGCGGAGGCGGAGCAAATGGAGCTCCGCGGCACGGTCGAGGAGGTTTTCATCGGCCCGCCGCATCCGCGCCTTCGGCTGCGTGCCGGCGACGGCGTCTGGACGGTGGAGCTTGGCAACCCGAGCCAGACCCAGCGCGCCGGCTTCGTCGAGGGCTCGGTGGCGGCGGGGCAGGAGGTCACCATCCTCGGCAACCGCGCCCGCGACCGGGCCGAGCTGCGCATCAAGGCCGTCCGCCTGCAGCTCGGCGAGCGCCGCTTCGACTTCTACCCCGAGCGCATCCCCGGCTGATCCGTGCTGGCCCTGCTGGAGCACTCTGCCCCGGCGCTGCTGCTGCGGCAATCCGCCATCGCCTATCCGCTGGCCAATGCCGCCCACATCCTGTCGATCGCCTTGCTGATCGGGGCGATCGCAACGCTAGACCTTCGGCTGCTCGGCTTCTTCCGGGCGGCCCCCCTGGCGGTGCTGGCCCCGCCGCTGGTCCGCATCGCCGGCCTCGGCCTGGCTTTCGCCCTGGCGACCGGGGCGTTTCTTTTCATTGTCCGTCCCGGTGCCTACCTCGCGAACCCGGCTTTCCTGGCGAAGCTGGCCCTGGTCGCTTTGGGCATCGGGAACGCGGCCCTGCAGCACCGCCGTGCCGGCTGGCATGCGGCGCTGGACGGGGCGCGGCCGACCGTGTCGGTGAAGCTCGGCGCGGCAGCCTCGCTGGCGATCTGGGTCGCGGCGCTGCTGGCAGGCCGCTGGATCGGCTTCGTGGAATAGCGTGTGATCGCCGAAAGCTGGAACAGCCGGAGGCGTGAATCACCCGCTCATCATCGTGTCGATTGCGCATGGCCGCCTGCGCGCCGCGCGGTGTCGCCCTCGGGCCCGATGCTCTATAGCTCCGCCCCCGAACAGGAGCACGGAATGACGGTCGGCATCGAGATGGGCGAGACCACCAGCGGGCAGCCCGGTCTGCTCGACCTGGAGGAGCTGCTGGCCACCCGTCTCCTGGTGCAGGGCAATTCTGGCTCGGGCAAGTCGCATCTGCTGCGCCGCCTGCTCGAGCAGTCCGCCCCCTGGGTGCAGCAGGCGGTGATCGACCCCGAGGGCGATTTCGTGACGCTCGCCGACCGCTTCGGCCACCTGGTCATCGACGCCGCCGAGCACAACGAGGCTGCTCTCCAGCGCGCCGCCGACCGCGTCCGCACCCATCGCGTCTCGGTCGTCCTCAACCTCGAGGGGCTGGATGCCGACGGCCAGATGCGCCATGCGGCCGCCTTCCTGGGGGGGCTCTTCGACGCCGAGCGCGACTATTGGTCGCCCATGCTGGTGGTGGTCGACGAGGCGCAGCTCTTCGCCCCCGCCGCCGCCGGCGAGGTGTCGGACGAGGCCCGCCGCGCCTCGCTCGGCGCCATGGCCAATCTGATGTCGCGCGGCCGCAAGCGCGGGCTGGCCGGCATCATCGCGACCCAGCGCCTGGCCAAGCTGGCCAAGAACGTCGCCGCCGAGGCCTCCAACTTCCTGATGGGCCGCACCTTCCTCGACATCGACATGGCCCGCGCCGCCGACCTGCTGGGCATGGAGCGCCGCCAGGCAGAAATGTTCCGCGACCTGCCGCGCGGCAGCTTCGTGGCGCTCGGCCCGGCCTTGTCGCGCCGCCCGCTCGCCATCCGCATCGGCGAGGTCGAGACCGAATCCCGCGGCACCAATCCGGGCCTCGTGCCCCTGCCGCAGACCGCGCCGGAAGACGCCCGCGACTTGGTCATGGCCGCCGCGACCGCCCCCGAGCCCGTCCGCCTGCCGCCGCGCCGCCCGCCGCCCGCGCCGGCGCCCGACATCCTGGCCCAACTCGCCCAGGCTCGCCCCGCCATCGCCACCCCCGCGCCCGTCGCCGAGCCGACGCCGGAGGAGCGCGCCGCGCATAAGCGGCAGCTGGAACAAATCCTGCAGCAGGTGCTGTCGGAGCCGGAGGCGGCCTTCCGCAGCGTCAGCGTGCTCTACCAGGATTTCCTGGTGCGGCTGCGCATCCATGCCGTGCCGGGCAAGCCGCCGGAGATCCCGGCCTTCCGCCGCCTGCTGGCCGTGGCGCGCGCCGGCATCAGCGCCGAGGCGGCCGAGGGCGACGACTGGCAGGCCATCGAGGCCCGCGCCGCGACGCTGCCGGAGGATGTCCAGGGCGTCTATCTGCTGGTCGCCCGCGCCGCGCTGGAGCGGCTGCCCTGTCCTTCGGACGCGACCATCGCCCAGGCCTATGGCACGCGCTCAGTTGGGCGCGCCCGGCGCGTGCTGGCCTATATGGAGGAGCAGGGCGCCGTGGTGCTGCGCCCCGACGCCCGCGGCCTGCGGATCCTGGCCCTTGTCGGCCTGGCCTTCGAGACGGCGCCGGGCGACCCCGCCGCCGCCTGATCAGCGCGGCGGCGTCGCGCCCCGCGCCACGGCGGCGAATTCGGCCTGGCGGGCACCGAAAGAAGCCTTTTCGCCGACGCAGACCGTGCTGGTGCGGCCCTTCGGCGTCTCGATGATGACGAAGAAGGAGCGGATGTCGCGCGAGCGCGGCGGCAGGCGCGGATCGACCTTGAAGTCGGCGACCATGACGAAGCCGGTGAGGTCGCCCTGGTCGAAGCGCTCCGACGAGATGACCTCGTAGATCGTGCTGCTCAGCGTCTTCCGCGCGATCTCCTGCCAGGCGGGGGTGGCCAGCATCTGGTTGATCTGCGGCTGGCTGAGCTGGGCGTTCTGCGGCGCCGGGGTGAAGGCGACCTGGCAGCCGGTGTCGCGGTCCTCGGCGCGCTTCAGCTGGAAGCGCGCGGTCTGCGGCGCGGTCGGCGGCAGCACGCTGGCGATATAGCCCGCCGGCGGATTGACGGACAGGCCGCTCGCCATGTCGGACAGCGGCGCGGCCATGGCGGCGGCGGACAGCAGCGTGGCGGCCAGGAGGCCCGCGGCCAGCCGATGGGCAGTCTGCAACATGCCTTGCTCCCGAAGCTTTCTTTCCATCCGACCTCCTAGCAGCGGGGCAGGGCGCGCGCAGGGCAGCGCAGCGTCACGAATGCGCGGTCACCCCTGGTTGGGTAGTGCGAGGGCATCGCGCACGACCGAGCGGAACTCGCGCCGGTGCAGCTCGCGCAGCACCAGCAGCGAGGCGATGATCAGCGCCAGCGGGTGCAGGATCCAGGCCAGCGCCGCCAGGCCGAAGTAATAGGCGCGCAGGCCGGTGTTGAAGTGGCGCGCGGCGCGGTTGGCGACCTCGGCGGCGATGGCGGCGGCGGGCTCGCCGGCGGTGCCCTCGGGCAGGCCGCCGACGCAGATGCTGCAATAGTTGAACTGGCGCAGCGCCCAGGTCAGCTCGAAGAAGGCGCGCACGAAGATCAGGATCAGCAGGAAGATCCGCATCTCCCAGGCGACGCTGTCCTGCGGCACCTCGGCGAAGGGCACCGCGCCGAAGATGCGGCTGCCGAGCTCGGGCGAGCCCAGCATGGCCACCAGCGCGCCCAGGATGAAGATGCTGGTATTGGCCAGGAAGGAGGTCGAGGTCATCAGGTTGCCGATGATGCTGATATCGGCGATCCGGTTCTCCCGATGGGGCACGGCGGCCATCCAGCGCCGGCGGTGCTGGTCCATGGCGGCGATGACGCTGCGGTCGCGGATGGCGGGAACGCGGTCGACCACCGCGGCATAGCCGATCCAGCAGGCGATGAAGACGGCCAGGGCCAGCCAGTCGAGCGGGGAGAGGGGCAGCAGCATGCGCCGCACCATAGCCTCGGGCGGCAGGGTCAGCGAGAAGCCCGGCGCCACCTGACGAAAAAGAAAAGGGGCCCGTGAGGGCCCCTTTCCGAACCGCCGGAGATCGGCAGAAGATTAAGACATCTTCTTCTTCAGGTTCTCGTCCAGCTTGGCGAGGAAGTTCTGGGTGTTCAGCCAGGGCTGGTCCTTGCCGATCAGCACGGCCAGGTCCTTGGTCATGAAGCCGCTCTCCACCGTCTCGATGCAGACCTGCTCGAGCGCATTGGCGAAGTCGACCACGTCCTGGGTGCCGTCGAACTTGCCGCGATAGGCGAGGCCGCGGGTCCAGGCGAAGATCGAGGCGATCGGGTTGGTCGAGGTCTCGCGGCCCTTCTGGTGCTCGCGGTAGTGGCGCGTCACCGTGCCGTGGGCCGCCTCGGACTCGACCGTGTTGCCGTCCGGGGACAGCAGGACCGAGGTCATCAGGCCGAGCGAGCCGAAGCCCTGCGCCACGATGTCCGACTGCACGTCGCCGTCGTAGTTCTTGCAGGCCCAGATATAGCCACCTTCCCACTTCAGGGCCGAGGCGACCATGTCGTCGATCAGGCGGTCCTCGTAGACCAGGCCGCGCTTGTCGAACTCGGCCTTGAACTCGGCGTCGAAGATCGCGCGGAAGATGTCCTTGAAGTTGCCGTCATAGGCCTTCAGGATCGTGTTCTTGTGGCTGAAGTACACCGAGTAGTTGCGCGCCAGGCCGTAGTTGAACGAGGCGCGGGCAAAGCCCTCGATCGACTGGTTCAGGTTGTGCTGCATCATGGCCGCGCCGGCGCCCTTGAAATCGAACTGGCCGATTTCCTGGGTGGTGCCGTCCGCGGCGGTGTAGGTCATCTTGACGGTGCCGGCGCCCGGCACCTTCATCTCGACGGCGCGGTAGATGTCGCCATAGGCATGGCGGCCGACGACGATCGGCTTCGACCAGTGCGGCACCAGGCGCGGCACGTTCGAGCAGATGATCGGCTCGCGGAAGATGGTGCCGTCGAGGATGTTGCGGATCGTGCCGTTCGGCGACTTCCACATCTTCTTCAGGTTGAATTCCTTCACCCGCGCCTCGTCCGGGGTGATGGTGGCGCACTTCACGCCCACGCCATACTGCTTGATGGCGTTCGCCGCGTCGACGGTGACCTGGTCGTCGGTCTGGTCGCGGTACTCGACGCCGAGGTCATAGTACTTCAGGTCGACGTCCAGATAGGGATTGATCAGCTTGTCCTTGATGAACCCCCAGATGATGCGGGTCATCTCATCGCCGTCGAGCTCGACGACGGGGGTCTTCACTTTGATCTTGGCCATGCCGGTCCTCGTCTGGACAGTTTTTGCTGATCGCCGGCCTGTCCGCCAAGGCGCCCGCCCGTAGGACGCGAGGCCCCTGGGCGATCGGCTCGGCGCAGGCTGGCGGCGCGACGGGGCGGACAATCGCATCCGGCGCCAGAGGCGGCAAGGGGATGCGCGCCGCGAGCGGGCCGCGGAGGCCGGGGCGAACGAGGCCCGGGTCGCCAGACTTCGCGACGCCCGGAAAAACTTTCGAGATGCCGCGCAAAGCGGGGCGATCCGGCCTGGGCTAGGCTGCGCGGCACCGGCGGGCCTGACCGCCGGCCTCGCTCCCCCGCGGGTCCGGCACCCCCCAACCGGGCTTCATGCCCGGCAGCGCCCGCCGACCGACTGGCCGGTCCCCCCGGCCAGTCCTTTTTCATGCTGCCCCGCCCGCGATGGGACGGGGCGGCGGTCATGCCGGCGGCCTACCAGCGCCGCCCATGGCCGTGGCCGCCGTAATAGCCCCGCCCGCCGCCGTAGCCGCGGCCGCCATAGCCGTAGTCGCGGCGGTGCTGGCGGCGGTAGTGCCGGTCATTGTCCTGCGAGGCGGCGACGGCCAGGCCAGTGACCAGGGCCGCGCCGGCGCCAAGCGCCACGGTGCTGCCCCAGTCGGTCGAGCCGTCGGGATTCTGGCAGCCACCGAGGACCAGGGCTGCGGCAAGGGCGAGGGCGGGAAGAACGGGTCGCATCGGGGGGCATCTCCTTCCTATGCGACGGAGTCTGTCCTTCCGGTAAGGCATTACAATGGCGCAATGGGGCGAGGCTGCCCCGTTTCGCCTTCAACTAAGGCAGAGCACCGCTCCCCGCGGCGCCGTCAGCGCTGGCCCATTCTGGCCTTACCCCCGGGGGCCGGAGAAGGCGTTGAAGGTCTGCAGCGTGTAGGTGTCCTTGACCCCGGCGACGGTCTGCACCCGCTCGACGACGAAAAGGCCGATATCCTGGTCGGGCTCCAGGTAGAACTTGCCGAGCAGGTCGTACTGGCCCGAGGTGGAATGCATCTCCGACAGCTCGGGGATGGTGTCGGCCATCTCGCGGGCGACGGCATAGGCCGTGCCCATCTCGCATTTGACCATGACGAAGATGGCGCGCATGTGATTCTGCTCCTGGCTGTCGGGGCGTTTCTGCGCCAGCGCCGACCGGGGCGGCAAGGGGCAAAGCCGCCGCATCAATTCCCTGGCCCGCCCCTGTAGCCCTGCCTCGCCGCCTCGGCTAGCTTGCCCGCCGGTTGTCCGACGACTTGGCCGAGGGAAACGTAGAGAATGGATGGCATGAGCACCGCGACCCGCACCGGCGGGCAGCTCCTGGCGGATGCGCTGGTGGCCCAGGGCGTCACGCACGCCTTCTGCGTGCCGGGCGAATCCTATCTGGACCTGCTCGACGGCCTCTATGCCAATGCCGACAAGATCAGCCTGACCACCTGCCGCTTCGAGGCGGGCGCGGTGAACATGGCCGAGGCCCATGGCAAGCTGACCGGCCGCCCGGGCGTCGCCCTGGTCACCCGCGGCCCCGGCGCCTGCCATGCCGCGATCGGCGTGCATGTGGCGATGCAGGACAGCACGCCGATGGTGCTGATCGTCGGCCAGATCCCCTTCGCCGAGACCGACCGCGAGACCTTCCAGGAGGTCGACTACCGCCGGATGTTCGGCTCGGTCGCCAAGTGGGTGACGCAGATCGACGACGCCGCCCGCATTCCGGAGCTGATGGCGCATGCCTTCGACGTCGCGACCTCCGGCCGTCCGGGCCCGGTGGTGATCGCCATCTCGGAGGAGATGCAGAAGGTCCGCGTCGCCGTCCCCGATATCGGCCCGGCCAAGGTGTCGGCCGCCTATCCCTCGCCGGCGGCATTGGAAGAAATGGTCGCGCTGCTGGATGCGGCCGAGCGTCCGCTGGTGGTCCTCGGCGGCTCGCGCTGGACCGCGGAGACCCGCCGCATCGTGCGGGAGTTCTGCGTGGCGCGCGACCTGCCGGTCTCGGTCGCCTTCCGCCGCCAGAGCCTGTTCGACTGCACCCTGCCGAATTATGCCGGCGACCTCGGCGTCGGTGCCGATGCCGGGCTGATCGCCAAGGCGAAGCAGGCCGACCTGATCCTGGCCATCGGCACCCGCATCGGCGAGCCGGTCAGCCAGGGCTACACCCTGTTCGACATGGCCGGACAGGGTGGGCAGAAGATCGTCCATATCCATCCCGACCAGGCCGAGATCGGCCGCGTCTATCGCCCGGCGCTGGGCATCACCGCCGAGATCAACGCCTTCGCTGAGGCCCTGGCCAAGGTCGCCGCCCCGGCGTCCAAGCCGCGCTGGTCGGCCTGGACGAAGGAGGTCCACGCCGCCCGCGCCAAGCAGGCCGAGGCCCCCGACTATGCCGGCCCGCTGAACCTGGCGCGGGAACTGCAGGCATTGGAAAAAATCCTGCCGACCGACGCGATCTTCACCTGCGACGCCGGCAATTTCGCCACCTGGCCGAACCGCTTCATGCACCTGACCGAGCAGCAGGAGTTCCTGGGCCCGACCAATGGCGCCATGGGCTATGCGGTGCCCTCGGCCATCGGCGCCAAGATCAGCTTCCCCGAGCGGATGGTGATTGCGCTGGTCGGCGATGGCGGCTTCCTGATGACGGGGCAGGAGATCGCGACCGCCTTCCAGGCCGGGGTCGCGCCGATCGTGCTGGTCTTCAACAACGGCATGTACGGCACCATCCGCATGTATCAGGAGCGCGCCTATCCGGGCCGCGTCTCCGGCACCCAGCTGACCAACCCGGACTTCGCCAAGTTCGTCGAGAGCTTCGGCGGCCATGGCGAGACCGTCGAGAAGGATGGCGAGCTGATCCCCGCCTTCCAGCGCGCGGCGGCCAGCGGCAAGCCGGCAGTGATCGAGATCCGCACCAATCCGGAGCAGATCACCAACCGCGCCACCATCGCCGATCTGCGCGCCCTGGGCGCCGGGCCGAAGCACTAACTTCGTTGCGCGACCACCGGCGCGGGGCGGGGGAGCGATCCTCCGCCCCGCTGCCCGGACCGGCGAGCCGGCACCGGCCCGCGCGGCGCCGCGACATGCGCCACGCCCTGGCCGGTGCCAAGGGCTGGCTGGAGAGGACAGGCTGGCCGGCGGCGGCGGCGGCGACCGGCTGGCGAGCATTGGCCTGGTCGGCCTGCGCGGCGGCAGCCTCGGCGCCGGCCGCATGACCGGGGATCTTCCGGCCGCCGCCTAGGGCTTGCCGTCGCGGGTCCAGTAGACCTCGCCGCCGATGACCACGCTGCGTGGCACCGCGGCCTGGTCGCTGGCGAAGCGGGCGAAGAGCCGGCGCTCGACCCGGCCGTCGGCGGCGGTCAGCACCAGCACGTCGCCCTCGACCCGGTAGCGCAGCTGCGCCTGGCGCCGCGGCCCGATCGCCGCGACATGCCCCGACATCGCCCCGCCCGAAGCCGCGAAGCCGGGCCCGGCGACATCCGCGCCGCCGCCCGGCGTCACCGCGGCGACCAGGCTGGAGCGGCTGGCCTCCACCGTGCCGTCGGCGCGGAAGCTGTAGCTGCGGTCGCGCCGCACGCCGCCCTGGCCGACATGCAGGAAGTACCAGTGGTGGTCGAGCACGGTCTCCGCCGGCCAGGGCGCCAGCGCCTGCCCGTTGCGCAGCACCCGGCTGCCGCCCTTGGCATCGGTCAGGGTGATGACGCCACGGGCCTCGGCCCAGCGCAGCCAGCGATCGGGCTCGCGCCGGCGCGACAGTGCCAGGTTCAGGTCCTGATAGGGAAAGCCCCAGCCGTGGCGATAGGCGCTGCCGTCGCGCAGCAGGACATGGATGTCCTCGTCGCGCTGGGTGTAGCCGTTGCCCATGCCGTCCATCATCGTGCGGAAGTCGCTGGTATAGACCAGCTTCGCCACCTGCGCCGGGTCGATGCCCTGGCCCGGCGCGCCCTGGGCCTCGGCGGCGGTGAGGGGGCGCGGCTCCAGGCCGCCGGCCTCGGCCAGGCCGGCCGCCGGCTGCGGCATCTGGCCGGCGGGCAGCAGGCGGCATTGCCTCAGGAAGACGGTGCCGCTGCCGCGCCGGCTCAGCACGATGGAATCCGCGCGCCCGGCGACGGCGGCCGGCTGGCCTTCCAGCGCCTCCAGCCCCTGCTTGTCGGTGTCATTGGCAAAACTGCGGCAGCGCAGGGCCAGCACCGACTGCGCGTCGCCGCGCCATTCGCGCAGCCGGTCATGGCCGGTGGCGGTGCCGGCGATGACCACGCTGCCGAGGGCGGCGATGGCGCGGTCCATTGCCTGTTCCTGCGCGCGGGTGGCGCGGGCCTCGCCGCCAGCGACCGCGTCGCGGGCGCGCGTCGCCAGCGTCCAGAGCTGCGGCAGGGTGTAGCGCTGCAGCTCTGCGACGGGGGCGGGGGCCGGGGTCGCAGGCGTGCTCGGCGCGCCGCCTTCGGCCAGCTGCCGGATGGCGGTGGCCTGCGGCAGCACCTGCAGCGCCGGCACGGCGAAGAGCGCGGCAACGTCGTCGCAGACCTTCGGCTGCTGCGCCGGGACGCCGGCGGATTGCTCGCGCGCCTGGCGCTCGATGCTGCGGCGGGTCTCGGCCAGGGACGGCGTCCGCTCGGCCAGGGTGGCGAAGCTGCGCTCGAAGTTGACGATGTCGTTCTGCAGCCGCCAGGCGCCGAGCGCCGCGGCGCGGCGGGGGGCGTTGCCGGGGTCGCGGGCGTCGCAGGCCTGGACGATGGTCTCGGCGACGGTGATGGCGGCGGTGACCTTGGCGATGTCCAGCACCGGCCCCTGCGGCGCCGCCTGGGCCAGGGCGCCGCCGCTGCCCGCCAGGCCCATCATCATCGCCACGATCCCCAGACGCCGCATGCGCCACCCTCCCGCCGGTTGCCGCGCCGTCATGGCATCGGCGGGCGCGGCGCGGGGATCACCCTTCGGCGGGGTGGCGCAGAGGTGATGGCCGTGGTCAGTCGCCGATCGCGACCCCCTCGCGCCGTGGATCGGCACCGCCCAGCAGCCCCTGCGGCGTCACGCGGATGACCTGCAGGCCGGAGGGCATCGGCTTCACCTCCGCCTTGTGGCCGCGCGCCTGCAGCTCGCCGGCCAGCGTCTCGGCCTCAAGCTCCGCGGCGCCGCCCAGGGTGCCGACGCGGCTGAGCGAGACGGCGGCCTGCGGGTCCAGCCCCCAGTCCAGCAGCCCGGCCAGCGTCTGTGCCACGAAGCCGATGATGCGCGCCCCGCCCGGCGACCCCACTGCCGCCACCAGCTTTCCGTCTGAATCGAAGACCAGGCTGGGCGCCATGGAGGAGCGCGGGCGCTTGCCGCCCTCGACCCGGTTGGCCACCGGGCGTCCGTCGATGTCGGGCCTGAAGGAAAAATCGGTCAGCTGGTTGTTCAGCATGAAGCCGCCGACCATCAGCCGGGATCCGAAGGCGTCCTCCACCGTGGTGGTCATGCTGATGGCATTGCCGGCGGCGTCGATGATGGAAAGGTGGCTGGTGCCGTGCTCCGGCTGTTCGGGCTGCGGCGCCAGCCCAGCCTGGCGCCAGCGCGGATTGCCGGGGCGGGGGGCCGGGTTGGCGCGGTCGCGGTCCAACAGCTGGGCGCGCAGGTTCAGGTAGGAATCCTCGATCAGCCCGGCGACCGGCACGGGCGTCACGTCGGCATCGGCGAGGTAGAGATTGCGGTCGGCGAAGGCCAGGCGCCCGGCCTCGACCAGCAGATGCGCGGCATCGGGGCTGTCCGGCGCCAGGCGCGCGAGAGAAAAATGCTCCAGCACGCCGAGGATCTGGGCGATGGCGACGCCGCCCGAGGACGGCGGCGGGAAGCCGCAGACCCGCCAGACCCGGTAGGGGGCGCAGACCGCCGCGCGGCGCTTCGCCCGATAGCCGGCGAGGTCGGCCTCGGTCATGCCGTTGCCCACCCCGCCATGGCGGGCGACGCCGGCGACGATGGCGGCGGCCAGCGGGCCCTGCTGCAGGGCGCGGGCGCCCTGCTCGGCGACCAGGCGCAGGGTCGCCGCGAGCGCCGGGTTGCGCAGCCGGTGCCCGGCCGGCCGTGGGCTTCCGTCGGGGGCCAGGAAATAGGCGGCGGCCGTCGCATCCTGCCGCAGCCGCCCGGCCTCGGAGGCGATCAGGCCCGCCAGGCGCGGTGAGACGGAAAAACCGTCATCGGCCAGGCGGATGGCGTCCGCGAAAAGATCGGCCCAGGGCAGCCTGCCTTCGGCCTTGTGCGCGGCCTCCAGCATCGACAGCACGCCGGGCACGCCGATGCTGCGGCCGGAGACCACGGCCTCGTAGAAGGGCAGCGGCGTGCCGTCGGGGCGGAGGAACAGCGCCGGGGTCGCGGCCGCCGGCGCCGTCTCCCGCCCGTCCCAGGCGTCGAGGCGCTGCGCCTCGCGGTTCCAGTGCAGCATCACCGCGCCGCCGCCGATGCCGGAGCTCTGCGGCTCGACCAGGGTCAGCACCGCCTGGGCGGCGATGGCGGCGTCGATGGCGCTGCCGCCGCGGCGGAGCATGGCCAGGCCCGCCTCGGCGGCGAGCGGATGGGCGGCGGCGACCATCTGCCGCTCGGCCCGCGCCGGGGCGCGGATCGAGGCCAGGGCGCCGGGGGTGGAGACCACGTCCTGCGCCAAAGCGGGGCCGGCCAGCAGCAGGAAGACACAAGACAGCAGGCGGCGGCGCATGGCAGGACTCCCGGGCAAGGCGGCAAGGCTTGCATCCCGCCGCCGCGCCGTCACCTGTCCAAGGCGAGAGGATGGCATCATGGCCGCGAACGACACCCCGCCGGGGATCCGCAAGAAGCTGGTCGAGACCAAGCAGGCCTGGGCGCGGGAAGGCCGGCTGCTGACCGGCCAGGCCGCGCCGCCGGAGCAGCGGCTGCCGCCCGGGCAGCGGCTGGTGACGGATTTTCCGGTCCTCGACCTCGGCATCCAGCCGGCGGTGAGCCGGGAGACCTTCCGGCTGAAGCTGGACGGGCTGGTGGAGAACCCGGTCACCCTCGACTGGGCCTGGCTGCAGGAGCTGCCGCAGGAAGACCGGCTGAACGACATCCACTGCGTCACGCAATGGTCACGCTACGACAACCACTGGCGGGGCGTGCCGGTGGCGGCGATCCTGGACCTCGCGCGCCTCAAGCCCGGCGCGCGCTTCGTCAGCTTCGAGGCGCATGACGGCTACACCACCAACCTGACGCTGGAGGATTTCGCCCGCCCCGAGAACCTGCTGGCGCATTCCTGGGAGGGCGCGCCGCTGACCCGGCAGCATGGCGGCCCCTTGCGCGTGCTGGTGCCGCATCTCTACCTGTGGAAGAGCACAAAATGGGTGCGGCGCATCAGCTTCCTGGCGAAAAACGCGCCGGGCTTCTGGGAAGAGCGCGGCTACCACGACCGGGGCGATCCCTGGATGGAGGAACGTTATGGCTGAGCTCTCCCGCCGCCACCTGCTCCTGGCGGCTCCCCTGCTCGCCGCCGCCGGTCCCGCCGACGCCGAGGGGCATGGCTTCCGCTTCGAGAGCATCGAGGGCGGCGAGATCGACCTGGGCGCCTGGCGCGGCAAGCCGGTGCTGGTGATCAACACCGCCAGCTTCTGCGGCTTCGCCCGGCAATTCGCCGGCCTCCAGGCGCTGCACGAGCGCTATGGCCCGCGCGGCCTGCTGGTGCTGGGCGTGCCGTCGAACGACTTCAACCAGGAAGCCGCCGACCGCAACGCCATCAAGGATTTCTGCGAGAACACCTTTGGCGTGGCCTTCCCGATGGCGGCGCCCTGCCATGTGAAGGGCGCGGCGGCGCATCCCTTCTTCGCCTGGGCCGCCGCGCAGAGCACCGCGCCGCGCTGGAATTTCTTCAAGTACCTGGTCGCCCGGGATGGCCGGCTGCTGCAGGCCTTCCCGAGCAATGTCGAGCCGGAAGCCGCCGCGCTGACCCAGGCTCTGGAGAGGGCGCTGGACGGGGCTCCGGACGGCGCCCCGGCGGGCTGACCGGTCAGCCGGCCAGCGCGACCCGCCCGCCGAGGCGGCAGCCGGGGCGGTCGGGATCGGGGCGGACCAGGATCTCGCTCGGGCGGCCCATCGCCTCGCCCTGGCGCACGGTCAGGCCGGCCTGCGGGGCGCCCAGGCCGTAGAACAGGGCGGCGGCGGCGATCCCCGTCGCGGCATCCTCGGGATAGCCGGAACTGCGCGGGAACTGGCGGGCATGGACCGTGCCCGCCACCCCCGCCGCCCAGGGGTAGAGGCCGGTGGAGCCGATCGCCTCGCAGGCGGCGCGCACCCGGGCCGGGTCGGGCAGCAGCGCCTGCAGGGCGGCGAGGCGGCGCAGCGGCACCAGGGTCTTCACCCGGCTGGTGGCGGCGTTCAGCACCTCGGCGCCGGGCGCCAGGTCGCCCGGGGCCAGGCCCAGGGCGTCGAGCACGCGGTGCGTCTCGGCCACCGGCGCGACCTGGCCGGGCGGCTGGGTGACCTCGGCGGCGCCGTCGGGCGCGAAGATCGCCCGCACCGGGCCGGACAGTGTCTCGATGCGGAGCTCCGGCCCGCTCGCCAGGCCGCGGGCGCGCAGCAGCCAGGCGGCGCCCAGGGTGGCGTGGCCGCACATCTCCATCTCATGCGCGGGCACGAAGAAGCGGAAGCGGACATCGGCGGTGGCGGGGTCCTGCGGCGGCAGGACGAAGCCGCTCTCATGGCCATGGGCAGCGGCCAGGGCCTGCATGGCCCCGGCGTCCATGCCGCGGGCGTCGAGCACCACCGGGCAGGGATTGCCGCCGCCCGGTCCGGCGGGGAAGACAGTGAGAAGGGTGACGGCGGGCGAGGCTGGCTGCATGGGGAGCCAGCATGCCCCGGCTGCGCGGCGCGCGCGCGCCTGATCGGGCCTCAATCCGCGCCGGATCGGG
>NZ_MLCO01000071.1 GCF_001982615.1 Teichococcus deserti | reverse complement strand
CCTCCTGAACCACCCCGCCCGGGGGACAGTATCCCCCGGACCCCGCCTTCACCAGGTGGCCATTATGGGAGCCAGGGCTTGGCTATCCCTTTTCAGACAATCCTGCATGCCGACTGGAGCCGTGACGCCCGGAAGCGATGGATCGCTGCCGCCGTTCGCACCGGACCAGGATGGCAGGTGGAAGCGCCATGCACGATCGGCGATTCCGCTGACTTCGTCGCCGCGTTGTTCTCAATGCCGGGCCCAGTGCTGGCGGGCTTCGACTTTCCGATAGGGCTGCCTGCCAGTTACGGCCAGCTCACTGGCTTCGCGGGCTTTACTGAGGCGTTGAAGATGTTTGGCACAGCCGACTGGGCTAAATTCTTTCAAGTTGCTGACTCGGAGACGCAAGTATCGCTGCGGCAGCCCTTCTATCCACGCCTTTCCAGTGCCGAAGCCAAGCAGAGACATCTGCTGGAAGGTCTCGGAATGAGCAGCATCAACGAGCTGCGCCGGATCTGTGAGCATGCAACAGCCAAACGTCGCGCGGCCTGCCCGCTATTCTGGACGCTAGGCGGCAATCAGGTGGGCAAGGCAGCCATCGATGGCTGGCAAAGCGTGCTGCAGCCAGCGATACGGGACGGCGCCCGCCTCTGGCCTTTCGACGGTTCCCTAGCTTCGCTTGCCCGCGCTGGTGTGCCGGTGATCGCCGAGACGTATCCGGCGGAGGCTTACGGCCATGTCGGCATTGGCTTCAAACCACGCATGAGCAAACAGCGTCAGGATGACCGGCGCGCGGCGGCGGCAGGCCTGCCGGCCTGGGCCGCCCTCCATCGTATCAGGTTCTCGGACGAGCTGTCGGCGCAGATCACCGAAGGCTTCGGTTTATCGAAAGCGGGCGAAGATCCCTTTGATGCCCTTGCCGGGGTGCTGGGCATGATCGAGATACTGGATGGCAGGCGACCCGAAGCGCCGACCTTGCACCAGCTCGCCCGGCAATGGGAGGGGTGGATCCTCGGGCAGCGTGGCTGATGCGGGGCTCTGGAATGAGCCCCGCTTGCAGATTGTCAGACAGCCAAGCCCAGGCCAGTCAAATGCGCCACCGCCTTCGGCAGCTGGCGGTGGTCGCGCAGCTCCAGGATCAGGCGCGGCTTGACCTTCAGGGCGGCCACGGCGGCGAAGACGCTGGGCCACAGGATGGTGCCGTCGCCCGGCGCCCAGTGGCGGTCGGCATGGCCGTCCGTGTCCTGCAGATGCACATGCCGCAGCGCATCCCCCGCCAGATGGATGTGGAAGTCGACCGGCGGCGCGCCGGTGCTGACATGCGCGTAATGCGCATGGCCGGTGTCCAGCGACACCTGCACCGCGGCGCTGTTGAAGGACGCGGCCAGGCCGATGCGGTCGCGCGGATCCTTGTCCTCGATATTCTCGATGACCAGCTCGCAGCCGATCGCCTGAGCACGGGCCACCACCGGCGCCAGCGTCTGGTGCACCCGCTCCTGCAGCTGCGCGCGGGCGCCCGGGAAGGCGTCCAGGTTGTAGTGGTCCCAGGTGGTGAAGGGCGAATGCACCACCATCTGCGTCGACCGCAGCGCCTCGCAGACCTCGAGGCCCTGCAGCAGGCGGCGGGTCACCACGGCGCGCACCGCGGCGTCATGCGTGTCGATCTTGAAGCCCCAGAACGGGCCATGCATGCCGATGCGGCCGGTATGCCCGTCCAGCGCGCGCCGCACCTGCTCGGCCAGCGGCTTCCAGTCGCCGTCCAGCACCTCGGCCTTGAAGAAGTCCTGGATCTCCAGGTCGCGCTGCTGCTCCAGGATCCAGTCGCGGTGCTGCTGCAGCCCCTCAAGCATCAGGGCGGCGCCCAAAACCGGCTTCGGCTGATCGGTCATTCTTGTCGTCTCTCGCGCTGCTGGCGCGTGGTCGCGCCCCTGGCAGGATCGCCGCGAGGTGGATCACGCGATCGGACCATGACCTGGCCCCGATCATCGGTGCGGTAGACGATGACCGGGATCCAGGATTCGCCGCAGGAGCAGGAGGGGCCGTCACCTGCGACGGCGCGCCGCTTACGCGGAAGCCGGCGTCACCCGCGTGACGCTCCGGCGACAAGCCGATGACGTTCCGCCCGGCTCAGCTTTCAGGCTGGTGGCAGCAGAGGCACAGCTTGTTGCCGTCCGGGTCGCGGAAATAGCCGCCGTAGAAATTCGGATGGTATTGCGGCCGCAGCCCGGGCGGCCCCTCGCAGGCCCCGCCCTGGCGCAGCGCCAGGGCATGCCCGGCATCGACCGTGGCGCGGTCGGGCGCCAGCAGCGCCACCATCCCGCCATTGCCGGGGGCAGCCGGCCCGCCATCGAAGGGCGCGCCGATCAGCAGCAGCGGCCGGTCGTCGCCGGCGGGCTGCCAGGCCGCCCAGGGTTTCTGGGCGTCCTTGAAGCGCAGCCGATGGCCCAGCAGGGCCATCAGCGGGTCGTAGAAGGCGAAAGAACGGTCGAAATCGCCGATGCCGAGGCAGACATGCGACAGCATCGGCGTCTCTCCTGGCTCAGCCGCGGCGGGCCACGGCGGCGTCGACGGTGTTCTCGATCAGGCAGGCGATGGTCATCGGCCCGACCCCGCCCGGCACTGGGGTGATGGCGGCGGCCCGCTGGCTGGCGCCGGCGAAGTCGACATCGCCGACCAAGCCCCCGTTCGGCAGCCGGTTGATGCCGACATCGATCACGGTGGCGCCCTCGGCGATCCAGTCGCCCTTGACCATTTCCGGCCGGCCGACGGCGGCGACCAGGATCTCGGCGCGGCGGCATTCGGAGGCCAGGTCGCGGGTGCGCGAATGCACCACCGTCACCGTGGCGTCGGCGGCCAGCAGGAGGGCTGCCATCGGCTTGCCGACGATGTTGGAGCGCCCCAGCACCACGGCCCGGGCGCCTGCGATGGTGGTGCCGGCGGCCGCCAGCAGATGCATCACGCCCTTCGGCGTGCAGGGCACCAGCCCGCGCTGGCCGGTCGCCAGGCGGCCGGCATTCACCGCGTGGAAGCCGTCGACATCCTTGGCCGGGTCGATGGTCTCCAGCACCGTCTCGGCGCGGATATGGCGGGGCAGGGGCAGCTGCACCAGGATGGCGTCCACCGCCGGGTCGTCGTTCAGCTGGCGCACCACGGCCAGCAGCGCGGCCTCGGTGGTGTCCTCCGGCAGCTGCAGCGTCGCGCTGTGGAGGCCCGCCTGCTTCGCCGCGCGGTCCTTGTTGCGGACATAGACGCCGCTGGCCGGGTCCTCGCCCACCCGCACCACGCGCAGGCCGGGGGTGAAGGGCAGGGCGGCGACGCGCTCGGCGATGCGGGCGCGAAGCCCGGCCGCCACTTCCTTGCCGTCGATGATGCTGGCGGTCGTCATGCCAGGGACTCCAGTTGCTCGGCCAGGCGGGCAGGGTCGCCCGCGATGCGGCAGGTCTTTTCCCGCGCTGCCGCCCCCTGCACCACCGCGATGGCGGAAGGGGGGACATGCAAGGCGGCGGCCAGCAGCGCGCAGACCGCGCGGTTGGCCCGGCCATCCTCCGGCGCCTCATGCACCGCGAGCTTCAGCCGCGGCCCGTCGGCGCCCTCCATCCAGCCCAGCAGCCCGGCGCGGCGGGCCTTGGGCTGCGCCTTCACGCGCAGCTCCACGCCCCCCTCCACCCGCCGCCAGGCCGGCAGGGCCATCAGCCGGCGACCAGCGGCCAGACCGTGGTCCAGAGGAAGATCCGCAGCGCGTAGAGCAGCAGGATCAGGATCATCGGCGAGATGTCGATGCCGCCCAGATTGGGCAGCAGGTTGCGAATCGGCCGCAGCGCCGGCTCGGTCACCTTGTAGAGGAAATCGCCCACCGCCCAGACGAAGCGGTTGCGCGTGTCGAGCACGTTGAACGACACCAGCAGGCTGAAGACCGCGGCGATGATCAACGCCCAGACATAAAGGTTGATCGCCTGATCGACGAACCAGAACACCGCGTACATCGCCATCCCCTGAGCGTGAGGCCTTCAGATACGAAGCCGCGCAGGCCACGGCAAGCACCCCTTGACTTGATCCTTCGCAGCGGGGATAAGCCCCGTCACCAGCGAGCGTGGGGCTGTAGCTCAGTTGGGAGAGCGCGTCGTTCGCAATGACGAGGTCAGCGGTTCGATCCCGCTCAGCTCCACCATTCGCTGCCTAAGAAACCCGCCGCAAGGCGGGTTTTTTGCGTTTGGACGTCGGGTTACATCCGCCGCAGCCAGATTTCCTGCGCCCGGTGGTCGGCGCCCTTGCGCAGCACCATCCGCGCCCGCTCGCGGGTCGGCAGGATGTTCTCGTTCAGGTTCCGCAGGTTGATCTCGCGCCAGATCCGCTGCGCGACCGCGGTCGCCTCGGCCAGCGGCAGGTCCTTGTAGCGGTGGAAATAGGAGCGCGGCTGCTGGAAGGCGGTGCGCTGCAGCAGCAGGAAGCGCTCCAGGTACCAGCGGGCGATGTCCTCCTCGGCGGCGTCGACATAGACCGAGAAATCGAAGAAGTCGGAGGCCAGCAGCGGTGCGCCGGCCGCCGTCTGCAGCACGTTCAGCCCCTCGAAGATCAGGATGTCCGGGCGGCGGACGATCTGCTTCTGGCCGGGCACGATGTCATAGGTCAGGTGCGAGTAGACGGGCGCCGAGACCACCTCCTCCCCCGCCTTCACCGCGCTGAGGAAGCCGATCATCTTCCGCAGGTCGTAGCTTTCCGGGAAGCCCTTGCGCCCCATCAGGCCCCGGGCTTCCAGCACCCGGGTCGGGTAGAGAAAACCGTCGGTGGTGATCAGCGCCACGCTCGGATGGTCCGGCCAGCGCGCCAGGATCGCCTGCAGCACGCGGGCGAAGGTGCTCTTGCCCACGGCGACGCTGCCGGCGATGCCGATGATATAGGGTGGCGGCACCACCTGGCGGCCCAGGAAGGTGTCCTGCACCACCCCCAGACCCCGTGCCGCGGCGACCTGCAGGTTCAGCAGGCGCGACAGGGGCAGGAAAACCTCGGCCACCTCCTCGAGCGACAGCCGGTCGGTCAGGCCGCGCAGCCCCTCCAGATCCTCGGCCGAGAGCGACAGCGGCGTGCTGGCGCGCAGCGCCGCCCATTCGGCCCGGCCGAAGACGCGATAGGCCGCCGGCCCGCTCTCGCCGCGGCCGGTGGCCGGGTCGGCGGGGGGCAGGCTGGTCTCGGCACGGGGCTGGGGCATGCGGCGTTTCCTGTTCGGCCCGGCTTGGAAGGCTGTTTGGCCGCGATCCTGGCACCGCTTTGCTGCGATGCGAAGAGTCCCTGGCTTGGCATCGCCCGCTTCCGGGCCAAGACTGCCGCCAAAGCCGGCCCGAGGAACGCCGCCCCATGGCCGATGGCACCGACGGTGGCTCTTATAAAAAACTGAAGCGGCCGACGATCTTAAGAGGGAGGGTCTCGGTAGTAGCCGCAGGACACACAAAAGAAGCAAAGGGAGGCATAACGACCATAGCATATATAACATGAGATAA
>NZ_MLCO01000070.1 GCF_001982615.1 Teichococcus deserti | reverse complement strand
GGGGCTGACCCCGCGCGCCCCGGCGGGCCCCGCCTAGGTCAGGCCGCGGGCCGGGCCGCCGGCGCCGCTGTCGCCGAAATCGCGCGACAGCGTGCCGGCCACGGGGACGGCGCGGCCGCCGCTGGCCGAGGGCGCCGGGCCCGGGGCGGGCAGCGCGGCCTGGCGGGCGGCTTCCAGTTGCCGGGCCTGCTCGCGCCGCTCGACCGCGGCCTGCTCGCGGGCGAGCGCCTCGCGCTGGGCGGCGTCGCGGGCGGCGCGCTGGCGGGCGGCCAGCGCCTCGGCCTCGCGCTCGGCCTGCAGCCGGGCGGCGCGCTCGGCGGCGGCGCGCTCCCGCTCGGCCCGGGCCTTGGCCTCGGCCTCGGCGCGGGCGCGGGCGCGCTCCAGCCGCTCCATC
The DNA here is from genome assembly GCF_001982615.1 of Teichococcus deserti. Classification (GTDB taxonomy): domain Bacteria; phylum Pseudomonadota; class Alphaproteobacteria; order Acetobacterales; family Acetobacteraceae; genus Pseudoroseomonas; species Pseudoroseomonas deserti. Next base: position 30,490 of record NZ_MLCO01000070.1, on the reverse strand, counting down.
ATCTCGCGCAGGTCGCCGGCGCGGGTGGCGGTGGCGGCAGCCTCGCGGGCAGCCTCCTTCTCCTCCTCGGCCAGGGCGCTGCGATGGGTGCGGGCCTGGGCCAGCGCCGCCTCCACCGCCGCCGCCGCGGCGCGCACCTCGGCGCGGGCCTCGGCCAGATGCGCGGCCTCGGCCTCGGCGCGGCGGCTGGCCTCGCCGGCGACCAGCTGGGCCTGGCGCAGCGCCTCCGCCTCGGCCGAGAGGTAGCGGGTCAGGCTGCGCAGCACCAGCGCGCCGCGCAGCGCATCCTCGGGCGAGCCCGGCACCGCCAGCAGCGTCTCGGACGGATACTGGCTCAGCCGGCGCATCAGCGGCACCAGCGGGGCCAGGGCCTGGGCGCGGCGGCTGAGATCGACGATGGCGGCGTCGCGCACCTTGGCCGCCTCGGCGGCGGCGCCTTCGGCGGCATCGGCGGCGGTGTCGGCGGCGACCGCCCGGCGGCCGGCCTCGGCGCGCTGCTGGGCCAGGGCGCGCTCGGCCTCGGCCGCGGCGCGGGTCGCCTCGGCGGCGGCGCGGGCGGCGGCCTGGGCCTCCTGCGCCCGCGCCTCGGCGTCGCGGAGGCTTCTCTCGGTCGGCGCGGCGCGGTGTCCCTGGGCCAGGACCGGACCCGCCAGCAGCAGGGGGAGGAGCAGCGCCGCCCCCTGCCAGGCGCGGCCTCTGCCCCGGGGCAGGGGCTGGATCAGTCGATCAGGCTCCGCCCGGTCATCGCCGCGGGCTGCGCCAGGCCGAGCAGCGCCAGCAGGGTCGGCGCCACATCGGCCAGCCGGCCCTCGTGCAGCCTGGCCCCCGCCGGGCCGCCGACCAGCAGGACAGGGACGACGTTGGTGGTGTGCGCGGTATAGGGGCCGCCGGTGGCCGGGTCCTTCATCAGCTCGGCATTGCCGTGGTCGGCGGTGACCAGCAGGGCGCCGCCCTGGGCGGTGACGGCGGCCTCGATCGCCCCCAGCCCGGCATCGACCGCCTCGCAGGCGCGGATCGCGGCGTCCAGGCTGCCGGTGTGGCCGACCATGTCGGCATTGGCGAAGTTCAGCACCACCAGGTCGAATTTTTGCGAGTTGATGGCGGCAACCGCCTTGGCGGTCAGCTCGGGGGCCGACATCTCCGGCTGCAGGTCGTAGGTCGCGACCTTGGGGGAGGGGACCATAATCCGCTCCTCGCGGGGATAGGGGGTCTCGACGCCGCCATTCAGGAAGTAGGTGACGTGCGGGTATTTCTCCGTCTCGGCCATGCGCAGCTGGGCCAGGCCGGCCTTGGCGACCACCGCGCCCAGGATGTCCTGCATCGATTGCGGCGCGAAGAGCGTGGCCAGATGCGAAGCGAGCTGGGTCGAATACTCGGTCATCATGGCGGCGCCGGCGAAGGCCGGGCGGCGCGCGACGAAGCCGTCGAAGCCCGGCAGCAGCAGCGCGGCCATGATCTGCCGCACCCGGTCGGCGCGGAAGTTGAAGCAGAGCAGCCCGTCGCCGTCCTTCATGCCCGCATAGCCGCCGATGACGCTGGCCGGGATGAATTCGTCGGTCTTGCCGGCCTGGTGCGCAGCGGCGATGGCGGCGGCGGCGCTGGCGGCCGGGGCGCCGACGCCCTCGACCATGGCGTCATAGGCCTGGCGCACCCGCTCCCAGCGGTTGTCGCGGTCCATGGCGAAGTAGCGGCCGGTGACGGTGGCGATGCGCGCGCCGGGCGGCAGCGCCGGCTCGAACTCGGCGAGGTAGGCAGGGCTGGCCTCCGGCGGCGTGTCGCGCCCGTCGGTCCAGAGATGCAGCGCCACCGGCACCCCTGCCGCGGCGAAGGCCTTCGCCAGCGCCAGCGCATGCCGCTGGTGGCTGTGCACGCCGCCGGGCGAGAACAGCCCCATCAGGTGCAGCGTGCCGCCGCTGGCCTTGAGCTTCGCGACCAGCCTCGTCACCGCCGGCAGCGCGGCGATGCTGCCATCGGCGACCGCCGCGTCGATCCGCGGCAGGTCCTGCATCACCACGCGCCCGGCGCCAAGATTGAGGTGCCCGACCTCGGAATTGCCCATCTGCCCGTCCGGCAGCCCGACATCATGCCCCGAGGTGTGCAGGAAGTTCCGCGGCGACGTCGCCCACAACCGGTCGAAGCAGGGCGTCCGCGCCTGCAGCACCGCATTGTCGGCGCTGTCCTCGCGCCAGCCCCAGCCGTCCAGGATGACGAGCATGACGGGCTTGGGTCGGGACATGGCATCTCTCCGCGTGGTTTTGCCGAGGGATAGACCTTTTGGGGGGGATCAGAAAGTCAGGAAGATCAAGGGTTGAAGACTGGGGGAAGAATGAATTCTTCCCCCAGGCCCCCATCATTCTTTTCTTTCAACGGCCGTTCGATGACCTGCTCTTCAACGAGAACGACACCAGGGCAGCACGGCGGGACGCATTTTCATGAAAACGGCGCTCGCCTACAGGTCGCGCTGACCTGAGGCCGTTTCACGTACTGTCTCCACGTGGACACGGCAGTCCGAAAGAAAAAAGAAGGGGTCCAGGGGAATTCATTCCCCTGGCCTTTCTCTTCAAGCCGGAATCTGCAGATCCGACGCCGGCGGCAGGAACTGCGGCAGGTACATCTCGCCCGCCTTCAGCTCGGTGGTGATGGCGAAGGCGCCGCGGATGGTCTCGATGGCGGCCTGGACCTGGGCTTCGGGCAGGTTGCCGTAGCCGCCGGACAGGGCCTGGGGCGTGCGGATGAAGCCGAAGTTCGCCATCATCCGGGCCTTCTCCACCTCGCGCGGGGTCGTGGCGTCGCGCTTCACCAGGGCGGCGATGGCGGCGTCGGGGTCCTTCCAGGCGGCGTCATGGCCGCGGGCGATGGCGCGGATCATGCCGGTCACCACCTTCGGGTTGGCTTCCGCATGGCTGCGCTTGCAGAGGAGCGCGGTCGACAGCAGGGCGACCCCGGCATCCGAATAGCGCAGCGAGACCACGTCCGACTGCTGGATGCCCAGGCTGCGCAGGCTGAACACGCCGGAGACCTCGAAGCCGGTGATGGCGTCGGCCTCGCCGCGCACCAGCATGGGCTCGCGCAGCTGTGGGGTGACGGTCAGCCAGTTGATGGTCGAGGCGTCGATGCCGGCGGCCTTGGCATAGGCGGGGAAGAGCTGGCGGGCCGAATCGCCCTCGGGCCCGGCCAGCTTGCGGCCTTCCAGCTGCTTCGGCGTGGTGATGCCGCTCTTCTTCAGGGTCATCACCGCCAGCGGGCTGCCCTGCTGGATGACCATGGTCGCCACCAGCTCCGGCGCCTGGCCGGACAGGCGCAGGCGGATGGCCGGCGACAGGTCGGCGATGCCGAAGTCATAGGCGCCGCTGGCCACCTTCACCGGCGTGTCGCCGGAGCCGAAGCCGCGGTCCATCGTCACGTTGAGCCCTTCCTCGCGGAAGAAGCCGCGCTCCAGCGCCAGCAGGAAGGGCGCCTGCGGGCCCTGGAAGGCCCAGTCGAGGCAGAACTTCACCGGGGTCAGCGACCCTTGGGCGCGCAGCACGGCCGGGGTGGCGAGCAGCAGGCCGGCTGCGGCCAGGCCGCGGCGGGTGAGGGTCATGGTGTCGGTGCTCCCGGAACGGCGGCGTCTTGGAATGGCGCGCTTTATGACGAGCCGGCCGGGGCGGTTACAAGCGCGAAAGGCCCGCCGCCAGAAAGCCGGGCATGAAAAAAGGGCGCGGCCTGCGCCACGCCCTTTTCCAGTCTACCGTCCCGAAGCCGTCCGGCGTCAGCCGGGCTGCTGGATCGCCGACAGCTGCCAGGCGCCGCGGCCCTGGCGGCGGAAGGTCCAGTGCTCGACCGCCTGGCTGCGCTGGTCGGCGCTGCCCTCGACCACCCGGCCCTGGTTGTCCAGGGTGATGTCGATCAGGCTGAAGCGCATGGCCACCGTCGCGTAGTCGACGCCGTTCTCGGTCCAGGCCTCGGACAGGTCGCCCTGCTCGAGCTTCACGTCGCGGGTCTCGTTGCGCCAGCCGCGGGCGTCGAGGTCGCGCAGGTCCTGGGCGAAGTAGCCGGCCATTTCCGCCGTCGCCAGGCGCTGCAGCGTCGCCTCGTCGCGCCGCGACCAGGCGGCGTTGACGTCGTAGAGCATGCTCTCGAAGGCGCTGAAATCCTGCGGCGAGATCTGCAGCGGGGTGGCGCGCGGGGCGGCGCCGCCCATGGCCGCCGGACGGGCGTCCTGCTGCATGTCGCGGTTCATGGCGTTCGGATTCGGGCCGCCGGCCATGGCGGGCTGCTGGCGGTTGCGGAACAGCTTCATGGCGAAGCGGACCAGCAGCACGATCAGCGCCACCTGGATCAGCAGGCCGAGCACGCCGCCCAGCCCCGAGATGCCGCCGAACAGCCCGTTGCCGAACAGCAGGCCGCCCAGGCCGACGCCGATCAGGCCGCCCAGCATGGCGCCGCCGAAGCCGCCGAACATGCCGCTGCGCGCCGGCTGGCCGGGGGCGGCCATGCCGGGACGCGCCGCCTGCTGCTGCGGCGTCGTGGTGCGCTCCATCGGCCGCGCGCCCTCGGGGGCGGTGCGGGTGACGGGCGGCGGCGAATAGGTGCGGCTGCCGCGGCTGCCGGCGCTGGAGCCGCCGCCGGGGCGGGCTTCCGCCAGGGCGGGACCCAGGATCAGGGCAAGGGCGGCAAGGCCGGCGAGCAGGCGGGCTCGTCCGCGCATGAGTCGATTCCTCCGGGTCTTCATCATCGTCCGATCATATAGGCATTACCGGCGTGTAATCCATGGGTATGAATCGCGTCCTCACGGCGGGCAGGCCAAAAGGACTCACGCTGCCGTGAACAACGCAGGATCATGGCATGCGGATGCGCCGGATGAGCAACGAAGCCAGGATTTTTTTCTTGCCGCCAGCGGGCGGTGCCGCCTGCCTGATCCGGGCGCAAGGCCCGGCCGGGTCCGGGCTGCCCGGTCTTCGATGCTGGCCAAAGCGGCGGCGATCGCGCATAGCGCCGGCGGCCGGCGGAATGGGCGCGGCGAAGGATACCGGACGGATGCAGCAGGAACCGGGCGCATGACGCTGCGCTGGCGGCTGGAAGCCTGGGGGGCGCGCATCGCGCTGGCGCTGGCGCGGCGCCTCGGCCTGCGGGCCGGCTCGGCGCTGGGCGGCGCGGTGACGCGGGCGATCGGGCCCTGGCTCGGCGTGTCGCGTGTCGGGCGGCGCAACCTGGCGCTGGCCTTCCCCGAGCGCGACCCTGGCTGGCGCGAGGCGGTGCTGAAGGACGCCTGGGAGAATCTCGGCCGCAGCATGATGGAGCTGCCGCACCTGCCCGGCCTGCCGCAGACCGAATCAGGCCCTGGCTGGGAGCTGGTCGGCGCCGGCAACATGCCGCCCGGGGCCAAGCAGCTGGTCTTCTTCTCGGCGCATATCGGCAACTGGGAGGTGCTGCCGCTGGCGGCCCAGGCCTTCGGCCTGACCATGGGCAGCCTGTACCGCGCGCCGGACAATCCGCTGGTCGACGCGGTGGTGCGGCAGATGCGCGAGGGGGGCGCGGAGCTGCCGCTGTTCCCGAAGGGCAGCCGCGGCGCCCGCCAGGCGCTGAAGCATCTGGCCGGCGGCCAGGCGCTGGGGCTGGTGGTCGACCAGAAGCTGAACGAGGGGATCGAGCTCGACTTCCTCGGCCAGCGGGCGATGACCGCGACCGCGCCCGCCGAGCTGGCGCTGCGCTTCGGCTGCCCGCTGATCCCGGTCCATGTGCAGCGGATCGAGAAGAACCGTTTCCGCGTGGTGGTGGAGCCGCCGCTGGCCTTCCCCGCCACCGGCGACAAGGCCGAGGACATCCGCATCCTGATGCAGCGGGTCAACGACCATATCGGCGCCTGGATCCGCGACCGGCCGCAGGACTGGCTGTGGCTGCACCGGCGCTTCCCGCGCGAGCTCTACCGCCGGAAATAGGGCGGCTTCAGCCCACCCTGCCTCAGCCCACGACCAGGATGGCGCCGGCGGCATAGAGCCGCTCGCGCAGGCCCGGATCGGGCGCCAGCACCACGACCCGCGGGGTGCGGTGGCGCCATGCCGAGGCGCTGACCCGGCGCGGCGCCGCCGAGGCCAGTTCGGCGTCGTCGAACAGGGCGACCACCGGCGATTCGATCAGCCCGGCATTGCGCAGGGTGTCGTGCGGGGCCGAGGGGCGGGGCAGGGGCGCGGAAAGGGTCATGGCGGCGCTCCCAATGCCGCCAGCATGCTTACCGCTTGATGAAGGTGCCGCGGAATTTTGGTGGCGTTTCCGCTGGGTGGGGATTTCTCACCGCGCGGCTCACCCCGCGGCTCACCCTTGGGGCGGCAGCAGCGGATGCGGATCCAGCGCGGTGGTCAGCCAGTTCATCCCCAGATGCAGATGCGGCCCCGTCACCCGGCCAGTCGCCCCGGTCTGGGCGATTCGCTGCCCGCGGGCAATGGTCGCGCCATTCGCCACCTCCAGCACCGAGAGATGTGCATAGAGGCTGACCACCCCATGCCCGTGGTCGAGCAGGATGGTGTTGCCGGTGAAATACAGGTCCTCGGCCAGGACGACGCGGCCGGCGCCCATGGCGTGGCAGGGCGTGCCCGTCGGCACCGCGATGTCGAGGCCCAGATGCGGCGCCCGCGCCTCGCCGTTCAGGATGCGCTGGCTGCCATAGACGCCGCTGATGCGGCCGCGCGCCGGCCAGACGAAGCCTTCGGCGAAGTGGGGCAGGGCGCTGTCGATCTTGCGCACCGCGGCGATGCGCTCGCGCTCGGCCTTGATCCGGGCCAGCTGCTGCGGGTTCGGGCTGACCATGGCCTGGGGCAGGCCGGTCAGGCGCTGGATGTCCCAGTCGCGCTTCTGGATGGCGAGCTCGCGGATCTCCTGGCGGCCGTCGGGGGCAATGGCGACCAGCCGGGCCGAGGGGCCGGCATCGCGGCCGAAGCCGATGACGAACTGCCCGTCGGGGGCCACCGAGACGGCGCGGCTGTCCAGCGTCACCCGGCTGCCCGGCGGCACCTTTCCCAAGGCCATGCCGCCCTGGGTCAGGCCTTCGTCGCCCAGCGTCAGCAGGCGCGGCACGGTCGGGCCGGTGGTGCGGCCCTCGCTGCGCTGGGCCTCGGCGCCTTCGCAGCCGGCCAGCAGCAGGGCGGGCGCGGCCAGGATCAGGCGGCGCCTCACAGCAGCGACCCCTGCGCGGCCTTCTTCGCGGCGGGCCTGCGCGGCTTCCTGGCCGCGGGATCGGAGAAAGTGTCGGCGGTGACCATGCGGTTGCCATCCTGCAGCGTCAGTTGCAGCCGGTCGCCCTCGGCGATCGCGGCTGCGGTGGTGACGGGCCGGCCATCCTCGTGCCGGACCAGCGCGAAGCCGCGCGCCAGCACCCCCTGATAGGAGGCGCCGTCCAGCCGCGCGGAAAGCCCGGCGAGGCGCAGCTTGGCCTCGCGCAGCCGCGAATCGATGCGCGCCGTCGGGTCGGGCAGGCGGTGCAGCGCGTTCTGCCGGCGGTCCAGCAGCCGGCGCAGCGCGGCGCGCGAATGCGCCTCCGCCAGGCCCAGCGCGTGGCGATGCGCCGCCAGCGTCTCGCGCGGATGCAGCAAACGGGGTGCGAGGGCGTCGAGCTGGCGGCGCTTGGCGGAAAGGTAAGCGCGCGGCGCCAGGGAGAGGCGCTCGCCGCGGTCGTCCAGCCGCTGGCGGGCGGCGCCGACCAGGCCGGGCAGGTCGGGCATCCGCGCCTCGATGCGCGACAGCCGCAGCCGGGCGCGGTCGGTGGCCACCTGGCCGGATTGCAGCAGCCGCGCCGCCGTCTGCGCCAGGGCGGCCATCATCTCGGCCCGCGAGGGAACCGCCAGTTCCGCCGCGGCGGTGGGGGTGGGCGCGCGGCGATCGGAAACAAAATCGATCAGGGTGGTGTCGGTCTCGTGGCCGACGGCGGAGATCAGCGGGATCGGGCAGGCGTCGACGGCGCGGAGGACGGCCTCGTCGTTGAAGGCCATCAGGTCTTCCAGGCTGCCGCCGCCGCGCGCGACGATCAGCACGTCGGGCTGCGGCAGATGCGCCGGCAACCGGGAAAAGCCCTCGATGGCGGCGGCGATCTGCTCGGCGGCGCCCTGGCCCTGGACCGGCACCGGCCAGAGCAGGATCTGCCGCGGGAAGCGCCGGGCGACGGTGGTGCGGATGTCCTGGATCACCGCGCCCTTCTCGCTGGTGACCACGCCGATCACCTGCGGCAGCGTCGGGATTTCCTTTTTCCGCCCTTCGTCGAACAGGCCCTCGGCGGCCAGCTTCTTGCGCAGCGCGTCGATGCGGGCCAGCAGCGCGCCTTCGCCGGCATATTCCAGCCGGTCGATGATCAGCTGGTAGTCGGAGCGCTCGCCATAGGAAGACACCTTGCCGGTGGCGACGACCTCGACGCCGTTCTCCGGCTTCAGCGACAGCCGCGGCACGGCATAGCGCCAGATGATGCCGCGGATCTTGGCGCCCTCGTCCTTCAGCGCCAGGTAGATATGGCCGGAGGGATAGGCCTTCAGCTCGGTGATCTCGCCGCGGATGCGGATGCGGGCGAATTCGCCCTCCAGCGTGCGCTTGATGGCGGTGCTGATCTCGCTGACCGAGAATTCCGGCGTGTTGCTGCGCGGTGGCGCTTCGGCGTCGCTGTCCATCGGGGCGGCAGACTAGCCCCCGGGACGGCGGGGGCCAAGGCCAGGGCCCGTGATGGCGCGGGCGTGACCGGTGGCCGCCTGGGCGGGGCGCGGCGCCACGGCTAGCCTGCCGCCCATGTCGGATGCCGAGATCCTGCGCGCGCTGCACGAGAACCTGACCCGCCGCTCGATGCCGGAGATGGTGGCGGGGCGGCTGGCCGGGCTGTCCGCCATCCAGGCCGTGCCGGCGCTGGCGGCGCAGCTGGCCGAGGTCGCCGGCAGCCGCCCGCGCTTCAGCTTCCTGCCGGATGACTTCTCGGAACCCGTCGCCCCCGCCCGGCAGATCGCCAAGGCGGCCGAGCTGTTCCCCGAGATCGAAGCGCTGCCCCCGACCGAGCGCGACCCCGCAGCCATCGAGGCCTATGTCGCCCGCCTCTCGGCCGCCATCGCCAAGGCGCCGCGGAAGAGCGACTTCCGGGGCGACCGGCTGGACCGCGTCGGGCGGCGGGCGGCGGGGCTGGAGCTCGGCGGCCATGCCTATACCAAGCGCTTCCGCTTCCTGGCCCGGCTGGAGGCGCATCTGGCGACCTATACCCGCGAGCGCCGGCACCGCGCCTTGCGGCTGCTGGGCAAGATCGGCCTGGTCGAGGGCATTTCCCACGATCGCTTCGCGGCCAACCCGGCCGCGGCCGCCTTCATGGCCTATTACGCGGCGCGCCGGGGCCTGCGCAGCACCTTCACCAGCGACTCCCAGACCCGTCCTTTCGACCAGCCCGCCGCCGCCCTGCTGCGCCTGGCCGAGGCCGACCCCGCCACCGACTGGGCCCTGGTCGCCCGCCTCCACCCCATGCCCGAGGTGCTGGCCCGGCTGACCCCCGACCAGCGCGGCGCCCTGCTGGCCGAATGGACCGCGGCGCTGGCCGGCCTGGCGGAAGAGCTGGAAAGCACCTGGCGCCGCAGCCGCTTTCAGCTGGACGACATGGTGGTCGGGCGGGGCGATGATTCCTCGACCTGGAACCTGCTGGCCCAGGCCTGGAACAGCGCCCGCGCCGCCTGGTTCTCCCTGCTCGAGGCCACCGGCCAGCAGGGGCTGCTGGAAGAATGCTGCCCCGGCAAGGTGATGCGGCTGATGGCGGCCGACGTCGCCGCCTGGCATCGGGCGGATGGCGGCGGGCTGCATCCCGACACTGCCGTCTGGCGCGCCCTGCCGCAGCCCTGGGCCGTGCTGCGCGGCGAGGCCGCCTGTCCCCGCAGCCTGGTCGAGGTCGCCTGCCGCGCCGCCGGCGCCGACCCCCAGGCCTCCGGCTGGGTCGCCGTCCGCCTGCCGCCGGAGCCGGTGCCCTTCACCCCCACCCCCGAACTTGTGCACGGCGTCGAGGTGGGGGCGCCCGGTCTCGCCTTGCTGCTGCGCAAGCGCGGCGTATTCTCCGGCAAGGCGTCCCGCGTGGCGCCCCCGCCTGCCCTCTGACGGATGGCGTAGCTCAGCGGTAGAGCGGCCGGCTCTGATCCCGGCTGGACGGAGGTTCGAGCCCTTCCGCCATCCACCCTTCCCATGCTAGCGGGCGCCGCGCGCAGCGAAGGGTATGCAGGCATGAAGGTTCTTCTGGTGGGCGGCGGCGGCCGCGAGCATGCCCTGGCCTGGGCGCTGACCGGCTCCGGCCTGCTGAGCAAGCTCTGGGTCGCCCCGGGCAATGCCGGCATTTCCGACATCGCCGACTGCGTGGCCATCGGCGCCGAGGATGTCCCGGCCCTCGTCGCCTTCGCCACAGCGCAGGCCGTGGACCTGGTGGTCGCCGGCCCCGAGGCGCCGCTGACGCTGGGCCTGGCGGATGCCTGCGCGGCGGCCGGGCTGCGCTGCTTCGGCCCCTCGGCTGCGGCGGCGCGGCTGGAAGGCAGCAAGACCTTCACCCGCGAGGTCACCTCGGCCGCCGGCGTCCCCGGCGCCGAATGGGCGCAGTTCACCGAGGCCGCGGCCGCCCGCGCCTATATCCGGCAGAAGGGCGCGCCGATCGTGGTCAAGGCCGACGGCCTGGCCGCCGGCAAGGGCGTCGTCGTCGCGGCCACGGTCGAGGAGGCCGAGCAGGCCGTCACCGAGATCATGGAAGACCGCGTCCATGGTGCGGCCGGCGCCTCGATCCTCATCGAGGAATGCCTGCTCGGCCAGGAGATTTCCTTCTTCGCCCTCTGCGACGGGGAGACGGCGCTGCCGATGGCGGCCGCCCAGGACCACAAGCGGGTCGGCGACGGCGATGTGGGCCCGAACACCGGCGGCATGGGCGCCTATTCGCCGCCGCCCGCCTTCACCCCCGCCCTCGAGGCCGAGGTGATGGACAGCATCATCCGCCCGACATTGAAAGAGATGGCGAAGCGCGGCACGCCGTTCCGCGGGGTCCTGTTCGCCGGGCTGATGCTGACCGAAGCCGGGCCGAAGCTGATCGAATACAACGTCCGCTTCGGCGACCCGGAATGCCAGGTGCTGATGCTGCGGCTGCAATCCGACCTGCTGGCGGCGCTGCTGGCCGCCTGCGACGGCGAGCTCGACCGCTTCACCCTGCGCTGGTCGGCCGAGGCCGCCATGGTCGTCGTCATGGCCGCCCGCGGCTATCCTGGCGCCTATGCCAAGGGCAGCGTCATCGAGGGGCTGGAGCAGGCGGCGCAGGTCCCCGGCGCGCAGCTCTTCCACGCCGGCACGGCGCGCAACGAGCAGGGCGACCTGGTCGCCCAGGGCGGCCGGGTGCTGGGCGTCGCCGCCAGCGGCGCGACGCTGGCCGCCGCCCGCGATGCCGCCTATGCCGCGGTCGACGCGGTGCGCTGGCCGGAGGGCTTCTGCCGGCGCGACATCGGCTGGCGCGCCCTCGGCCACTGAGCCCCGGCCACGCAGCCGCACTCGGCCGGGGGCAGGCGATGGCCGGGGGTTGATTGAATCCCGCCGGCTCTTAACCCCCATTTCACCGCACCCGGCGAGGATGGCATAGTCACGCCATGCCGCCGGGGCCAGAAGGCCAGCCGTCAGCGGGCGCTCGCCGGCGGAGACCCCGCCCGGGGGCAGCCCGATGCGGAAGGCGGGCAGGACGCAGGGGCCGAGGATATGCCGCAACGGGACCCGCAACGGGAGAAGGCGCCGTCCGGGAAGACGGTGGGGATCCTGCGTCACCGCGCCGTGGCGGATGCCCTGGTGCTGCTGGCCGTCGCCGTCCTGCTCTCCACCGTCGCCATCAGCTACGACGCCTTCGACAGCATCCACGCCTATTCGCACGAGCATGACGCGGCGCAGATCGACGAGATCTTCGTCATCCTGATCGTCGCCGGCTGGTGCAGCTTCGTCTATGCCATCCGCCGCCTGTTGGACGTGCTGCGCGAGCAGCGCGAGCGGCTGCGCGCCGAGGGCGACGCCAGCTGGCTGGCGGTGCACGACCCGCTGACCCGCCTGCCCAACCGCCGCGGGCTGGAGCAGCGGCTGGAACGCCCCAGCCCGATCGTCGGCGGCGTGCTCTATATCGATCTCGACGGCTTCCGCGCCATCAACGAGCTGCATGGCCATGCGCTCGGCGACGCGCTGCTGGCCGAGGTCGCGCTGCGGCTGCGCCAGCTCTTCCCCAGCGCCTGGCTGGGCCATCCCGGCGGCGACGAGTTCGTCGTGGTCTTCGAGGGCGTCGCCCTGCCGGTGATGCAGCAGCATGCGGCGCGGGCGCTGCGCAACCTGACCCGTCCGGCCCGGCTGCAGGGCCAGCGGGTCGAGGTCGGCGTCAGCCTGGGCCTCGCCGCCCTGCCGCAGCATGGCGAGACGCTGCGCGCCGTCTTCGCCTGTGCCGAGGCCGCCATGCAGGCCGCCAAGCAGGAGAGCCGCAACGGGCTGCGCGTCTTCGAGGCCTCGATGCGCGAGCGCCAGGCCAGCCGCGCCTGGATCGAGCTGGCGCTGCGCGAGGCGGTGCAGAACGAGGTGATCGCGCCGCGCTACCAGCCGCAGGTCGACCTGAAGACCGGCCACCTGGCCGGCTTCGAGGCGCTGGCCCGCTGGCGCGCCGAGGACGGCAAGATGGTGCCGCCCGACATCTTCATCGCGACGGCCGAGCGGCTCGGCCTGATCGACCGGCTGAGCGAGCAGCTGCTGAAGCGCGCCTGCCGCGACGCCGCGCTGTGGCCGGCGCCGCTGCGCCTGGCCTTCAACCTGTCGCCGCTGCAGCTGTCCGACCCGCGGCTGGCCGAGCGCATCATCGCCATCATCCACGAGGCGGGCCTGGCGCCGGAGCGGCTGGAGGTGGAGATCACCGAAGGCGCGCTGATCCGCGAGGCGGCGGTGGCGCAGGACACGCTGGACATGCTGCGCGCCGCTGGCGTGCGCGTGGCGCTGGACGATTTCGGCACCGGCTATGCCAGCCTGTCGCAGCTCGCCCGCTTCAGCTTCGACATGATCAAGATCGACCGCTCCTTCATCCGCCGCATGGTGGCCGAGGAGAAGCAGCTGAAGATCGTCAAGTCGATCCTGGGCCTCGGCCAGGGCCTGGGCATCGAGATCACCGCCGAGGGCGTCGAGGAGGCCGAGCAGGCCGAGCTGCTGCGCAGCCTGGGCTGCCATATCGGCCAGGGCTATCTCTTCGGCGCCGCCATCACCCCGGAAGAAGCCGCGACCCTGGCCAGCCGCAAGGGCGAGGTCGTGCTCGCAGCCTGAAGCGGGCAGCCTGAAGCGGGCAGTCTAAAGCGGGCAGTCTAAAGCGGGCAGCCTGAGTGGGTGGCCGGAAGCGGGCGGCCTCAGGGGCGTCAGGCTTCCGTCCGCAGCGCCGCCAGGAAGGTCTCGAAGGCCGTCCGGGCCCCGGCTTCCGCGGCAGGCCAGCGCGCCTGGTCGGGCAGGGCGGCTTCCAGCCCGGCCAGGAAGCCTGGCCAGCCGCCGGCCTCGGCCCCCGGCTGATGCGCCAGATAGGCAGCGGGCGCCGTTTCCGGCAGGCCGCGCCGCAGCATGGCATTGCCCAGCCGCGATCCCTCCAGCACATAGGCGGCGCCCAGCGCCTCGGCCTCCGCATCGGCGCCGGGCAGCGTCGCCGGCAGCGGCGCCGGGGCTGGCTCGCCCAGGGCGGCCAAGTCGGCCTGCAGGGCCGGCAGCCGGCGGCGCTCCTGCCAGCGCAGCCAGGCGGCATCGCCCAGCGCCGCGCCGATCGCCGCCTCCAGCCCCGGCAGGGCCCGGGCATGGGCGCGCAGGAAGGCGGCATGGCCGGCAGGGGCGCCGAGGTCATGCGCGCTGCCCAGCGCATCGGCTTCGGCATGCAGCGGGCCGGTGGCGGCGCGCAGCCGCCAGCGCAGCCCCATCTTGCGCGGATCGGCCTGGCGCGTCCCGGCCTGCGGCGCATCGGGCTGGTGCGTGGCAGGGTCCGGGGCAGTCGCAGGCGGCGGATCGGTGGTCATGCGGCGTCGGTCATCCGGGTCGGGCGTGGCGGGCAGGGCGCCCGGAACATGGCGCTGCGCATCCCGCCGCACCAGAGCGGCGAAACGCACGGCTGGCCGGCTTCGGCCCCATGGCCTTGCGCCGTCACCCCGCCGCTGCGCTATGCTCCCCCCAGGTCCGGCCACAAGAGCCGGCTGTTGGAGGACGAATGACAGGAAAGACGACGCGCCGCAGGGCGCTGGCCATCGGTGCTGCGCTGGCCACGGCGAGCCTGGCCCGCCCGGCCCTGGCCCAGGGCAACTTCCCCGCCCGGCCGATCCGCATGCTGGTGCCCTGGGGCGCCGGCGGCACCACCGATGTGCAGATGCGGGCCTTCGGCGAGGTCGCCTCGCGCAAGCTGGGCCAGCCGGTGGTGGTGGAGAACCGCGCCGGCGCCGGCGGCATCCTCGGGCCGCAGGCGCTGCTGAACGAGAAGCCGGACGGCTACATCATCTCGCAGATGCCGATCAGCGTCTTCCGCTATCCGCATATGGCCGCCAAGCCGCCCTTCGACCCGGCCAAGGACTTCACCTGGATCAGCCACCTCACCGGCTATCTCTTCGGGGTCGTGGTGCGGGCCGACGCCCCCTGGAAGACCTTCCAGGAATTCCTGGCCGACGCGAAGAAGAACCGGGGAAAGATCACCTACGGCTCGCCCGGGGTAGGGACCTCGCTGCACATCACCATGGAGCAGATCGCCGGGCAGCAGGGCATCGAATGGGTCCACGTCCCCTTCCGCGGCTATGCCGAGAATGCGACGGCGCTGCTCGGCGGCCAGATCGACGCCCTGGCCGACAGCTCCGGCTGGTCGGAGATGGTGCGCGACGGGCGGCTGCGGCTGCTGGTCACCTGGGGCCCGACCCGGGCCAAGCGCTTCCCCGACACGCCGACCCTGAAGGATCTGGGCATCGATCTGGTCTCCACCTCGCCCTATGGGCTGGCGGGGCCGAAGGGCATGGACCCGGCCGTGGTGCGCGTGCTCGACGCCGCCTTCCGCGAGGCGGTGAACGATCCGCAGCATGTCGCCGTGCTCGACCGCTACGACATGCCGGTGCTCTACATGAACCCGGACGAATACGCCGCCTTCGCCCTGAAGACCAACGAGGAGGAGCGGGCGATGATCCAGAAGCTGGGCCTCAAGCTGTAGCGCGCGATCGCCCGGGGCGGCTTCGCCGGACGGCGCGGTTCCCCGGCTCAGGCAACAATCCGCCGCGGCGTTGCAGCATGGCCGCCGCGGCACCATCCTCCTGGGCGGTCATCGCCGCCCAGGAGCCTCCCCGCCATGGATATCCAGCAGCCCGAGCGCCCGGATCAGGGGGAAGACGCATGGCGGCCCGAAGGCTGCCGGCGGGTGGCGCTGGTGCTGCAGGGGGGCGGGGCGCTCGGCGCCTACCAGGCCGGGGTCTATGAGGCGCTGCACGAGGCCGGCATCGCGCTGGACTGGATCGCCGGCGTCTCGATCGGCGCCATCAACGGCGCGCTGATCGCCGGCAACCCGCCGGAGCGCCGCATCGCCGCCCTGCGCGCCTTCTGGGAGAAGATCACCGACAACCGGGTGGAGGACCAGTTCTGGGGCCCGCTGCCCGATGGCGACTGGTTCCGGCAATGGCGGCACGAGGCCTCGGCGGCGCTGACCATGCTGCAGGGCCAGCCCGGCTTCTTCACCCCGCAGGTGCCCAATCCCTGGTTCTCCGCCCCCGGCGCCAGGACGGCGACCAGCCTCTACGATTCGTCTCCCCTCAAGGCGACGCTGGAAGAGCTGGTCGATTTCGATCTGCTGAACGACCGGCGCATGCGCTTCGCCGTCGGCGCGGTGAATGTCGGCAGCGGCAACTTCGCCTATTTCGACAGCGGCCGGATGAAGCTGACGGTGGCGCATGTCATGGCCTCGGGCGCGCTGCCCCCGGCGCTGCCCATGGTGCCGGTGGGGACCGACCATTACTGGGATGGCGGGCTGGTCTCCAACACGCCGCTGCAGCACCTGCTGGAGCATCTGGAAAGCCGCAACACGCTCGCCTTCCAGGTCGACCTGTTCAGCGCCCGCGGCGCCGTGCCGCGCTCCATGCCGGCCGTCATGGCCCGGGAGAAGGACATCCGCTACAGCAGCCGCACCCGCGCGGTCACCGATTTCCACCGCCGCATCCGCGACCTGGAGGTCGAGCTGCAGCGCGCCCTGGACCAGATCCCGCAGGACCGGCTCGACGCCCGCCAGCGCGAGCTGAAGCAGCGGCTGGAGCGGCTGCCGGAGGTGGTGATCCTGCAGCTGATCTACCGCCAGCAGGCGCATGAGGGGCAGGCGAAGGATTACGAATTCTCGGCGAGCACCATGCGCGCGCATTGGGCGAGCGGGCTGGCCGACACGCGCGCCACGCTGGAGCGCGGCCACTGGCTGGCCATGCCGCCGCCCGGCAGCGGCATCCAGGTCCACGACGTCCACCGCCCCTGAAAGCCCGAAAACATGGCCTTCCTGCTGAACCTGCTGTGGAACTTCCCCGGCTTCGGCTTCATCCCGGCACTGATGTGGCTCTTCGCCTCGGTGCTGATGGCGCTGACCATCATCGGCCTGCCCTGGGCCCGCGCCTGCCTGATGCTCGCCGGCTACAGCTTTTTGCCATTCGGCCAGACGCTTGTCTCTCGTGAGGAGCTGACGGGCAGGGGGTCGCTGGGCACCGGGCCGCTGGGGATGCTGGCCAATGTCATCTGGTTCTTCCTGGCCGGCATCTGGCTCTGCGCCACGCATCTGGTGCTGGCGGCGGGCTGCGCCATCACCATCATCGGCCTGCCCTTCGCCTGGGCGCATCTGAAGCTGGCCGCGGCCTCGCTGGCCCCGGTCGGCAAGCGGGTCGTCCCCGGCGAGGTCGCCGACGCCATGGCGCTGCGCCGCGGCGGCGACAGGCTGGACCGGTGGCGCCGGTGACCGCCGAGGTCGATCTCCTGGTCATCGGCGCCGGCGCCGCGGGCATCGCCGCCGCTCGGACCGCACAGGCCGCCGGCCGCAGCCTGCTGGTTCTGGAGGCGCGCGACCGGGTCGGCGGGCGGGCCTGGACCGATGCCACGACGCTGGGCGCGCCCTTCGACCTGGGTGCCACCTGGCTGCACGAGGCCGGGGCCAATCCGCTCACCCCGCTCGCGCTCGGCGCCGCCCCCTTCGATCATGACACGGTGCGCAGCCATCGCTGCTTCATCGGCGACCGCCCGGCGACGGCCGCGGAAATGGCCGACTACGACGCCACCTACGGCCGCTTCCACGGGCATCTGGCGGCGCGGCGGGCCCCCGGCCGCTCGGCCGGGGAGGCGGCGCCGCAGGGCGGGCCCTGGGACGCCACCGTCGCCCATTGGGAGGGCGAGGTGATCTGCGCCGCCCCGCTCGGCGCCATGGACCTGGACGACTTTCTGGACACCCAGCTCTCGGGGCCGAATCTGCTGCTGCCCGGGGGGCTGGGGCCGCTGCTGGAGAGCCTCGCCGCCGCGCTGCCCATCCGCTTCGGCGCAGTCGTGGAAAGGGTCGACTGGTCCGCGCCGCGCATCGCCGTGGAAGGAAGCTTCGGCAGGGTGACCGCCGGCGCCCTGGTGGTCACCATCCCGACCAGCCTGCTGGCCGGCGAGGCGATCCGCTTCGACCCGCCCTTGCCGGCGGACATCTTGCAGGCCGCGCATGACCTGCCGCTCGGCCTGCTGTCCAAGATCGGGCTGAAGGCGGCCGGCCCCGACCGTCTCGATCTGCCCGATTTCGGCGGCCTGGAGCGCCAGGTGGCCGATCCTGCCGACCCCGCGATGAGCTTCGTCGCCTGGCCCTTCGGCCAGGACCACGTCATGGGCTTCCTGGGCGGGGAGGCCGCCTCGGCCTTGTCGGGGCAGGGGACCGCCGCCTTCCACGCCCATGCCCTGGCCGAGCTGCGCCGCGCCTTCGGTCGCCGCGCGGAACAGGCGATCCGCACCGATGTGGCGGCGATGCATGACTGGGGCGCCGATCCCTTCGCCCGCGGCGCCTATTCGCATGCCCGGCCGGGGCGGGCTGCGGCCCGGGTCACGCTGGCGACGCCGCTCGAGCAGGGGCGGCTGTGCTTCGCCGGCGAGGCCTGCCATCCGCGCTATGCCGCCACCCTGGCCGGCGCCTGGGACAGCGGCCGCCAGGCGGCGCAGGCCGCCATCGCTGCAACAGAGCGTGTCGGCAGCCGCCTTTGATGCCCAAGGTTTCATGACGCGAGGCTGACGAGGGGTTAACGCCGCCCGGCCGCTGCCTTATTTCATCCCCTGCATGAGCGACACGGCAGACCAGGCAGCGGCCCCGGCGGGCTTCGACCGCGCGGGCGATATCCTGCTGCTGCGCGGCGCCCTGACCACGCGCGCGGCCGGCCGGCTGTGGCAGCCGGTGCTGCGCGCGGCGGCCGGCGCGCGCCGGCTCGACCTGTCGGACCTGACCGCGCTGGACAGCACCGGCGCCGCCCTGGTGCTGGAATGCGCCAGCGCCTGCACGGAAACCGAGATCCAGGGCGCCAGCCCCCCCGTCGCCGCCGTGCTGGACCGCGCCCGCAAGGCGCTGGCCGCGCCCAGGCCGCCCAAGCCCCCGCCGCGCCTGCCCTTCATCGCCGCGGTTGGTGCCTGGGGCGTCGGGCGACTGAAGGACATGCGCGCCGCCGCCGGCTTCCTGGGCGAGACGGCGGTGATGACCGCCGCCACCCTGCCGCGGCCGGGGCGGCTGCGCTGGGCCGACCTGCTGCGCCACCTGGACGAGGCCGGCTTCCGCGCCTTCCCGCTGACCCTGCTGCTGGGCACGCTGATCGGCGTCATCCTGGCCTTCCAGTCCTCGATCCCGATGCGGCAATACGGGGCCGAGATCTACATCCCCTCCCTGGTCGGCATCTCCCTCATCCGCGAGCTCGGGCCGCTGATCGCCGCGGTGATCCTGGCCGGCCGCACCGGCAGCGCCTTCGCCGCCGAGCTCGGCACCATGACGGTGAACGAGGAGGTGGATGCGCTGCGCATCATGGGCGTCGACCCGATGGTCATGCTGGTGCTGCCGCGGCTGCTGGCGGCGATGCTGGTCATGCCGGTGCTGGCGCTGATGATGAACCTGGCGGGCCTGGTCGGCATGGGCGGCGTGATGAGCGCGCTGGGCTACCCGCCGCCGCTGGTGCTGAACCAGCTGGCGCAATGGCTGACGCTGGGCTCGCTGCTGGGGGGGCTCGGCAAGTCGGTGGTCTTCGGCATGGTGATCGCCGGCATCGGCTGCCGCGCCGGGCTGCAGGCCGGGCGCGGCCCGCGTGCCGTGGGCGACGCCGCCACCCAGGCGGTGGTCGGCGGCATCGTCGCGACCGTGGTGCTGGACGGGCTCTTCGCCATTCTTTTCTATCGGCTGGGCTGGTGAGCATGGAGGCTTTCCAGGACATCCAGCGCCGCCAGGTCGCCGACCCCGTGGTCACCGCCGAGGGCGTGGCCATGGCCTTCGGCTCCAACGCCCTGTTTCGCGATGTCTCCTTCAGTGTGGCCCGCGGAGAAGTCTTCGTCATCCTGGGCGGCTCCGGCTGCGGCAAGTCCACATTGCTGAAGCTGCTGATCGGGCTGTACCGGCCGACCGCCGGAAAGATCGGCATCCTCGGCCAGCCGCTGATGGAGACCGAGGGCGCAGCACGGCGGGAACTGCTGACCCGGCTGGGCGTCATGTGGCAGTCGGGCGCGCTCTTCGGCTCGATGACCCTGCTGGAGAACGTCATGCTGCCGCTGGAGGCGCATACCGCCCTGCCGCGCGCCGCGCGCGAGCAGGTGGCGCGCGTCAAGCTCGGCCTGGTCGGGCTGTCGGACGCCGCCAACCGGCTGCCGGCGGAAATCTCCGGCGGCATGGCCAAGCGCGCCGGCATCGCCCGCGCCATGGCGCTCGACCCGCCCTTGCTGTTCCTCGACGAGCCCTCGGCGGGTCTGGATCCGATCACCTCGGCCGGGCTGGACCAGCTGATCAAGGAGCTGGCCCGCGACCTCGGCACCACCTTCGTGGTGGTGACGCATGAGCTGCAATCGATCCTGGCGATCGGCGACCGCTGCATCATGCTCGACAAGGCCGCCCGCGGCATGATTGCCGAGGGCGATCCGCGCGCTTTGCGCGACCACGCGACGCATCCCACGGTGCGCGCCTTCTTCCGCCGGGAGGCGCCCGCCGCATGACCAGCTCCACCAGCCTCTATGTCCGCGTCGGCGCCCTGATCCTGGTGGGCCTCGCCTTGGCCCTGGGCTTCGTCCTGTTCCTGACCGGCGGAAGGCTGACCCGCTCCACCCTGGTCTTCGAGACCTATCTGCAGGAAAGCGTCATCGGCCTGGAGGTCGGCGCGCCGGTGCGCTACCGCGGCGTGCAGATCGGCCAGGTCAGCCAGATCGGCCTGGTCAACGCCGAATACCCGCCCTCCAGCCGCAACCAGGCGATGGAGGCCTTCCAGCTCGTCCTGGTCCGGCTGGCGCTGGACCCGCAGAAGGCCACCATCGACACGCCGGAGCGGGCCGAGGCCTCGGTGCGGCGGGGCCTGCGGGCGCGGCTGTCCAGCCAGGGCATCACCGGCGTCGCCTATATCGAGCTCGACTTCGTCAGCCCGACCCGCTTCCCGGCGCGGGAGGACCTGCCCTGGCAATCGACCTATCCGGTGATCCCGGCCATGCCGTCGACCGTCGCCCAGGTGCAGAACGCCGCCGAGGCCATCCTGGCGCGCATCCAGAACGCTCCGCTGGAAGAGCTGATGGGCGACATCACCGAGATCGTCGCCCTGGTGAAGAGCCAGCTGCAGAACGGCGACGCCGCCAGGATCCTGGCCGAGGCCTCGGCCACCATGTCCAGCCTGCGCCACACGGCCGAGGGCACCGACCTGCCCGGGCTGGTCGCCGACCTGCGCGGCACGGTGACCGACCTGCGCAACCTGGTGGGCGGCCCCGAGGCGCGCGCCACCCTGGCCAATGTCGGCGGCGCGGCGGAGGAGATGCGGCGCAGCCTGGCCCGCCTGCCGCAGGCCATCACCGCGCTGGAGCAGACTCTGCGGACGGCCCGCAACACGACCCAGGACGCCAATGCCGACCTGGCGCCCTTGCTGCGCGACCTGCGCGCGGTCGCCGGCAATCTGCGCGACACCACCGAGGCGCTGCGCCGCGCGCCCGGCCAGGCGATCTTCGGCGCGCCGCCGCCGGCGCCCAACTACCGCTGAGGAGGAGGCTTCCATGCATCGCCGTCTCGCCCTGCTGGCCCTGCCGGCGCTGGCCGCCTGCAGCGTCCTGCCCGACCGCCCCTATGTCGAGGTGCGCCGCTTCCCGCTGACCCCGCTGCGCGACCCGGCCGCGCCGATGCCGGCCCGCAGCGGCCGCCGCCGCGTGCTGCTGGTGCGGCTGATGCGCTCGGCCCCCGGGCAGGACAGCCGCGGCCTGCGCAGCCTGCGCGCCGACGGCACCGAGTCCGTCGACTTCTACGCCGAATGGAGCGCCCCGCCGGCCGAGCTTGCCGAGGAGGCGCTGCGCCGCTGGCTCTCCGCCGGCGGGCTGTTCGGCGCGGTGGTCTCGCCGGGGACGCGGGCGCGCGCCGACCTGGTGCTGGAGACCGAGCTGACCGCGCTGCTGGCCGATCTGGGTGCCGGCCAGGCGCGCGCCGGCCTCTCGGCCGTGCTGCTGCGGGAAGGCGAGGGGGGCACCACCCTGCTGACCCAGCTGGCGGTCACCGGCACGGCGCCGATCCCGGCCGGCCCGCGCGGCCCCGAAGTGCTGGCAGCGGCCATGACCGAGGCCTTTGCCGGCGCGCTGGGCGCCCTCGAACGCGGCCTCGCCCCTTTCACCTGACCCCTTCCGGGTCTTCGCCAAAAAATTTCGCGGGGTCTTCCGGGCTGCCGAAGGGCAGCGCCGACGGCCTGGGCTTGGCATTTTTCCGCTGCATCCCTCTGTAAATCGGAAGTTTCCGGTGCGGTGACCTCACGCGGGTGTGCTGCACACTTCCGCGAAAATCCCTGACTTACCGCTTCGTCTGCTCACGAACGCGTGTGCCGGTTTAACCCGATGCTTACCCTTTGCCGGGTAATTCTCGCCTCGTGAGACAAGCCGAGGGTCTGGATCAAAACATGCGACAGTCCGCCACCACCGCCGATAGCTGGAACGAAGTCTGGGACGCCTACGAGGCGCGCAGCCATATCGCCGTCGTCCCCGAGTCGCATGACGAGCCCGCCACCGCGGCCGGCCGCTGCGCCCCCCGTCGCTGGTCGCGGGTTTTCGCAGCCGTCATGGCGCTCCCGGTGCTGGGCGCCCTGCTGCTGGCCGGTCCGGCCCGTCCTCTCGCCGCCTTCGCCGGCCTGGTGCTGAACCACGCCCCGCTCGAGCTGCTGGCCCAGCTGCCGCTCGAGCCCGGCGTCCAGGTCGCTGCCCCCGCAGCCAGCCACGCCGCGCCGCAGGGCGGCAGCGCCTCCCGCTACATGGCGATGCTGGCGGAGGAGCTCTCCGCCGGCTGGCAGGATCCCGAGGCCCTGAAGCGCGTCGTCGAGGCCCGCCAGACCCCGGCCCCGCTGCTGCGCGACGCGACCGTGGTGCCGCTGGACCGCCTGCGCCAGATGCAGATCACCGGCCTGCACAGCGCCCGGCTGGAGCTCGCCCCGCGCGAGGGCGCCGGCAGCCTGGGCCTGGACCTGGCCTGGCGCGACGGCGCCTGGCGCGTCGTCCGCATGGCCTGGTCCAGCTGAAAACCACCGCCTGCCCCTGGCGTCTCACAGCTGAAAAGAAGCCCCGGCCATTTTGGCCGGGGCTTTTTCACATCCAGGACCAGGTCAGAAGCGGTAGCGGACCGCCGCCCCCACGATCCAGGGATCGAGGTCCGCCCGCGCCCCGATGGCGCCGCCGTTGACGGAAACATCCGGCCGCAGGAACAGCTTCTTGACGTCGAAGTTGATGCCCCAGCGCGGCGTCACCTCGTAATCGACGCCGACATTCAGCGCCCAGCCCCAGCTGTTCTCCACATCGACCTTGGCCACCGGCGGCGTCCGCCCGCCGCCCTCGCCATAGAACAGCGTGTAGTTGATGCCGGCGCCCACGTAAGGGCTGACCCGCGACTGCGGCAGCGGATGGTACTGCAGGGTCAGCGTCGGCGGCAGCGCCCAGACCCGGCCCAGATCCACATCCCCCAGCGCCGAGCCGCGCACCGACACGTCATGCCGCGTCGTCGCCGCGATCAGGTTCAGCGCGATGGTCGGCGTGACGAAATAGGTGACGTCCAGCTGCGGGGTCACGCTGTTCGAGGCGTCCGGCTTGCCGCCGATCGCATCCACCCGCCCGCCGCTCTGCGGCAGCACGCCGATGGCGCCGAACCCCACCACGATGTCGCCCGCCTGCTTGCCACGCAGCGGCTCCTGCGCCATCGCCGGCGCCGTCATCATCGCCAGGACCGCCACGGCGCCACAAACCGTCTTCTTCACGACTGCAAACCTTCCTTTCAAGGTGAGAGGAGGGGTAGCGCCGGCAAAAAGAAGACGCCTTGATCTGCATCATTCGAAAGCAAGGCCGGGGAAGGAATTCCCCGGACCCCATCTTTTTTCTATTTCACAAGAAGCGAATACATCACTCGGGCTTGATGCCGGCCACCTGGATCACCTGGCGCCAGCGCGCGATCTCCGCCTGCTGGAACTGCGAATAGGCCTCGGGCGTGCTGGCCACGATGGTGAAGCCGATCTGCTCCAGCCGCGGCTTCACATCCGGATGCTGCAAGGCCTCGGCCACCGCGGCATGGATCCGGGTCCGCAGCGCCGCCGGCATGTTGCCCGGCGCCATCACCGCCTGCCAGCTGGTCACCACGAAATCCGACAGCCCGGCCTCGGCCGAGGTCGGCACCGACGGCAGGATCGGATGCCGCTGCGCATCCGTCACCATCAGCGCCTTCAGCCGCCCCGACTGGATATGCGCGGCCACCGTGCCGAGATTCTGGAACGACATCTGCACATTGCCGGCGATCAGGTCGGTCGCCGCCGCCGCACCCCCGCGATAGGGGACATGCGCCACGTCCACGCCCACCCGCTGCTTGAACAGCTCCGCCGTCATTTGGTCGGAGGAGCCGACGCCGCTGGTCGAATAGCTGGTCTTGCCCGGATTGGCCTTCAGCCAGGCGATCAGCCCGGCGACATCCGACACCGGCACCCGCTCGGCATTGACCACCAGCACGTTGGGCGTCGTCACCGCCAGGCTGATCGGCGAGAAGTCCTTGACCGGGTCGTAGCCCAGGTCGGGGCGCAGCGCGGCATTGATGGCATAGACGCCGATCGAGCCGACCATCAGCGTCTGCCCGTCCGGCTCGGCCCGCGCCAGCACCCGGCCGGCGATCTCGCCATTGGCTCCGGCGCGGTTCTCGGCCACCACCGTCTGGCCGATGGTCTGGCTCATCCGGGTCGAGATCGCCCGCGCCACGATGTCGCTCGGGCCGCCGGCGACGAAGGGCACCAGCATGGTGACGGGGCGCGAGGGCCATGTGGCGGGCTGGGCCAGGGCGCGCCGGGCACCCGGGATCGCACCCGGAAGCAGGGCGAGCGCGGCGGCGCCCAGCAGGGGACGACGGTTCATCGGACTTTTCTCCCGGAGTTTTTTAGTTGTCCGACAACATGACATGACGTCGAGGACAGTTTCAATCGGCGGCTGCGTCCCCGCTGGCCCTGTCTTGCCGCTCCCGCCCCCGTCTTGCCGCTCCTCCCGGAGGACGATAAGCCGGGCGGCGACCAACAGGGTGAGACCATGGCGACCGACCTCGACATCGCGCGCGCGGCCAAGCTGCTACCGATCCAGGAGATCGCCTCCCGCGCCGGGATCCCGGCCGAGGCGCTCGAGCCCTATGGCCGCTACAAGGCCAAGATCGGCCTCGACTTCCTGCGCGCGCAGGAGGGCAACAGGCAGGGCGCGCTCGTCCTGGTCACCGGCATCAACCCGACCGCCGCCGGCGAGGGCAAGACGACGACCACCGTCGGCCTCGGCGATGCGCTGAACCGCATCGGCACCCGGGCCATGATCGCGCTGCGCGAGCCCTCGCTCGGCCCCTGCTTCGGGGTCAAGGGCGGGGCGACCGGCGGCGGCTATGCCCAGGTCCTGCCGATGGAGGAGATCAACCTCCACTTCACCGGCGACTTCCACGCCATCACCGCCGCCAACAACCTGCTGGCCGCGATGATCGACAACCACATCTACTGGGGAAACGAACTCGGCATCGACGCGCGCCGCATCAGCTGGCGCCGCGCCATCGACATGAACGACCGCGCCCTGCGCAGCATCAACGCGGCGCTGGGCGGCGTCCCCAACGGCTTCCCGCGCGAGGACGGCTTCGACATCAGCGTCGCCTCGGAAGTGATGGCGGTGTTCTGCCTGTCCAAGGACCTGGCCGACCTGCAGGACCGCCTGGGCCGCATCATCGTGGCGCAGTCGCGCGACGGCCGCAGCATCACCGCCCGCGACCTGAAGGCCGACGGCGCCATGGCCGCCCTGCTGCGCGACGCGCTTTCTCCGAATTTGGTGCAGACGCTCGAGGGCTCGCCGGCCCTGGTGCATGGCGGGCCTTTCGCCAACATCGCGCATGGCTGCAACAGCGTCATGGCCACGCGGCTGGCGCTGCAGCTGGCCGATGTCGTCGTCACCGAGGCCGGCTTCGGCGCCGATCTGGGCGCGGAGAAGTTCCTCGACATCAAGTGCCGCTCGGCGGGCCTGGCGCCGTCGGCCTGCGTGGTGGTGGCGACCGTCCGCGCCCTGAAGCTGCATGGCGGCGTCGCCAAGTCGGCGCTCGGCACCGAGGATGTCGCCGCCGTCACCCGCGGCATCGCCAACCTGGCCCGCCACGTGCAGAACATGCAGAAGTTCGGCCTGCCGGTGGTGGTGGCGCTGAACAAGTTCACCACCGACACCGATGCGGAAGTCGCCGCCGTGCGCGCCGCCATGGCGAAGCTGGGGACGGAAGCCATCCTCTGCACCCACTGGGCCGATGGCGCGGCCGGCGCGGAAGAGCTCGCCCATGCGGTGAAGCGCATCATCGCCGAGGGCCGCGCGAAGTTCGAGCCGCTCTACAACGACCACCTGTCGCTGACCGGCAAGATCGAGACCGTGGCGCGCGAGATCTACCACGCCGCCGGTGTCTCGATTCCCCCGCCCGTCGCCGCAAAGTTGAAGAAATTCGAGGAAGCCGGCTTCGGCCATGTCCCCGTCTGCATCGCCAAGACGCAGTATTCCTTCAGCGCCGACCCGACGCTGATGGGCGCGCCCGAAGGCCATATCCTGCCGCTGCGCGAGGTGCGCCTCTCGGCCGGCGCCGGCTTCGTCGTCGCCATCGCCGGCGACGTCATGACCATGCCCGGCCTGCCGCGCCGCCCGGCCGCCGAAGCCATCGGCCTCGACGCCGCGGGCCGCATCGAGGGCCTGTTCTGACCCTGCTGCGGCAGGCAAGCGCGCTGCACGCCGCCGGCGACCTGCCGGCGGCCGAGGCGCTCTACGTCCGCATCCTGGCCCAGCACCCCGACGAGCCCAACGCGCTGAACCTGCTCGGCACCCTCAAGCGCCAGCAGGGTCTTTTTTCCAACGCCGTCCCGTTGGTCCGGCGGGCCCTCGCGCTGCGGCCGGGGGCGCCGGTCTTCCAGGCCTCGCTCGGCGCGCTGCTGGCCGAGACCGGCGCGCTGGAGGAGGCGGTCGTCCTGCTCCGCCAGGCGACCGCGCAACGGCCGGAGGATGCCCTGAGCCTGCGCAACCTCGGCCAGGCGCTCTGCGGGCTGGGGCAGGCGCGCGCGGCGCTGTCGCCCTTGCGCCGCGCGGTGAAGCTGCGCCCGGATGCCGCGGCGCAGCTGGCCCTCGCCCATGCCTGCCGCGAGGCCGGCGCGCGGCCCGAAGCCCGCGCCGCCGCCGAGGCCGCCGCCCGCGACCCGGACTTTGCCGAGCAGGCCGGCTTCCTGCTGGCCGCCCTCGGCGCCGCGGCGACGCCGGACCGGGCGCCGGCGGCTTATGTGCGCGACCTCTTCGACCAGTATGCGCCGCGCTTCGAGGCGGACCTCACCGGAAAGCTCGGCTACCGCACGCCCGAGGCGCTGGCCGGGCTGCTGCGCGAGACCGGGATCGCCGAGGACCGCAGCCTCGATGTCCTCGACCTCGGCTGCGGCACCGGCCTGTCGGGGCGGGCGCTCGCCCCTTTCGCGCGGCGGCTGGAGGGGCTGGACCTGTCGCCGCGCATGCTGGAGGCGGCGCGGGCGGCCGGCGGCTACGATGCGCTGCACGAGGCCGACCTGCTCGACTTCCTGCCCGCCCATCCGGCGCGCTTCGATCTGGTGGCCGCCGCTGACGTGCTGAACTATCTGGGCGCGCTGGACGGGGCGCTCGCCGCCATGGTCCGCGCGCTGAGGCCCGGCGGCATCGCGGCCTTCAGCCTGGAGCTGGGGGAGGCCGCACCCTTCGCCCTGGGCGAGGGCCTGCGCTACCGCCACGCGCCGGCCGCCATCGCCGGTCTCTGCGCCGCCGCGGGCCTGGCGCCGCTGGCGGAGCGCCGCACGGTGCTGCGCGAGGAGCGTGGCGCGCCGGTCGAGGGGCTGCTGCTGCTGCTGCGCCGCTGAGAGCCTAATGCGTTGCGCGGAATGTAATTTTTTGTCGCGTCCGCGGCTCTCATTTATGTGTTGTTAAAGAAAAACACCCCAGATTGACCAGGCCAGCGCGGGATCTGGAGCCGGAAGAAAGGCTTCGGACCGGAGTTTCGGCGAAGCTCTTCGTTGGGGCGACCGGGTTTCCGAAGGATGCAAGACGGTGTCGACACTGGTGCTGGAATTGCGGCAGGGGGACCTGCTGGTGGTCAACGGGGCGCCACTGCGCTTCCGCAACCGCGCGCGCATCGAGCTGACCAGCCGGGCCCGCTTCCTCTTCGGCAAGCAGATCATGACGCCGGAGCTGGCCACCACCCCGGCCCGCCGGATCTATTTCGCCATCCAGACCGCCTATATCGGCAATGAGGAAGAGCGCGAGCGCGGCCTCGAACTGGCCCGCGACCTGATCGCCGAGTTCCAGGAGGTCACCACCTCCGCCCTGGTCCGCGAGGCGCTGGATTCGGCGCTGACCCTGGCCGAGCAGGACGAATGCTACCAGGCGCTGAAGCTGGTCCGCCGTGTCATGCAGCACGAGGACGCCGTGCTGCGCAGCGCCGGCGCCCTGCCCGAGGCGGCCGCGCCTGAGGTGGGCGGCGCCGACGCAGCCGCCGCGGTGCCATCCTCCAGCGCCTCCGGCGCGGTGGCCTGAGGACCGTCGCGATGCCGATGCGTGGCAGCCTGGCCATCCTGGACGACATGGTGGCGGCGCCCGGCCAGGGCAGCGCCGACTTTTCCGCCCGCGCCGCCGAGGCCGCGGCCTTCGCTGCCCTGGCCGATGAGTTGCGCCTGCTGCGCGACGGCCATCACCCGGACCCCGAGGCCGCGCTGGAGCGCGCCGGCGCCCTGTGGCGCGCCGTGCTGCTGGCCTGCGGCGCCGAGGGCTCGCTGCCCGAGAGCCTGCGCCAGGGCGTCGCCCGGCTGGCGCTGGCCATGCTGGTCGAGCTGGACCAGCCGGAGCCGGATCTGCGGCTGATGCTCGGCATCGCCGAGACGTTGCAGGCCGGGCTGACCGACCTGCACTGAGGCTGGCGCGCCGGTCGTGCGCCATCGGCGCGCGACAGCTGGAAAGTCAGCTGGGGCGCCAGGCGAGGCGGCGGAGCAGCCATTCGCGATAGGCAAGGACCGCATCCGGTGCCGGGCAGAGCGCCGCCATGATCGCCCGCGCCTCGGCGCCGACCAGGGCCGGGGAGGCGGAGCCCTCGGCCGGCTGGCTCTTCTCCTCCTCCTCCTGCCAGCGCAGCGCGGCGCGGCGCCAGGCGGCGACCGAATCGGCCGGCGTCAACCCGGGCAGCATCAGCGCCGCGCGCAGCCGCAGCGCCGCGAAGCCGGCCTGGGCGGCGGCCAGCGCCGCCGGGCGGGCCGCGGCGCTGCTGGCCGCCAGCAGCTCGGGGTGGTCGCGGCGGGCCGGGGTGTCCAGCTCCAGCCAGGGTGTCAGGCCATATTGCCGCGAGCGGGTCTGCGGCGTCGGATCGGCCATGACCAGGGCATCGGCCTCGCCGCGGCCGATGGCGGCGGCCGCGGCGGCGCCCGACAGGCCGAAGACCGGCACGGCCGGGAAGCCCAGCAGGTCGAGCGCCAGCAGCGCCGCGGCCTCCGGCGAGTCCGGCCCGGCGAGCGCCAGCCGCAGCGGCTGCGCGGCGCGCGGCGGCACGAAGACGCCGCGCCCTGCCAGCACCGCGCCCTGCCAGCCGACGCAGAGCGGCAGCCAGGATTCCGGGTCGTATTGCGCGCGGCTCTCGCCGACCAGCCGGGCATGCGCGGCAAGGCCCGGCAGCACCAGCAGGGTGCGGCCGTCGCCGGCCTCCAGCGTGGCGAAGCGGTTGGCGGCGGTGACCCCGTCCGGCCCGCCCAGGATGGTGGTGCGCAGCGCGACCGCATGCGGCAGGCCGCGCACCAGCCCGGCGGCCAGGCCGCGCGCCCAGAGCGCCGCGGCGCCGTTCTCCGGGCCGGGCAGCAGCAGCGTGGCGCTGTCCGGCAGCGGCGGAGCTGCCGCGAAGGCCGGATTGGCAAAGGCAGGCGCTTGCGCCGGCGCGGCGCGGGACAGCCCCAGGCTGGCCAGCGCGCCGAGCGCCAGGGCGCGGCGGGGGAGCGGCATCATGCCGCCCTCATGGCAGGCGGCCGCGGCGGGAAAATGGCAGCGCGCGCCCGCTTCATGCTCCCCGTCCCATGCCCCTCAGTCGTCGTAGGCGACAAGGGTTTCGACCGGCGCGTCGATGCGGGCGCGGCCGTTCAGGAAGGTCAGCTCGATCAGGGTGGCGACCATCGGCACCTCGGCGCCGCCGCGGCGCAGCAGCTCGACGCCGGCGGCCATGGTGCCGCCGGTGGCCAGCAGGTCGTCCAGCAGCACGACGCGGTCGCCGGGCTTCACCGCATCGGCCTGCATCTCGATCCGGTCGGTGCCGTATTCGAGGTCGTAGTCATAGCCGATGGTGGCGCCCGGCAGCTTGCGCGGCTTGCGCAGCATGATGAAGCCCAGGCCGAGCTCCAGCGCCATCGGCGCGGCCATCAGGAAGCCGCGGCTCTCGATGCCGGCCAGCAGGGTCGGCCGGGCCGGGCGGATGCGCTCGGCCAGCAGGTCCATCGCCGCCTTCCAGGCCGGGCCGTGCCGCAGCAGGGTGGAGATGTCGTAGAACAGGATGCCCGGCTTCGGGAAATCCGGGATGCCGCGGATATGCGCCTTCAGGTCGAAGGCGGCGTCAGCGACGGGAGCGGGGGTCTGGCCGGGCATCGTGGTCTTTCGGTCAGGTCGGGCAGGGCGGTCCGAGGGGCGGTCCCAGAGGGCTTTCCCAGAGGACTGTCCCAGATGGGTGTCCCAGAGGGCTGTCCAGAGGACGGTCCCTGCGGCCGGGCGCGCGGTCGGGCCGGCGCCAGCCTGGGGG
>NZ_MLCO01000007.1 GCF_001982615.1 Teichococcus deserti | reverse complement strand
GACCATGACCTTTCCCGCCCTTCCCGTCCCGCCCGCGCCGCATTGCCGCGGCACAGCCGCTGTGAAATTCTCGCAAGCCGTGCAGCCTTGCCCCGCGCCGCGCGGTGCGGCGGGGGATGGGACAGGAACCGCCGCGTGCCCGACCGCGCCCCCTCTCGCCTGGCCCGCTGGCTGCGGCGCCGCCGACCCGATGCCGGGCCTGCCGATCCAGCCGGCGACGCGCCGGAGCCCGAAGGCCTGCCGCGCGGCCGCGGCCCGGCCTTCGGCATCCTGCTCGGCCTCGGCATCGCGCTGGTCTTCTGGGCGCTGCTGGCCGTCTCCGTATTGCGCTGAAGCCTGCCGCGAATCGCCGGCGCAAGCGACCGGCGGCGCGGCGAGAAACCCGGCGCACAGCAGCTGGCAGGCGGAAAATCGCGAACCATCGGGACCGGTCCCTGCACCATTGGCGGTTACCCCGGCGGGTGGATGCGCGCAGGGCGCGCAAAGCGGCTCTCCTGTGACGCAAATCCGGCGTGCCGCAGCCCTGTCGAGCCAGGAAAATCGCAAGATTGGTTTCATGCCAAGCAAACTGTGCGAAAACAACGAAGAAGGCTGGCCGCGCGGCGAGCTGCGCCGTATCTTTATTGCAATGACGACGCGCAAGCCCCCTCGCCGCCGCCCTGGCCTCCGCTCCATGCCGCATCGCCTGGCCTGGATCGCAGGCCTTCCCGCCCTGCTGCTCGGCGCCGCCGAGGGCAGTGCCCAATCCTCCTTCTCGCCGGAGGCGACCGCGCGCGGCGTCACGGTGATGACGCGGCAGCGGCCGGATTACGACCCGGCGGGGATCCGCACCGGCGGCGTCCGGCTGGACGCGGCGCTGGAGGGCGGCATCGGCTATGACAGCAACCTGGTGCCCGGCATCAGCAACCAGCGCTCGGGCGCCTTCGCCGAGCAGGGGCTGAGCCTTGGCGCCCAGACCGACTGGACGCGCCACGCCATCGGCCTCTCGGCCAGCCAGACCACCCGCCAGTACTTCCAGGACAGCGACCTGAACTGGAACGACTGGAGCCTCGGCGGCGGCGCCCGCTACGACATCGGCCGCGCCTCCAACATCCGGCTGCGCTACGACCATGTCCGCAGCCATATCGACGTCGACAACTACGACCTGCAGGACGGCAACAGCGGCCGCGTGCCGGTGCCGGTCGACACCGACATCGTGCAGCTCGCCGGCACCGCCGCCTTCAACCGCCTCGAGCTCGGCAGCTCGGTCGAGTATCGCCGCATCCGCTACCAGGACGTGACGGTCAACGGCCAGCGCGACACCGTCTCCTCCAACGACTATGACACGGTCATTGGCGAGTTCACCGCCGATTACAGCCTGCTGCCCGGCCGCTCGGTGATCGGCCTCGTGCGGCTGCAGGACATCGCCTATGAGCGCGAGGGCCAGAGCGGCCGCGATTCCTTCACCTGGGAAGCGCAGGGCGGCGTCCGCTACGACGCCAACGGGCTGGTCCGCGTCCGGCTGCTGGTCGGCTACCGCAACCGCGACTACGACGAGCCGGGCCGCAAGTCGCTCTCCGGCCCCGCCTTCGAGGGCGAGGTCAGCTGGGCCGCGACGCAGCTGACGACGCTGACCTTCAGCGCCCAGCGCAGCATCGAGGAATCGATCCGCGAGAGCAGCGTCAGCTACACCCGCACGGCGGCGCGCGTCCGCGTCGACCACGAGCTGCTGCGCAACGTCATCCTCAGCGGCGAGGTCCGCGGCGAGCGGCGCAAGTATCCGCAGGAAGGCGGCACGGTCAGCGACGGCATCGCGCTGGTCGAGGGCCGCTACCTGATCAACCGCAACCTCGCGCTTGTCGCCACCTACCAGCACACCGAGCGGCTGGAGGCACCGGAAGGCATTCGCGAATACGGCCGCGACCAGGTGCTGCTGCGGCTGCGCATGGCGCTCTAGCGCCGGTCACCGGGCGGCGGGGCAGCAGAGCCCGGCCGCCCGTCACGAGAAGAATTGCCGGGAGGGCGGGTCCGTGCAGGCGCTGCACGGTGCCGACGGTGCTCGTCCTCCCGGCCGCGGTCCGCGGCCCCGCGCCGCGCGCCGCGCCCCACCCCCCGGGCCGGACGCCGCCATGGCGCCAGGTCCCCGACGCCAGGAGCCACCATGAACACCCTCCCCCGCCTCCAGCTCCCCCGTCTTGCGCGCCGCGCCCGGAAGCTGGCCACCGCCGCCGCCGTCGGCGTGACGCTCACGCTGCTTGCCGCCTGCGGCACGCCGGGCGCCGACCTGTCGCCGCTGCCGCCGCGCGAGCCCATGGCCTACCAGCTGGGCGTCGGCGACCAGCTGCGCGTCACCGTCTTCAACGACCCGCGGCTGACCGGCGAGTTCCGCATCACCGACACCGGCGCCATCGCCCTGCCGCTGGTCGGCGCCATCCCCGCCGTCGGCCGCAGCACCACCCAGCTCGAGCGCTCGGTCGAGGCGGCGCTGAAGGCGCGCAACCTGTTCAACGACCCGGCCGTCGCCATCGAGGTCTCCGAGTATCGCCCGGTCTTCGTCCTCGGCATGGTCGAGCGCGGCGGCCAGACGCCCTACCAGCCGGGCATGAGCGTGCTGTCGGCGGTGGCGATCTCCGGCGGCTTCAACTACCGCGCCGTCACCGACCGCGTCTCGATCACCCGCATCGATGCCGACGGCAAGGCGCGCGAGTATCTCGGCGACCGCCAGTCGCTGCTGCTGCCGGGCGACGTGGTCAATGTCTACGAGCGCGGCCTGTAAGCAGGCGCAGGCGGCGCGGCGGGTCCTCGGCACCGCCGTCGTCGCCCTGGCTCTGCACGGGGGCGCGGCGGCGGCGACGCCGCTGCCCTCCCCCGGCGCGCTCTGCAAGGCCGCGGTCCAGGCCGCCGAGCGCGAGGCCGGCCTGCCGCCGCAGCTGCTGGCGGCCATCGCCCAGGTCGAGAGCGCCCGCCCCGATCCGCGCAGCGGCGCCGTCGCGCCCTGGCCTTGGACCATCAATGCCGAGGGCGCCGGCCAGTATTTCGACAACCAGCAGGCGGCGGTGGCCGCGGCGCGCGATCTTCAGTCGCGCGGCGTGCGGCTGATCGATGTCGGCTGCCTGCAGGTCAACCTGCACCACCACCCCACCGCCTTCGCCAGCCTGGAGACCGCCTTCGACCCGCTGGCCAATGCGCGCTACGCCGCCGCCTTCCTGCGCCGGCTGCAGGCCGCCTCGGGCGACTGGGTGACGGCGGCGGGGCTCTACCATTCCGGCACCGCCGAACGCGCCGAGGCCTATCGCCTGCGGGTGCTCGCCGCCTGGCCGGCGGGTGGTGGTCCGGCGCTGGCGCAGCGCCGCCGCGCCCTGCCGCTGCCGCCGCTCGACCCGATGGCCGCGCAGCGCGAGGCGTTGGCCCAGGCCTGGCAGGGCTTGCGGCCGGCACCCGCTCCACCCGGCCGCAGCGCCGTGGCGACGCCGCCGGGCGAGGCCATGGCCGCCGCCTGGGGCAGCAGCCAGGCCGGGCTGCGTCCTGCCCTGGCGCTGCAGCCGGCCGCCACCCCGCTGCTCCGCCGTTAAGGGAGCGGCCGAACAGAAAACCCCGGGCGCCGCGAGGCGCCCGGGGTTTTCCTTGTCCGGGCCGCTGCGCCTTCCGGCGCAGCGGCCTCCGGTCCGAGATCAGTTGGTGGGGGCGGGCAGCCGCGGCAACGCCCGGCCGCCGCCGCTGCGGGCATAGCCGGCATAGTAGCTCAGCGGATCCAGCTTGCCCGGGCTGACCCGGGTCAGCACGGTGGCGGCGCGGCCGCGCACCTCCTCCGGCAGGCGGCGGATCGCCTCGGCCACCATGTCGGCGGGCGTCCGCTCCCAGGCGACGGCCATCAGCACCACGTCGCATTGCGGCGACAGCAGCACGGCATCCGCCACGCGCATGATCGGCGGGCTGTCCAGGATCACCAGCTGGTAGTCCTGGCGGGCGCGCTCCAGCAGGCTGCGGAAGGCCGGCGCCTCCAGCAGCTGCTGCGGATTGGCGGCCGAGCGGTCGGAGAGCAGGCAGTGCAGCCCCGAGCGCTCGTCGACATGCACCGCGTCGTCCAGGTCGATATTGCCGGCCAGCACCGCCTCGATGCTGCTGTGCCAGCGGTTGTGGCCCAGCGTGTCGGCGATCTTCGGCCGCCGCATGTCGGTCTCGAGCAGCAGCACCTTCATGCCGTCGGCGGCGCAGAGCCGGGCCAGCGCGACCGCCAGCGTGGTCTTGCCGTCGCCGACCGAGGGCGAGGTGATCAGCACGGTGTTGGCCAGCCCGTCCGGGTTGACCCGGCGCAGGTTGAGCCGCAGCGCGCGCAGCGTCTCGGCGATATGCGAATCGCCCTTGTCGAGGACCAGGTTCGGCATGCCGTGGCGGCGCCCGCCGCCCAGCCGCGGCAGGCTGCCCACGGTCTGCACGCCGGTGATCATGGCGAGCTCGCCGGCGCCGGTGACGGTGCGGCGGCGGCTGTTGCGCAGCACGATGACGGCGGCGGCCAGCAGCAGGGCGACCAGCGCGCTGAAGGCGGCGATCACGCCATTGGACGGGCCGATCGGGCGGAACGGCACGGCAGCCGGCGAGATGACGCGGGCCATCGGGAACTGCGCGGTGGACAGGCGGGTCTGTTCGGTGCGGATCAGGAAGGCCTGGTAGACGGTGCGGCGCGCCTCGGCGTCGCGTGTCAGCTGGGCGAGCGTCACGCCGGCCTCGGCGCCGCCGCGGGCGGCGGTGCGCGAGGTCTCGAGCGCGGCCTGGGCGTTCTGCAGCCGGGTGCGCGCCGCCTCGACATCGCCGCGCAGCGCGCCGCCCAGGCGGGCGACCTCGGCGCCGATCTCGGCGCGCAGGCCGCGCAGCTCGGATTCGACCGCGACGCGGTCAGGATGGTTGGCGCCGAGCTGGCGGGTCAGCGGCGCGGCGCGCTGCACCAGCTCCGCCTCGCGCGTCCGCATCGACTGCAGCACCGGGGACGCCATCGCCTCCGAGGTGGCGCCGCGGCTGCCGGCGCGGGTCGAATTCTCCAGCGCCGCCATGGCCCGCGTCAGGTCCTGGCGGGCCAGCGCCACGCGGGTCTGCTCCTCGGTCAGCTGCACCGTGCTGGTGGTGCCGGCCGAGGTCTCCAGCAGGCCGGAGGCGCGGCGGAAGGCCTGGATGCGCTGGTCGGCCGCCTCGACCTCCTCGCGCAGCGCGTTCAGCCGCTCGGTCAGCCAGACATTGGCCTGGCCGGTGGCGTCGCGCTTCGCCGCGATGTCGCTGGCGATGTAGCGCTCCATCAGCGTGTTGACGACGCCGGCGGCGATGACGGGCGCGGTGGAGACGAAGCGCACGGCGACGACGTTGCTGTTGTCGGTGGTGCGGATGTCGAGATGCTGCTGCATCGCCTCGACCTGCAGCTGCGCGGGGTCGAGGGCGACCGGCGCCGGCGCCGGCGGCGCGGTGTCGACCGGCATGCCGAGGCGGGCGCGGGCCAGGTCGACCCAGCCGCGCACCCGCTCCATCGCCAGGCGGGGCAGCTGGCCGAACAGCCCGGGCTCTTCCGCCGGCAGGATGGCGGTGCGGTTGGCAACCTCCTCCGCCAGGCGGCGCGAGCGCAGCACGTCGGCCTCGGTGCGGATCCGCTGGTTCGGCGGCGCCTGGGCGGGGACGAACTGGTTCAGCTCCGGGATCGGCGCCTGCGGCGCGTCGAAGAGCAGCAGCCCTTCGGCGACATAGCGGCCGGGGGTCGCCTTGGCGGCCAGGAAGCCGAAGGCCCCGGCTGTGAGGGCCACAAGCGCCAGCAGGAACTTGCGCCGCCAGAACAGCGCCAGGATCTCGGTCAACGGCATCTCACTTCACCTTGCCTCGCAAAACTTCGCGGCTGCGCGGCCCCGGGGCCCCACATGGTCGAGGGGGCGGCACGCGGCGCGGCAGACCGCCCCGGAGGCAGCATACCGGGGCTTGGTGGAGAACAAGAACAATATTATTTCTCGCCACATCACAATTGATCGCGGATTCCAGGGCCGATAACGGTTTATGATTACCGACATCCACGGATGTTTTCAGTTCTTATTTAAAAACGGGAAATATTTACAGGAGTTTTTACATGGAATGTAAAAACGTGAGCCGGTTCCATCCGGCATGATGCGCCTCTCCCCCCTTCCGCCGGCCCCGATGCCGGCAAATTCGCCAGCGATTCCCCCCGGTTTCGCCGGCGGCATGGCGCTCGGCAGCTGGCCGCCGGCCGAAGCCCTGCCCGCGGCGCCGCGGCCGATTCCCGCCGATGCCAGCCAGCTGGCCCACCGGCTGACCGTGGCCCTGCTGCTCTTCGCCACGGTGCTGCAGAAGGTGGCCGTTCCCGGCACCGGCGGCAGCGAGACGGCGATGCCGATCAGCCTGCTGCTGATGCCGATCCTGATGCTGACCGGCATCGGGTCGGGCGTGATGCTGGTCGATGGCCGCAGGCTCGCCGCCTACCTGGTCTTCATGGCCTGCTCGGCGGTCAGCTTCCTGCTGTCGGAAAGCCTGCGCCTGTCGATGACCGGCTGGATCTTCGTCGCCGTCATGCAGGCCTGCTTCGTCTTCCGCTTCGCCCCCGGGCGCTTCGACTTCGCCCGCACGCTGCGGCTGCTGTCCAACATGGCGGTCGGCTTCTCGCTGATCGGCGTCGGCCAGTTCTGCGCCCAGTTCGTCGTCGGCCGCGAGATCGCCTTCTTCATGGAGCACTACCTGCCGCCCGGCATGCTGATGAGCGGCTACAACTTCATGATCCCGCTGGTCTGGGATTCGCCGATCCTGAAGAGCAACGGGGTGGTCTTCGCCGAGCCCTCCTTCTTCTGCCAGTTCCTGGCGCTCGGCATGATCGGCGAGCTGCTGCGCGCGGCGCGGCCCTGGCGGCTGGCGGTGATCGGCCTCGGCCTGGTCGCCAGCTATTCCGGCACCGGGCTGATGACGCTGGCGATCTTCCTGCCCTGGTACATCATCGACCGCCGCCGCTACGACCTGATGCTGCTCGGGCTGATCGGGCTGGCGCTTCTGGCGACCCAGGCGGATTTCCTGCAGCTCTCGGCAATCACCGACCGGACGGCCGAGTTCTCCAACCCCAATTCCAGCGCCTTCGGCCGCTTCTTCTCCATCTTCATGGTGCTGCAGGACTATATCCTGACCGACCTGCCAACGCTGCTCTTCGGCCGCGGCCCGGGCTCGGTGATGGAGTTCTTCAGCCAGCTGCACTACGGCGCCTTCGACCCCACCTGGGGCAAGATCTTCTACGAGTATGGCCTGCTGGGCTTCATCGCCTATTTCACCTTCTTCACCGTCAGCTTCATGATGGCGCGGCGGGAGATGCGGGTGCCGCTGGCCTTCACCTATCTGTTCCTCGGCGGCTACCTGGTGAATATCAGCATCCTCAGCCTGCTGCTGGCCCTCGTCAGCCTGCCGGCGCTGCAGCGCGCGGCGCCGGGGCCGGGCCCCGGACTGGGGTCCGGACTCGGGGCGGGCCTGGGCTCGGGCCTGAGGACGCGCGCGTGACCCGCGCCGCCCCCCTCCTCACCCCCGTGCCGGGCCTCGCGGCCCGGCTGCGGGGGCTGGCCGTCTTCGCCCCCTATGTCGCCGGCGGCGGGCGGCTCGGCGACTACGAGCGCTGGCTCGGCCGCCGCGTGCGCGGCGTCGTCGACAATGCCGACGAGATGCATGGCTGGGAGCAGATGGTGCAGAGCGTCACCTTCCTGGCCCGCTCCTATGGCGGCAAGGAGGCGCATCCGATTCTCGGCATCCCGATGCTGGTGGCCGGCGAGCGCGGCAGCCTGGCGCGCGGCGCCGCCGGCGACTACGACCCCTGGATGCACCGCGCCGCCCAGGCGCTGGTGCAGCAGGGGCTGGGCGACTGCACCATCCGGCTGGGCTGGGAGTTCAACGGCAACTGGATGCCCTGGTTCGCCGGCAACGATCCGCGCGCCTTCCAGCGCTACTGGCGACGCACCGTCGACCTGTTCCGCCACCATTCGGCGAATTTCCGCTTCGACTGGTGCCCGACGCTCGGCCACAAGGACATGGCGACCGAGGCTGCCTGGCCCGGGGCCGACTACGTCGACATCATCGGCGCCGATGTCTACAACGAATGGTGGAACCCGCGCTCGCGCGACGACCTCGAGGCGCGCTGGCACGACGAGTACCTCTGGACCCGCTTCGGCCTGCAATGGCACATCGGCTTCGCCCGCGACACCGGCAAGCGGATCTCGTTTCCTGAATGGGGCACCAGGCCGCTCTCGGCCCATGGCGGGCATGGCGGCGGCGACGACCCGCATTTCATCATGCGCATGGCCGCCTGGTTCGACGCCGCCGAGGACATGCTCGCCTATCACGGCTATTTCGAACGGATCGATGTCGCGCTGAACGGCGGCGCCTATCCGCAGAGCGCCGCCACCTTCAGGCGCCTGTTCGGCGCCTGAAGGTTTCTTCCCGCCTCATGGCAGGCGCCTGTCCGGCGCCTGAAGGTTTCTTCCCGCCTCATGGCAGGCGCCTGTCCGGCGCCTGAAGGTTTCTTCCCGCCTCATGGCAGGCGCCTGTCCGGCGCCTGAAGGTTTCTTCCCGCCTCATGGCAGGCGCCTGTCCGGCGCCTGAAGGCTTTCTTCCCGCCTCATGGCAGGCGCCTGTCCGGCGCCTGAAGGCTTTCTTCCGCTTCACGGCAGGCGCCTGCCCGCCGCCTGAAGGCTGTCGCCCGCCTCAGGCGGCGGGCAGCGAGCGGAAGGGGTGGCGCATCGCCCGTCCGATGCGGCGGGCGGCGTTGAACACGTGACGCCCCTGCTTGCGGGTGTGCAGCCCGGTGCGCTGCCAGTCGCCCAGCGGCACCAGCTGCGGCGACAGCGTCACCAGCGGCCCGGGCCGCTCGCCGCGGCGCCAGCGCGCCACCTCCTCCAGCGCCGCGCCCATGTCGAAGCTGACCAGGCCGCGGCCGTCGCGGCTG
Source organism: Teichococcus deserti (assembly GCF_001982615.1). Taxonomy (GTDB): domain Bacteria; phylum Pseudomonadota; class Alphaproteobacteria; order Acetobacterales; family Acetobacteraceae; genus Pseudoroseomonas; species Pseudoroseomonas deserti. Next base: position 12,682 of record NZ_MLCO01000007.1, on the reverse strand, counting down.
ATCGCCGAGGGCGCATGCAGCGCCAGGCCCAGCCCCTTCGCCAGCAGGTCGCGCAGATTGTCCATGCGGTCGTCGATGAAGGCGGCATGCTCGCGCGGCACGCCGAAGCGCTCCTCCGCCAGCGGCAGCACCCAGCTCTTCTGCAGCCCGTGGCGGATCAGCCCGAGCGGCCCGCCATGCTTCCAGCCGGCGCGGAACAGCTCCTCCGCCGCCAGCAGCCCGGCCAGGCGCTCGGGATCGATGCCGGCGGCCTCCAGGATGCGGCGCGCCTCGGCGCCGGAGCGATGCGTCAGCACCGCGACCTGCCCGGGCAGCGCCTGCAGCAGCGGCCCAAGCCCGGGATGCAGCCGCAGGATCTCCTGCTGCGGCAGCAGCGGCGCGCCGGTCTCGAAGACGACGACGCCATCGAGGTCGAGGAAGAGCAGGGCGCGGGTCATGTCCAGAGCTCCAGGCCCCGGGCGCGCAGCCAGGCCTCATAGGCGGTGAGATAGGGGCTGCTGCTCGACCAGGGATAGAAATGCACGTCGCGGTGCAGATGCACGTCGGGCGTCACGCCATGCGCCGGGTCGATCGCCTTGGCGTCGTCCGACCAGCAGATCACGCCGGTGGTGACGCTGGCGGCGCCGGCCGCATGCAGCCGGTCCAGCACGTAGCGCAGCGAGCCGCCGCTGACGATGCAGTCGTCGATCAGCACGACATGCAGCCCGGCGACCGGCACCTCGAAGGAGCTTTCCGACTTCTCGAGCTTGTTGTAGCGCTTCTGGAACCAGTACCAGAACAGGCCGACCGGGCCCCAGCTGAGCAGGCTGGAAGGCACCGGCACCAGCTTGCGGATCGCCTGCAGGCGCTGGATCCAGCGGCTGCCCTGGCGGCGCACCTTGACCATGTGGAAGGGGATGCCGAGCTGGTCCGCGACCACCTGGGTCGGCAGCAGCGCGCCATTGGCCAAGCCGATGATGACGTCGTAGGGCGTGCCGCGGCCGGCGAGCTCGGCGGCCAGGTGGCGCGACAGCTGCTCGGCCTCGACCAGCGTCATGTTGCGCTTGGCCTGATGCGTCGCGTAGCGGTGGTGGGTCGCCGCGTCCGCGGCGGCGACCGCGTCGCCCCCGGCGGGACGCGACAAGGCGGCTTGCAGGGTCATGACCGGAACTCCTCGGGCGCGGGGTTCATGCGGGCTGCGCTGCCGGGGACGCCGCGCGCAGCCCGCGCAGCACCTTCAGCATCAGCAGGAAGTAGGACGTCGCCTGGCAGGCGTAGATCACCACGTAGCCAGTGACGAAGGTGTCGATGTCCCAGCCGGACAGGCCGGAGATCGCGGCGAAGACCAGCATGGCGGCCAGCGCCGTGGTGGCGCGCCGCGCCAGCGGGCGCAGCTCGCCGATGCCGGCGCACACGGCGCCGCTGACCGCCTTGATCATCATGAAGACCAGCATGAAGCAGATGGCGAGCTGCATCTGGTTGGAGACGATGTCGGGATGGCCGAGCAGCGTGCCGAAGATATGGTCGCCCCAGACATAGATCAGCGTCGAGGCCACCAGGCAGGGCACGGCGCAGAGCGCGAAGGCGCTGGCCATCAGCTTCACCATCCGGTCGGCGTTGCCGTCGTGATAGGCCCGCGTCTGGTGCGGCAGCATGGTCTCGGTCACCGTGAAGAAGGCGGTGCCGCCGAAGCGGGTGACCTTGTAGAACATGTCGAAGGCGATCAGCGCGGTTGCCCCCGCCTTCGCCGCCAGCAGGGCGTAGTAAGGAAAGATGTAGATCAGGAAGTCGGAGAGCGAGAGGCTAGCGGAGCCGGCGATCTCGCGCCCGTCCTCGCGCAGCACCTGCCAGCCGCGGCGGATGCTGGTGCCGGTGAACAGGCCGAAGCGGCGCTGCGCCAGCCGCGCTAGCAGCGCCAGGGCGCCGACCCAGAGCAGCAGGAAGCCGATGGTGTAGTCGAGCAGCGGCAGGCCGAAGGCCAGCCCGGCCGTCAGCAGCAGCAGCAGCGCGCGGCGGCCGCAATCGATCGCCTCGGTGATGACATACTGGTCGTTGGCATTGGCGGCGATGCGCAGCACCATCCAGGGCAGCGGCAGCACCGAGCCGCCGAAGAACAGGATGATGGCCAGGCCATGCGCCATCGGCCCGAGATCCCAGATCTCCAGCACCAGGGTGAAGATCAGCGTGGCCAGCAGCGCCGCCAGCGAATAGCCGATCAGCGCGGTGACCGCGGCGCTGCGCAGGTCGTCGCGGTCGCCCTTGGAAGGATCGACGAAATTCTGCCGCATCCGGCCGAACAGCCGCACCGAGATGCCGAGATCGGCCTGCAGCACCAGCGAGGCGAAGGCGATCACCGCCGCCAGGAAGGCATAGTCCTGCAGCCCGATCTGCCGCACCAGCGTGTAGGTGAGAAGGAAGCTCCAGACCGTCGCCAGCCCCGTGCTGCCGATGCGCAGGGCGAAGAACAGCAGTGATCGACGCATCCGGTTATCCTTCGGCGTGGTCGTGGTGGTGGGGGCAGCGCGTCATGCGGCGCCGCGCCCGGGCCGGGCCGCGCGATGCGCCAGCAGCGCGTCGCGCAGCGCCTGGCCGCGCTCGCGCCAGTCGAAGGCGCCCTCGGCAGCGGTGAAGGCGCCGCGCTGCAGCGCGTCCAGCCGCGGCGCGTCGTCGATGGCGCCCTGCACCTGGCGCAGCAGCCCGTCCAGCCCCGGCGCCAGCAGCATCTGCTGCCGCACCGCCTGGGGCAGGCCGGCGGCGCAGACCTCGAGGGCGGCGACGGGGACGCGGTTGAAGATGTATTCCAGCAGCTTCATCTTGAAGCCGCCGCCGATCGGCTCGGCCACCACCGCCAGCCGCGCCGAGGCGAGGTAGGGTGCCGGGTCGTCGACGAAGCCGGTGAACTCGGCGGCGCGGTACTTCTTCGACAGCTCCTGGCGCAGGTCGTCGGGCATGTCGCCGACCACCCGGATGGCGATCCCCGCCTTGGCCAGCACCGGATCGGCCTGGTCGAGGAAGATGCGCAGATTGGCCTGCTTGGCCGACCAGCGGTAGGAGCCGAACAGCACCACGGCGCGCGGCCGCGCCTCGGCCGGGTCGCGCGCCGCCAGCCGCGCCCCGTCATAGCCGGGCAGCAGCGGCAGGATCCAGCGCCCCGGCGCCTGCGCCGCGAAGAGATCGGCATCCGACCGGGTGATGGTGGTGACCACGTCGGAGCGGCGGCTGATCCAGCGCTCGAAGCGCGTGGTCTTCAGGTGGTTCTGCAGCAGGGCCAGCCGCTTCGGCAGCGTCTCGCCCTTGTCCTGCCACTGCATGCGGGTCACGCTTTCCTCGTGGTCATGCGTGACGAAGACCACCTGCGGCTTGCCGGCCATCAGCCCGGCATGGCGCAGCACCCAGCCCATGCCGTACTGGTCGACGACGATGCCATCCCAGGGGCCCTCCGCCGCCAGCCGGTCCAGCGTCGCGCGATAGGCGGCCGTCGCATGCCGCGCCGCGACCAGCGGCATGGTGCTGGCCACCGACAGAAGCTTGTGGCGCTGCGGCCCCGGGACGATGTGCCAGGTGATGCCCGGCACCGGCGGCGGCGGCGCCTCGCCGCCCAGGCCGACGAAGGTCAGGTCGACGCCCGAGCCGGCGAAGGCCTCGGCCAGCTTGGCGCTGTAGATGCGGTCGCCGGCCGTCGCCGGGAAGGGCATGCCGCGCGCCAGCCACAGGCAGCGCAGCGGGGGCGCCTTGGGCGTGGCCGTGGCGGCGCGCGCGATGGGGGGCAGCTCCTGCTGCTGGATCATGCCGCAGCCTCCGTCAGGCCCTGCTCCGCGGGGGCGGCCGCCGTCGCGCGCAGATGCGCGGCCAGGCGCAGCGCCAGCGCCACCACGGTCAGGGTCGGGTTGGCATGGCCGCAGCTCGGGAAGACCGAGGCGCTGGCCACGAAAAGATTGGGCGTGCCATGCACGGCGCAATCGGCATCGACCACGCCGTCCCGCGCCGAGGCCGCCATCCGCGTCGTGCCGATGTGATGGCCGCCGACCGGCGTCGAGGCGGCGACCGCCTGCTCCAGCGTCGCGCGGTCGAGCTCCAGCGTGGCGCAGCCGGACTGCGCGAAGGCGTCCTGGATCAGCAGCAGGCTGCGGGTCAGGCTGTCGATGTCGGCGCGCTTCAGCCGCCAGTCGACCGCCAGCCGCGGCATGCCATGCGCGTCCAGCCGGTCGGTCAGCGTCACGCGGTTGTCGGCATCCGGCACCTGCTCGGCATTGATGTCGAGCGGATAGGCGCCGGCGCGGCTCGGCATGACGACGAAGGGCAGCTTGCGGCTGGCCAGGATCCGCCGGCGGATCCAGTCCTGGCCGAAATGCGCGACCCCGGGCGCGTCCCGCAGCAGGTTGCCCAGATGCCGTGCCCAGAAGCCGGCATCGCGGGTCATGCGGCCGCGCTCGGCGCGCTCCACCGCCGCCAGCTTGCGGCGGTATTCGGGGATGATCAGGTCCTTGACCAGATACATCGCCGACAGCACGCCGCTGCCATGCGAGGGATCGGCGATCAGCGGGTAGTGCAGGCGGAAGATGGTGTTCATCAGCCCCTCGCGCCGCTGCGCCTCGGGCGCGACGGCGAAGCGGCGGCGGACATAGATGCCCTCTGACGTCGTCTCGAAATGCAGCGCCACGGGCCGCTTCACCGGGTCGAAGCGCAGCAGGCCGAGCGTGTTCTCGACATGGCACATGTAGAAGCGGCCGAGCGCGCCACCCTCGTTGCCCAGGCCGCCGCGGCGCGAGGTGTCGGAGGCCATCAGCAGCCGCGGCACCTCCAGCCCGCCGCCGGCCAGCACGTAGCGGCGGGCGCGGATGGTGAAGCGGCGGCCGGGGGCGGAGGCGGCCTCGAGGCTGTCGACCGGTCCGCGCGGCGCCACCAGCTTCAGCGCCTGGGCATGCAGCAGCAGCCGCACCTCCGGCGCCGCGGCCAACCGGTCATGCGCGGCACGGCCGAAATCGGTCGGCCGGCTGAAGCGCTCCAGCCCGTCGGACAGGATGTCGGGATGGGCGAAGCCGGCGATGCTGGGGGGCGCCGCCTCGCCCAGCGCCTCGGCCACCGTGGGCCCCCAGGAGCCGGCGTCGCAGGCGGCCATCGCCGCCGGGTAGTGGCGCTGCAGCTCCTGCCAGCCGATCGGCCAGCCGCTGTTCTCGACCCAGGCGCGGCGCTCCAGGTCGATCGGATCCAGCGGCACGCAGCGCCCACCCCAGATCGAGGTGGCGCCGCCCAGCATGCGGCGACGGTAGAGGTCGGGCGTCGGATGCGGCGAGCCTTCCGCCACCTCGCCCTGCAGCCCGTCCTGCGCCGCCGGCTCGAAGCGGCGCCCGCCGGCTTCGAGAACGATGACCGACAGGCCGGAGCCCAGCAGCGACTGGGCGACCGTCAGCCCGGCGGCGCCGCCGCCGACGATGCAGAGATCGGCCTGCAGCTCCTGCCCCTGCGGCAGGGTTCGCGCGTCGATGATCATGCGGATCTCCTGTGCCAGCCGGCCGCCGCGGCATGGCCCAGCGCCTCGTCCAGGTGGTTGGCCGAGGTGGTGCCGATCAGCGCCGTCGCCCCTGGCCAGGCCAGCGCCGCGGCGATGGCCGCGCCGCGATGGGCCGGGTCGGAGGCCTGGCCGGCGAAGAGCTCGCGCAGCAGCAGCCGGCCGCCGCGCCCGGTGAAGGCCGCGATCTCCGGGCGCAGCGCCGGCGCCAGCTCCAGCGGGATCTGCAGCCCGGCGAGCCCCGCCAGGCGCAGCGCGGCGCGGCCGGCCTCGACATCGTCGACCGAAATGCCCCAGCCGCCCAGCTTGCCCGCCTGGCGCAGCCCTTCGAGCATGCCGATCCCCTGCCCCGCCGCGATCGCTGCGGCATCCGGGCTGTGCAGCAGGAACAGGTCGATCCGCTCGGTGCGCAGCCGCTTCAGGCTGGCCTCGATCGAGCGCTGCAGATGGGCCGGCGAATAGTCGCGCGGCAGCGGCGCGGCGCGGCGGGCGGCGATGCCGCGCTTCAGCCCCGGCAAAGCGCGGGCCAGCATCCCCAGCGGCCGCTTGACCAGCGTCACCGCGCGCTGCGCCTGGGTGAAGCGCTGGCCGGCCTTGGTGACGATGGTGACGCGGTCGCGATCGGCGGCGAAGGCAGCGCCGATCAGCCGCTCGCTCTCGCCCTGGCCATAGATGTCTGCGGTGTCGAACAGGGTGACGCCGCGCTCCAGCGCATGGCGCAGCAGGCGGGTGGCGGCCTCGCCGCGCGCGCCGCCCAGGGTGGAGCCGAGGCGCGAGCAGCCCAGGCCCATATCGGCATTGGCGGCGGCGCGCGGCAGCCGCTCGGCGAGCTGCGCGCTCATGAGCGGGCCCGCGCCGCGGCACCGCCGCGGATCGACTGCGCCGGCGCCCAGGTCTGGAAACGTTCTCCCTTCAGCGAGCGCAGAACGCCGAGCGCGGTCGCGCAGAAGGCGAGCCAGACCTCCCAGACCTTCTGGGCCGGGCCGATGCGGAGCCTGACCGCGGCGACGGCGCCGGCAAGGCCGAGGCCCGCAGCGCCCAGCACCAGCCAGGCCGGCAGGAAACGGAACGCCGCGGCCAGGAAGCACAGCGCGGCGAGCGTCAGCAGCGGCGCCACCATCCAGCGCAGCAGCTTGTGCGAGACATAGCCGTAGAGCGGCAGCGCCGGCAGCCGCTTCAGCCGCGGCCAGAGCAGGCGGTGCACGTTGAAGGCCTGGCAGGAGATCCTGACCTTCCGCCGGAACTCCTCCTTCCGGTCGACCACCGACTCCTCATGCGCCAGCACGTCGGGCGCCCGGATCACGCGGTGGCCGTCGCACAGGATGCTGAGGGAGACGAAAAAATCGTCGATGATGTCGTCGGGGACCGGCGGGTTCAGCGCGCGGCGCACCGCGAACAGGGAGCCATCGGCGCCGATCACCATGCCATGGTCGGATTCGGCCTGCTTGATGCGCTCCTCCAGGCTCCAATAGGCGGAGTTGACCGCGCTGGTGTCGGAGACCACCTGGTTGCCGTAGAGCAGATGGCCGCAGACGCAGCCGACGCGCGGATCGGCGAAATGCCGGCGCAGCGCGTTCAGCGCCTGCGGATCGATCATGACATTGGCATCGGTGAAGACCAGCAGCTCGCCGCGCGCCATGCCTGCGAGATGGCGCATGCCATGGCTCTTGCCATGCCGCTCCGGCGCCGCGACCACGGTGATGCGGTCGGCGAAAGGCTCCAGCAGGGCGGCCGTCGCATCGGTCTGGCCGTCGACATAGACCAGCAGCTGGACATCGCCCGGCGTCGCATCGGCCAGGGCGATCAGGTTGCGTGCCTTGGCCTCGATCACCGCGGCCTCGTTATAGGCGCACATGCAGACGGTGACGCTGGGCAGCGCGCCGCCAGCCGCCGGCAGCGCGGGCGGCAGCGGCGCCGGCGGCGGACGGCGCAGCAGCCGCAGCGACAGCGGATAGGTCGTGAAGGGATGCAGCGCCAGCCCGGTCAGCAGGGCTCCCGTCAGCAGCAGCATTGCGCCTGTCCTCCTCGGGGCCGCGGCGAGGCGCCGGGCCGGAATGCGGTGTCGGGATCGGTCACCGGCGCGCGACGGGCGCGGCGGTCGGGACCGGCGGGGGCGGGGCGCGGCCGGCCTCCGTGAGGGCAGCCTGCCAGGGCTGGCCCTGGGCGGCGGGCACCCAGAGCAGCATGCCGGACCACCACCTCACAGCCGCGGCGCCCCGGCGAGGGCGGCGGCGGCGGCCGGCGGCGCGGCGCCGAACTGGAAGTGCCGCGCCAGCGCCGCGCTATAGGGCGCGACCGCCGACCAGCGCAGATGGATGCCGTCGTAGAAGGCCGCCTCGTCGACGACGCGGGCGCCGTCGCCATCCCAGAACTCGCCGCCGAGCGGCGCCAGCACCTGGCGCACGCGCTGGCCGAAGGCATCCTGCATGGCGTTGTCCGGATCGTTCAGCCGCTTCCAGGCCGGGTGCATCGGCGTCGAGGCCAGCAGCACGCGGCGGCCCTCGCGCCGCATCTCGCGGGCGAAGCGGTCGAGCGCGTCGAAGCAGGCCTGGTCGAAATGCCGCACCGGGCCGTAGAGCAGCGTGTCGCGCACGCCATGCGTCTCCATCGGGCCGCTGGCATAGCGGTCGAAGATCAGCGGATCCATCACCTCGCCGCCCGCGCGCTTGGCGCCGATGGTCAGCGCGTTGCGGAGCAGCGCGCCGGGGGCGAAATACTTGATGTAGTAGGGCCAGGGCGAGCTGCCGCGATAGACGAAGTCCTCGGCGTCGCGCGGGTCGAAGACCTCGGTGCGCATGCGCCCGCAATTCTCGAAGTCATGCGGGCTGGCGATCATCACCACCTCGCGCACGCTCGGATAATGCTGCAGCAGCCAGCTGCCGGCGAAGGTGCTCTGGTTGGCGGTCAGGCCGCAGAAGGCGCCGTTCAGCGGCCTCACCTGCGGGTTCTCGCGCCGCACCACGTCGCCGTCGAAATGCCGCCAGGCGATGGAGGAGCCGATCACCAGCAGGTTCGGCGCCTCGGGCGGCTGGGCGCGCAGATGCGCCAGCTTCTCGTCGACGCAGATCGAATTGGCGAGGCTGGGCGGCGGCAGGTGCCCGGTCGCGCCCAGTCCGAACAGGACCAGGTAGAACAGGGCGAAGCTGCCGCCGAGGCTGCCGAGCAGCGCGACGAAATATCGTCTCGGCACCGGTCGCGGAGGGGTGGATCTGGGGTCCGACATGGCCTCAGGCCCCGACCTTGCTCTGGATCAGCTGGGCGAAGTCGCCGACATTGTGCAGCGAGTCGAGCTCGGCGGTGCGGAAGCGGATGCCGAACTTCATCTCGGCCGCGACGATCAGGCTGACATGCGCCGCGCTGTCCCAGCCCTCGACGTCATGCGCCGTGGTGGCGGCATCGACGGTGATGCCCTCGTCGTCGAAGACCTCGCGGAAGATCTCGTTGAGCTGGCTGTAGACCTGGGTGTCGTTCATGGCGTCAGCACCTGCTCGCGTTGGGTCTCGATGGCGATGGCGTGGGGGGGCAGCGGCGCGGCGTCGAGGACGTAGCGCCAGAAGCGGGCCTCCGGCACGGCGCCGGGCGGCGGGTCGCAGGGCGTGAAGCCGAGGCGCGGGTAATGCGCCTCGACCATGCCGTTGCGGCCGGAGGGGATGTATTCGCCGAGCAGCGCGCGGTAGCCCCGCGCGGCGGCAGCCTCGGCCAGGACGGCGAGCGTCGCCTCCTCCACCTGGCGACCGAGCACGCGGCAGCTCATCAGCCAGGTGTCGATGCGCAGCGCATCGCCCTCGGGCTGCGCCAGGATGACGGCGATCAGCCCGTTGTCGCCGAACTTGTCGCGCAGCCGCAGCGACAGGGCCAGGCTGCGCGGATCGGCGGCCAGGGCCTCGACGGCGGCCTCGGTGGTGCGGCGCGTGGTCAGGTTGAACTGGTTGGTCTTGTTGACCAGCTGCACCGTGCGCGGCAGCTCGGCGGGGCCCACCTCGCGCGCCTGCAGCACCATGGCCAGGCCCTGGAGATAGCCCTCCATGTCGGTGGCCTCCTCCATCGCCGCGCGGCGCTCCTCGCCGGCCGCATAGGCACGGCCACGGCCAGCGTCGTCGGCGGTGAAGGCGATGGTCTCGAAATAGCCGGCGCTGGCCAGGCAGGCGGCGTAGTCGGCGGCGTCCTCGGGCAGCTCGGGCACGGCGACCTCGGGCAGCTCGCGCCGGATGATGTCGCGCTCGGCCGGGTTGTCGTCAAGGAAGACCAGGCTGTCGATGCCAATGTTCAGCCGCTGCGCGATCTGCCGGAGATTCGACGCCTTGTCCTGCCAGTTGGCGACGAAGCAGGCGATGTCGGCGCGCTTCAGCGCCATTTCCGGGTGCTCGGCGAAGGCGGCCTCGGCGACCGCCATGTCGTTCTTGCTGCAGACGGCGAGAATCACGCCGCGCTGCCCGAGCGCCGCCGCGTAGCGTTGAACCGAAAGAAAAGCCTCGCCGGTGGGGCTGCCCTGGCCGAGCTTGATGCCGGCGATGCCGTCATCGCCGATCACCCCGCCCCAGAGCGTGTTGTCCAGGTCCAGCACCAGGCACTTTTTCGACAGGCCCGCCGCCGCCGCCGCGATGCGGGCGACGAGATCGCCGTAGAGCGGCGCCAGCGCGTGGCTGACCAACTGCTTGGCCTGGTGCCAGCGCACGGCATCGCCCAGCCCCTGCCCCTGGCCGAGCCGCGCCGCCTCCCAGGCCAGGTCGAGCAGCAGCACGCCCTCCGCCCGCGCGGCGGCGCGGATCGCGGCGTTCAGCCGCTCCACCACCGACCAGGGCGAGGCCGGCACCAGCGCCTCGAAGCTGCCGAAGAGCGGCGGGTCCAGCGGCACCAGCGTCTGCTGCACCACCTGGGCGGCGAAGCGCTGCCGCGCGCGGCGCCACAGCCGGCGCAGCTCGTCGACGCGGGCGGCGACGGCGGCCTCCACCGTCTCATCCGAGGCGGTCAGCGGCAGTTCCAGCGGCGCGTCGCGCGCATCGAGCGCCAGCAGCACCATCTGCGGCGCGAAGGCGGCGAGCGCCGGATCCTCGCCCAGCAGCGACTGGCGGTACTGGCCATAGGCGGTGGTGTGCACCGCCAGCGCCAGGCGCCGCGACAGGCCCGCCACGCGCATCGCCGGCAGCAGGTGGTCGACGGTGTGCGAGGCCAGCACCGCGACGCGATAGGGCGCGAGGCCGGCCGACTTCGGCGTGGCGCCCTCGGCGATGGCGCGCTGCGCCAGGCGGTCGATGCGTCCGGTGGCGGCGAAGTCGCGGCGGAAGCCGGACAGCCGCGCGGCGGTGGCCAGCAGGGCCTGCGGATTGTCCTCCGTCCTGGCGCTGGCGAGTGCCGCGCCGAGATCCGGATGGGGGGGAAGCCAGGCGAGCTGGTCCATGGGTCGATGTCCGATCCGATGCCGGTTCAGAACTGGAAGTAGAGAAATTCGGTGGGCGCGGCGGAGAGCGCGCGGGCCAGGGCGTAGAAGCCGACCACCCCCACCGCCACGCCGACCGCCGCATTCGGGCGCCAGCTCAGCCAGGGCATGCTCCGCTCCATCCAGCTCGACCAGGGCTTCCAGCCCAGCGCGGTGCGGGCGGCGCGCAGCCACTGCTGGCTGTTCGGCAGGGTCCAGCAGAAGGCCAGCAGCACCGCGATCTGCAGCGCCGTGGTCGGGCGGAAGAAGTCGGGCTGCGCCACGTTGACGCCGAGCGCCGCGATGACGCTGGCCAGCCCCGGCAGCTCCGCCAGGACCGGCGGGAATTCGAAGCCGTGCAGCCCGGCCATGCCGGCCAGCAGCGTCAGCGCCGAGGTCAGGTCGGCCGAGCGGAAGAACACCGCACCGATGACGACGCAGACGAAGGTGGTGAGCACGGCGACGCCATGCTTCAGCGGGTTGCTGCTGTCGAGCGGCATGCCGCGGCTGGCCTTGAAGGCGCGCCAGCCATGCGCGACCACCAGGTAGAAGGCGTGCAGTGCGCCGAAGGCGACGAACTGCCAGCCGGCGCCGTGCCAGACGCCGGAGATCATCAGGGTGGCGATCGTCGGCCAGGCGACGAGATGCAGGAAGGCGCCGGGCGTCATCTTGCCGCGCCTGGGCAGCGGCTTGCCGGCGGCGACCCGGGCCCGCGTCGCCCGCAGCACCAGCGGCGTGTAGATATAGGTGGTCAGGAAGCGGGTCAGCGTCATGTGCCAGCGCGACCAGTACTGGATGATGTTCTGCGCCTTGTAGGGACTGTCGAAATTGGCCGGCAGGCTGATCCCGAAGAGCAGGCCGAGGCCGATCGCCATGTCGCTGTAGCCGGAGAAGTCGAAATACAGCTGCAGCGTGTAGGACAGCGCGCCGGTCCAGGCGTCGAGCATGGCGAGCGAGGCGCCATCGGCGGCGGCGGCGAAGACGGGGGCAGCCTCGGCGCCCATCGGGTCGGCCAGCACCACCTTCTTGAACAGCCCCATCAGGAACAGCGTGGCGCCCACCGCCATGGTGTCGATGCGCGGGCGGAAGCCGTCCGGATCCTCGAACTGCTCCAGCATCTCCTTGTGGTGGGTGATCGGGCCGGCGATCAGATGCGGGAAGAAGGTGATGAACAGGCAGTAGTTCGAGAAGTTGTGCTCGCCCACCGCGCCATCATGCGCGTCGCTCAGATAGGCGATCTGCTGGAAGGTGTAGAAGGAGATCGCCAGCGGCAGGATGATCTGCGGCGCGCTCCAGCCGGCGCCGGTCACCTGGTCGGCCACCTGCACCAGGAAGCCGGTATACTTGAAATAGGCGAGCAGCAGGACATTGGCGGCGATGCCGGCGATCAGCAGCGCCCGCGTCGGATGCCGCCGCAGCAGCCCGCCCAGCCAGAAGTTGGCGGTCATGCTGGCCAGCAGCAGCGGCACGTAGATCGGGTTCCACCAGCCGTAGAAGACCAGCGAGGCGGCGGTCAGCCAGAGCCCGGCGAAGCGGCGATGCCCGCCGCCCGCCAGCAGCACGAAGCCCAGCAGCACGACGGGAAGGAAGCCGAGGATGAAGCCGGCTGAATTGAACAGCATGGGGGGATCTGTTCCGGGGCGGAAGGCGGTTCAGGGGATCGGGTCGGGGGGTCGGGTCGGCCGGAAGGTCAGCTCAGGCGCCGGCGCCGTGGGTCGGCGGCAGCGGCCAGAGGTTCTTCTTCTTCTCCAGCGCCGCCAGCCGGCGCAGCGCCGGCG
>NZ_MLCO01000069.1 GCF_001982615.1 Teichococcus deserti | reverse complement strand
CGGCGGAACCTAGGGGCAAAAGGCGAACGAGGCCAGCAAGGGGGGCGGTTTTTCCCAAAGGTGATGGAAACGCAAGGATGCGGTGGCTGCCCTGCCGCGGAGGCGCGTTGACCGGCGGTCGCGGCGCTGGCATGGGGCGGGCATGACCGCCGATCCATCGCTCCGCACTGTCAAGGCCTGGCCCTTCGAGGAAGCCGCCAAGGTCGCCGATCGCATTGCTGGAGCCGGCAAAGCCTCGGCCCTGTTCGAGACGGGCTACGGCCCCTCGGGCCTGCCGCATATCGGCACCTTCGGCGAGGTCGCCCGCACCAGCTGGGTCAAGCGCGCCTTCGAGCGGCTGACCGGCCTGCCGGCGCGGCTGCTGGCCTTCTCGGACGACATGGACGGGCTGCGCAAGGTCCCGGACAACGTGCCCAACGGCGACAGCCTGCGCCCCTTCCTGGGCCGCTCGCTGACCGCCATCCCCGATCCCTTCGGCACGCATGACAGCTTCGGCGCGCACAACAACGCCCGGCTGCGCGCCTTCCTCGACGCCTTCGGCTTCGAATACGAATTCGCCTCGGCCACCGACTACTACCGCTCGGGCCGCTTCGACGCCGCCCTGCTGCGCATGCTGGAGCGGCATGAGGAAGTCCGGCAGGTGATCCTGCCGACCCTCGGCCCCGACCGCCGCGCGACCTACTCGCCCTTCCTGCCGGTCCATCCCAAGACCGGGGTGGTGATGCAGGTGCCCATGGACGAAACCCGCCCGCAGGACGGCACCGTGATCTGGCGCGACCCGGAAAGCGGCGAGCGCTTCGAGACGCCCGTCACCGGCGGCGCCGTCAAGGCGCAGTGGAAGGCCGACTGGGCGATGCGCTGGTTCGCCCTCGGCGTCGATTACGAGATGTCGGGCAAGGACCTGATCGACAGCGTCAAGCTGTCCTCCGCCATTTGCCGGGTGCTGGGCGCCGAGCCGCCGGTCAGCATGACCTACGAGCTGTTCCTCGACGCCGGCGGCCAGAAGATCAGCAAGTCCAAGGGCAATGGCCTGACCATCGAGGAATGGCTGACCTACGCGCCCCCGGAAAGCCTGTCCTACTTCATGTACCAGCAGCCGGGCCGGGCGAAGCGCCTGCATTTCGACGTCATCCCGCGCGCCACCGACGAGTATCTGGCCGCCCGCGAGAAGCTGCGCGCCAATGCCGACCCGGCCTCCCCCGCCTGGCACATCCATGCCGGCGAGGCGCCCAACACGCCGGAGCCGCCGCTCTCCTTCGGCATGCTGATGAACCTGGCCACCGTCTCCGCCGCCGACACCTCGGCGCGGCTGTGGCAGTTCGTCCGCAACTACGCCCCGGGCGCCACGCCGGAGAACCAGCCGCTGCTGGCCCAGCTGGTCGACTATGCCGTCGCCTATTCGCGCGACTTCATCCTGCCCACGCTGACGCCGCGCGCACCGACGCCGGAGGAGCGTCCCTGCTTCCAGGCGCTGGTCGAGCTGCTGCTGGCCCACCAGGCCGAGATCGAGGCGCTGCCCCCCGGCCTGCCCCAGGCCGAGCGCATCCAGGTCGATGTCTATGACGCCGGCCGGCGCGAGCCCTTCATCCAGCTGATGAAGGACGGCTCGCCGGGTGTCGCCCGCGGCTGGTTCAACGCGCTCTACCAGGTGCTGGTCGGCGCCGACCAGGGTCCACGCTTCGGCAGCCTGGCCGCCGCCTACGGCATCCCGGAGACGGTGCGGCTGATCCAGGAGGCGCTGGCCCGCCCACCCGCGGCCGCGGCGGGCGTGGAGAGCCCCGCGGCGTGAGCCCCGTGCTTGGCGCGCTGAAGCGGCACGGGCCCACCGTCTTCGGGCTGCTGCTGCTGCTTGGCGCGCTCTACGTGGTGCAGCGCGAGTTCCGCCACCTGTCGCTGGCCGATGTGCGGACGGCGATCGAGGCGGTGCCGGCCCGCACGCTGTGGATCGCCGCCGGCTGGACCCTGCTGGCCTATGCGGTGCTGACCATCTACGACCGGCTGGGCTCGGTCTATGCCGGCAAGCCGGTCAGCTACCTGCGCACCTCGCTGGCCTCCTTCTGCGCCTATACCCTGGCACACAACCTGGGCTTCGCCGCAGTCTCGGGCGCTGCCGTCCGCTACCGCTTCTACGCCGCCTGGGGCCTGACCCCGGGCGAGGTCGCCAAGGTCATCGCCTTCACCAGCCTGACCTTCGGCCTGGGCGGCATGGCGCTGGGCGGCGCCATCCTGATCCACGACCCGGACATCATCCCTGGCGCCACCGGCCATGTGCCGGCCTGGGCGATGCAGCTGATCGGCGTGGCGATGCTCTGCGTCGTCGCCAGCTACCTGCTGCTGGCGCGCTTCGTCCCGCATTTCACCGCCTTCGGCCACCGCATCGACCTGCCGCGCTTCCGCATGGCGCTGGCCCAGACGCTGCTGGCCGCGGTCGATGTCGCGGTCACCGCGATGATCTTCTACGCCCTGCTGCCGCCGGCGGAGGGCCTGACCTTCCCGCGCTTCGTCGGCCTGTATCTCGCCGCCTACACGGCGGGCCTGGCCGCCAATGTGCCGGGCGGGCTCGGCGTCTTCGACACGGCGATCCTGGTCGGGCTGCAGCCCTATATCCCGGCGCCGCAGGTGATCAGCGCGCTGCTGCTGTTCCGCTTCTACTACTACATCGTGCCGCTGTTCCTGGCCGGCGCCCTCTTCGCCGGCTTCGAGATCAACCAGCGCCGCCACCTCCTTGGCCGGCTCGGTCCCGAGACCCGGGTGACCGACGCGCTGGAAGGCCCGGCCATGGCGGGGCTGGCAGGGCTGGCCGGCGTCGCGCTGATCTTCATTGGCGCGCTGCCGGCGCGCGGCGCCCGCCTGGCGCAATGGGCCGGCGAATGGGCGGCGCTGGCCAGCCATTTCGCCGCCTCCGTGCTGGGCTCGCTGCTGCTGGTCGCGGCCTATGGCATGCTGCGCCGGCTGCGCATCGCCTGGGTCAGCGGCATCGTCCTGCTCATGCTCGGCGGCATCACCGCTTTGCTGCGCGGGGAACCCTGGTTCATCTCCGGTGCCTTCCTGGCGCTCGCCGGGCTGGTCGCCTGCATGCGCACCGCCTTCTACCGCGACGCCCGGCTGACCGGCGAGCCGCTGACCGTCGCCACGCTGATCCCGCTGGCCGCCAGCGCCACCGCTGCCCTGGCGCTGGCCCGCATCGGCTGGCGCGAGCCGGTGGCGAACGAGGCCTGGTGGTCGGTGCCCTTCTCGGAGCAGGCGCCGGACACGCTGCGCTTCGCCGTCGGCCTCTGCGGCGTCCTCCTGCTGGTCGCCGCGCTCCGCCTGCTGCGCCCCGCCCGCATCCGCGAAAGCGACTTCGACCAGGCCGCTCGCACCCGCCTGGCCGTGCTCGGCGGCCGCGTGCCGACGACCGCCGACGCCGCCCTCTTCGCCGATGGCGGCCGCGGCGCCGGCTTCGCCTTCCTGAAGCTGGAGAATCTGTGGGTCGGCCTGGGCGACCCGGCCGGCGATGACGGCGCCCGCATCGCAGCCATGTGGCGCTTCCGCGACCTCTGCGAGCGCAACGGCGTCGGCCACGCCTTCTGGCAGGTCGGTCCCGGCCTGCTCCGCGCCTATGAGGACACCGGGCTGGCGACGGTGCCGCTGGAAGACGGGAGCTTCCTGGTCTGCCCGGCCGGGTGGGACGCGGAAGCGATTCTGGAAGCGATGAAGGCGAAGGCCTGAAGTCAAGCGGGCAGGGGGCTCTGCCCCCTGCACCCCCGCCGGGGTGACAGTGTCACCCCGGACCCCGCCGTCAGTTGGCGCCACAAGGCCACAGGCGGGACGCAACATGAATGTGGGGGCCCGGGGGCATTCGATGCCCCTGGAATCTGGCCTTACTGGCTCGCCCAGAGGACCCGGTGGATCCAGGCGATCTCGCCCAGGTCGAAGCTGTAGTTCGGATGGGCCGGGTTCAGGCTGGCCAGCTCGATGCGGCGGGCGGACTGGCGTAGCAGCTCCTTGGCCATCACCTCGCCCTTCACCGTGCGCACCACAACGCGGTCGCCGCGGCGCACCGGGGAGTTGGGCGAGACAATGATGACGTCGCCGTCGCGGAACACCGGCTCCATGCTGTCGCCGGAGATTTCCAGCGCATAGGCGTTGGGGTCCGACAGCTCGGGCGTGCTGATCTCGTCCCAGCCGCCGCCGACCGGGTAGCCGCCATCGCCGAAATAGCCATCGCCGCCGGCCTGGGCCAGGCCGATCAGCGGGATGCGCCGGCCCTGCATCGTCCGGCTGCCGCTGTTCAGCGCCGGAGCGCCGGTGACCAGCGAGGCGAAGCTGTCCATGTCGGTGCCGGTGGCGGCCAGGATCTTGGCGATGCTCTCGGTCGAGGGCCAGCGGGCCCGGCCATCGGCACCGACGCGCTTCGACGGGTTGAAGGCGGTCGGGTCCAGCCCGGCCTTGCGGGCCAGGCCCGAGGGAGACAGGCCGTGCTCCGCCGCCAGGGCGTCCACCGCCCGCCAGATGTCGTCATGACGCATGGGTGGATCATCCTAGGTTTTTGGATGCGCTGCAATAGGAAAATAGTCGCGTTTAGGCCTTGACGCCTATAAACCAGATCGTAATGATCGTGGGGCTACTCAACCGGAAGGCGAGGAACACCCCCCGAAATGACCGCCGCCCTTCGCCCGCAGAATGCCCCCGTCCTGGCCTCGCTCAGCAAGGCCGAACCCTTCGCCAGCGCCGAGCAGGCCTGGTTCTGGACCATGAACGCCCTCATCGCCCGGCGTGAGGGCGCCCGCATCGTCGCCGGCGCCGGCGCGGTGCAGCGCCCCTGCGAGCCCGACGACGTGGTGAAATGCCTCGACCGCCTGTATCGCCAGCGCCGGATCGAGCTGGCGCATGCCCGCATCCTTCGCCGCTGGGGCGAGCGCGGCCAGGCGCCCGACCCCCGCGCGCTGCGCGAGCGCGGCGACTGGCGGCTGTGGCGCGAGGCGCTGTCGCGGCTCGACTGGCCGCTGCGCCAGAAGGGCATCGTCGACGGCCCGGCCCTCGACCTGCCCGCCGCCGAGGAGGCCGCGATCCTGGCCTGGCCGGGCGCCAGGTCATGAGCCGCGCCGGCGAGCCCCCGCCGCTTCAGGTGCCGCTGATCCAGCCGCTGCGCATCGCGCCGCGCCACGCTTTGGCCGAGGGCGTGCAGCAGGTCTGGATCGGCTTCGGCGGCCGCGCCGATCGTGCCTGGCTGCGGCTGCTGCGTCCGGGCTTCCGCCACTGCTTCGCGGTGGTGGAGGATGCCCGCGGCTGGACGGTGATCGAGCCGCTCTCGGGCCGGCTGCTGGTGGCGCGGCCGGACCTCGTGCCCGGCTTCGACCTGCCGGGCTTCTACCGCCGCGCCGGGCTGACCGTGCTGGGCCCGTTCCAGCCGGGACCGCCGGCCTGCGGCTGGCTGCCCGAGCTCAGCCCCTATTCCTGCGTCTCGCTCTGCCGCGCGCTGCTGGGCGAGGGCGCACCCTTCGCCGTCACACCGCATGGCTTGTACCGTCGACTCGAGAAATATTCCTACGATAGGAAAAAAGTCATTGACACCGCCTCGCTGAGGGCGTAGGACTGCAGTCGCCAAGGGGCGAGCTGCGCCCGGCGGCATCCTCCCGCGATCCTCCCGACCTCGCGCCCTGCCGGACCCCCTCCGGCAGGGCTTTTTGCGTCGGGCGGTCGCGATCCCCCGATCGCAGAGGAGCCCGCACGCGCATGGGTGGCCTGTTCCGTGCCCCGAAGCCGGTGGTCGTCGCGCCGACCGCCACCGCCGATCCGACGCCCGTCGTCGCCTCGCCCAGCCCGGAGGCCGCGGCGCAGACCGCGCGGGCGGACAACCAGCTGCGCGCCCGCCGGGGACTTGCCGGCACCATCGCGACCTCCGCCCGCGGCGTGCTGGAGGAAAAGCCGCCCGCGGCGACAGCCCCGGCGCTGGCCCCCGGCCTGGCCGGCGCGCGCAAGACCTTGCTCGGGGAGTGAGCGCATGACCCTGACCCCCGAGACCCTGCTGCCGCGCCATGCCGCGGCGCTGGCCCGGCGCCGCCCGTGGGAGGGCGTCTGGCAGGACTGCTACGACCATGTCCTGTCCGGCACGCCCGGCGCCGGCGGCGCGCAGCTCTATGACGCGACCGCCCCCGATGCGGCCGAGCAGCTGGCCGCCAGCCTGCTGGCCGAGCTGACGCCGCCCTGGTCGCGCTGGTTCGGCCTGGCCCCGTCGCGCGCCCTGGCTGAAAGCGCCCAGGGCCCCGCCGCGGCCGCGGCCCTGGAGGCGGCGGCGGAGACGCTGCAGGGCCATCTCGACCGCTCCAACTTCGCGGTCGAGATGCACCAGGCCTTCCTCGATCTGGTCGTCGCCGGCAGCGGCGTGCTGCTGGTGGAGGAGGCGCCGCCGGGTGGCCTGTCCGCGCTGCGCTTCACCGCCGTGCCGCTGCGCGAGGCGGTGCTGGAGGAGGGCGAGAGTGGCCGTCTCGACACCGTCTATCGCGCCGCGGCGCTGGATGCCGCGACGCTGCGCCGCCGCTACCCCGACGCCGTGCTGCCCCCCGGCATCGAGGGCACTGAAGAAAGCCCGGGCAAGCACCGCGTGGTCGAGGCGGTGTGGCCGGAGCGGACCGGCTGCGGCTACCTGGCCGTGCTGGACTGGGAAGGCCGCGCGGTGCCGCTGGCGGCCGGCCGCTTCAACGACAGTCCCTTCATCGCCTTCCGCTGGATGAAGGCGCCGGGCGAGGTCTATGGCCGCGGCCCGGTGATGAAGGCGCTGCCCGACATCCGCACCGCCAACAAGGTAACCTTCTATGTAGTTTGCGCACAGTCCGATCCCAGTGTGCTTAGGGATGGATAGTCAACTTCGCGATACGGTCCTCAACGGTCTCAGCGTAGTCAGCGGGTTTGCTCCAACTTGGCCCGCACCATTGCCCTGACCTCACGATGGAAGCACCTCTGCTGTCACATCGGGGACACCTCCACCGTGGTTGGCTACCTACAACTTGCTGATTGCCAAACCCGGCCAGTGTAAGACGACGAGCTGAGACGTAGCGTTGATGGCGACACCCTAAACACTGCACCGAGTAGAAGATGCCATGAAGGGCATCGTCACCAAACGTGCCTTCTTCGTACATTGTGGATAACCCGGGGGACGGTTGTTGTAGAACAAATGCAGAACAAAGTCTTAGGTTGTGCAGGAGCTTGAAGACAAGGAACCCGGCGCATTGCTGCGCCGGGTTGGGGTGGGAAGTGGTTAGCGCTTGCGCGGGTTAGCCGCCTTAGGCGCTGCGAGCGACTCGGGTGCAGCATCACCGGCCGGAGCAGGCTGTGCCTTGGCCTGTGCAGCTTTGGCAGCCAGCACCTCTTTGACCAACTCGGGGTCTCGGTCGGTGGCGGCTTTCTTCAGCCCGGTGAAAAAGCCGATCACGTCATCGAGCGTGGAACCGATCTCGTAGACCAGCGGCTGCTCGTCTTTGGTGATCGGCTGCCTACCCACCTTGATAACGGTCACGAACACGCTCTCGTTACGCCGATACCACCGCATGTCGAGCGGCTCGCGCTTTGCTGGTTCCTTGCGAGCACGGGGAGGGTTGTACGTCGTGCCCGCTTTGTCAGCCTCTGCGTAAGCAAGCTGCACTTCTACTTTCTGGAGGAACGCCTCAATGGCGATGCCAACAGGATCCTTGCGAAGCGTAGCAGGGGTCACGTCGGCAAGCTTGAGGCTGCTGAGGAAGCTCATTTGCATGTCCTATTCTCATGAGAAACAGCGCGTTAGCAATGTGTTCCGCTAACAGAATGAGCTTAACTTCGCTGTCCCGAAGAGCAAGCCAAGAGACGGGATAAGCGTCTGTTTTTATGGAGAAATTTGTCAGAATCTGAGCAAATCTGATGTAGGAAGGACTGTCAGAAGAAGCTTGGATCGTGGGGCAAACAAGGAGCTGCCCCATGCTGCTGATAGTCCTGAACGTTAAGAATGACTGCACCGATGTCATCACCAGCACTGAACCCGAGATGGTCACTCCGGAAGAATACTCACTGCTCCAAGAGTGTGTGGCGCAGTGCAACGAAGAGGCTGGTGATCTGCTGACATTCGAATTGGTTGTAGTGATGGACTTCTAAGAAGGCCGGTCGCAACGAAAGCGGGGTCAGGCCCCGCTTTCGCCGCGATCTGCTGCACAGACAGGAAAGGCCCGGCGACAGATGCACCGGGCCTTCAAACTGGGGGCAGCTGAATTAGCCGCCGGATTCCTTCAGCTTCGTCATCATCTGCGTGACGGCATTCGTGAAATCCGTCATCGCCACACTGCCATTCTTGAAGGCTTCAGCCATCTGGAGTGTTTGATCTGCGTGCTTGAGCACCATGGCGCTTTGATTAGCAGCGTACTCACGCTGATCGGCTAGTTCGCTCTTGAGCCTGTCGATCTCTGCATCCTTGCTCTTGCTGCTTCCGTCAGTCCAGCTCTGCCACTTTGCGGATAGCAGCCTGAAGGCAGGCAGAACGAACGGTGTTAGCAGCAGTAGGAGAGCGTACCAATGCGGCGGCAGAATGCCTTGCAGCGTCACTAATAGTGGGGAGAGATCATCTGCCATCATCGGTGTTCCTTAAACAGGTTTTGCAACACGATGAGGCTGGCCGCTGTTGTCTCCTTCAGAAGGCGGAGTGCAGCGTAGGTTTCATCCTGGGCGATTGTGATTGGATTAGTGGGATCTCTTGGGTGTCGGCGTCGCTCAACGGGTTCAGCTTGCATGGATTGTTCCTTTAGCCAGGCACAATCCTCCAAGCTGCGAGATGCGGATGTGGGAGAGAAAAGTCCGCTGCGCGGTAAGGAGTAGAGGCGCAGCGGACTGTCGTAGGAGCCTTTTGAGAACAAGCTGGAGAACTCGTCCGTGCTATTTAGTCGGTGCGGTCATCGAGCTCGTACTGCCAGCACCAAACTCTAACTCACGGCTCGAAACTTCATCTAGCGGTGGGATTGGTAGCGGAACCCTGTCCGTTAAAAAGGCAGCAACCACTTACGGCCATAAGCAGCGCATGGCGGAAGCGGGACTTTTCGCCATTCCAAATTATGATACTTTCCGAATTGGTCGGATGATGAGAGACAGATGCTCAACCGAGACAGCTTAAATGCCGCTAAAGCTCGTTTGCAGAAATCTGTCGATGATCACGCCAAAGCTGCGGAAGTAGCTGTAGAGGCTTGTACGAAGCTTTATGACTTACGCAAGGTCAAGGCTCACCGCGTAATCTGTGAAGTAGAAGATTACGTGAATACCATGCGAAATAAGCCTGTCGATTTTGAGAAGGTGGTGCAGCAGTACAAAATTAATTACTCAAAATTCACCGACGTTCTGATCGACATTGATGTGTCGATGCGCGATGCGACAGTAAAAACCGCTGCAGGCGCCGGCGCGGGCGTCACTGCTGGTGCGATAACCGCGCTGCTAGGCCCTACGGCAGCGATGGCTGTAGCAACGACGTTCGGAACTGCTTCTACCGGGACGGCGATCTCTGCACTTACCGGTGTCGCCGCTACAAAGGCGGCGCTCGCTTGGCTAGGTGGTGGGGCCATCGCCGCTGGCGGCGGCGGTATGGCTGCTGGAACCGCAATGCTCGCGATGAGCGGACCGGTTGGCTTGGGGCTGGCCGGTGTGGCCGCCACAGGCGGCATTCTCTACATGCGCCGCGCCAACGCCAAAGCGACTAAAGAAGCGGACGAGAGATGCCGGAAGGTGGAAGCCGAGGTCCGCTACATCTATGCGTCAGTGGCGTCTATCGAGCGCCTTCACAGACTTACGAACAACACGGCAGAGGGGCTGATACGTCTGCTTACTATCCTTCGTGACGTAAACAAGGTCTCTACACCTCACGGACAGACGGAAGATGTGTTGGACATGATGAAGGCCATGGTGAACCACGTGCGAAGCATGGGCGAGCTTCTTGTCAAAAACGTGGATCTCAAGGCGATCTAATGTCCGATCTGAAAATGAACGAGCTTCCGAAGGCCACTGCCGAACTGCTGCAGGCCGCAGTCGTCGATGTGGCGAACGTGACGCGAATGGCTGCTGAAAAAGCAGCGCTTAGCCAGCAGAATGAATTGCTGGAGGCAGCCCTTGCAGAGACAGCTACCGTTCGCAAATTCGTTGCCGAACCCTCAACAATCCTTGGAAGCGTAGCCACCAAGCATGGCGAGATTGCTGAACGTGTCGAGGTCGGCGTACGCCGTGCTCGGGATGTTTTCAACCAATTGCCCTTCTCAGCCTCCATTGACAATCTGAGCCGCACTGCGCCCGGAGATTATATACTCAACAACAAGCAGGTTCAGTCGAAATTCATCAACGGCGTAAACAATAGTCTGTCTGCCGTGCTGGGCCATTTGGCCAAGTACAAGACGTTCGGGCGTGATGATAGCTTCTACCACGTCCCCAAAGATCAGTATGCTGTTATGCTGAAGGTGTGCCGGGGTGAGCACGTCGACGGCCTCAACGCGAAAACGATCGCAGCTATCTCTCGAAATATCAGAGAGATTGAGCAGGCAGCAGGAAAGCCCTTCTGTGAAGCAGTTAAGCCTAGTCTCTCCACCTATGCTGAAGTGCAGCAGGGACAGGTCATCAAGACGATCTCCCGGCATGAAGACGAACTTGTTGACGACAACGATAAGCGGCGTGATGAGATCTCTGCTCAGCATCAGCCTGGTTGGATGGACGGTGCCAAGGTAGTAGGCAAAGCCGCCGCTATCGGCGCGACGGTTGGATTCGCTACGGAACTGCTTCGTAAGCACCGGGAACAAAAGAAAAATCCATTCAAGGGGCAATTTACCCGGGCAGACTGGGAAGAAGTCGGTGTCAAAACGCTAAAAGACGGTGCCGTAGGCGCCGTCGCCGGTGCCGCTCTGTATGGGCTAACAAACTTCGCTAAAACGTCTGCGCCCTTAGCAAACAGCTTTGTTGCCGCAGCAAAGGCGCTCTACCCTTTGGTCCTAGCCTACAAAGAACGGAAGATCTCCTTAGATCAGCTTCTCGATCAAGGGACGTTGGTCTGCTCCGACGTAGGAATTGTGGGTCTTTGCGCCGTTGGTAGCCAGGTGGTTATCCCGGTGCCGGTGATAGGTGCACTCGTGGGCAGCGTTGCGGGCAAGGTCCTTTCGCATCTTCTACGTAGTCATGTTGCAAATGCCGCGGGCCAGATTGAGCAGCGTAACCAGGCGATGATAGCTGAATTGGATGAAGCATCTGCAAAGCTTATCCATCGGATCGACGGAGAGTTTGATCGCTTAGGCGATCTTGTCCATGCCGCGTTCGATCTTAGTCTCAACGAGTCATTGACTGTTCGCAGTGTCGAGTTCGCGCTGGCCCTCGGTGTGCCAAGCGAAAAGCTTCTTCGAACGGATCAGGATCTCATCGATTTCCTGAGTGCATAGACCGCCTCGCCCACCTCGGAGGTGGCGCGCCTCATCGTCGGCCACCTCTTTGCTTTAAGAATGGCCCGCCTTGTAGGCAGCCTGTGCTAGCACACGATCGCTGCGAGTGATCTCTTCCGGCGTTCCTGGCTGATCCCAATAACCTTCATACTGGACGGAGTTGGCGCGCATCCAGTCCAGGCTGTAGGTGATGAATGCGGCAGAGTCGGCGTCAGGTCCGTAACCTGCTGCACCCCACTCAGGAATCACGAGCGGCTTTGCGCGCGACTGAGCAAAGCCCGACCACCAGTCTAGGCCCCAATCCATAGTGCGGATGGTGTTGAAGGCTTGCTGTGGATCGGTGGAGAGGCCAACATAGCTGTAGTAGTAGAAGTTGACGCCGACCTTATCCACGTAGGCATCACCTGGGTAAGCTGTCGATGGGTCATAGCCCTGTCCGTAGTTGCCACACCAAGTGAACTCAAAGCGATTGCCACCAGTGACAGAGCGGAAGGCGTTTACGAGATTCCTCCAGGCCGCGATGAAGTTTGCCTGTCGGCCCTGCGCACGCCACGACATCCAGTCGCCGTTGAACTCCCAGCCTGTGCGGATATCAATCTTATCCTGCTGGACGAGGCCGGCAGCGTTGTTCTGATTGATCGCTGAGATAATGTTGTTAGCTGCGGTCACATACTGCGAGTTGTAGCCACCCGATGCCGCTGTGGCGAGGCGAGCTAGATTGACTGGATCGCTGTAGTTTGTGCCTTCGACATTTGGAAGCAGCGGGAAGACGACATACACTTCACGCCCATGGCCGCCTGCTGCATCGGTGAGGAACCAGTTGACGTTGGTGTAGTTGGTGTCGCCCTTATCGGTATGTGCCTGCGTGCCAGCAACCTGCTTGCCAACGAACTGCTCAAATGGCGGGGTTCCGGCCGTGACGTTGTTCTCAAAGTAGGGGACCATCTTGAGGTTGGACGAACTGCTCGAACCGCCGACAAAGGGTGCAACGTCTGCAATCCATACGTCGTACCAAAACTGCGCCGCAGCGAAGTCAGCAGCATTGGCGCGCAGAAGCGCGTAGATGTCCTGCAAGGCAATCTGCGGGTCATTCTGCTGCCATTCATCCGGGGTGCCTTCCTTCATGCCAGCCCAGATGAGCGGCCAGTAGGTGATGGAGCCGATGGTCTCCATGTGGCCGTACACTGGCGTGTTGGCATAGGTGTCGCGCTGTGCGTAAGCTTCCCAATCCAGCTTCTGAAGTGTGTTCAGTCGTGCTGCGTCGGTGATAGCCACGCCGTTGAAGACGAAGGTAACCGCCTTTGTGTCGCTGCCGCCTGCGTTGGTTGCAGTGATGTTTACCGAGATCGTGACGCTCTGATAGACGTTGGCGAAGGCTGTCACCAGGCTGGCAACACCGGCTGAGCTAACTGCCACGCGGACATCGCTGCTCGTGAAGCTTGCTGGTGCACCGCCTGTTGTCGCGATGGCTGTACCCAGCACTGCGCCTGCGGCAACATTCGCCAGGTTGGTGTAACTCTGATTGGCTGTGATGACAGGCTTAGCAACCACAGCGGTGAGGGTGACGGTGATCGTGGCTGCGTTGCTGCCGCCGCCGTTTGTTACCGTGATAGTCAGCGTGATGACGGTCGCCTGCGTCGGGTTAGCCATTGCTGCGCTGAGCGTCAGCACACCGGCTAGGGAGACCTTCACGCGGTCATCACTACTGGTGATGATTGTTGGAGCGCCGCCGCCGAGCACGAGGGTGCCGATGGTGCCGTTAGCCGCCAGGTTGGCTGGCTTGGAAAAGCTCTGGTTCGAGATGGTTGGCTTGGGAACAGTTAGACCAACCTGAAGGGCTGTGATCGCCGCCTCGGCGTTCGTCAGACGAGCTAGGAGATTTTCGTATTGGACGGCATTCACAACGCCTTCGATGCCCTGAGGGCCGGGAATGCCCTGAATGCCCGGCGGGCCGATGTTTCCCCGGGGGCCGGCTGGTCCTTGGTCGCCTGTGTCGCCCTTGTCGCCCTTCACGCCGATCTTGGCGTATTGGAGAGACACTAGGGCACTCGATGCTGAGCGCTCTGCATCCTGGTGCGCTAGCTCGGAGTAGATCTCAGACGAGCGCGTTGGGTTGGTGTCAGGAAGATCAGGGGTGCCGCCGGGGACGGGGTCAGTGAAGACGCCGTTGCTGTAGAGCCAGCCCTTGCGCACTCGTAGGTCAGTAAGCAGCATCCAAGATGATCCTGGACTTACCGATGATACTAGAAGGTCGGTGACAATGCCTCCAACGATGTAGACGTAAGTGTTCTTAGTCATCTTTCTCCCGGCTGGTCCATTCCCACAGCTCCATGGCATTGGTGCCAGTGCTCGGGTCCAAGCTGTCTTCGCAATGTCCGCGGTCAAAGAGGTTCAGGAAGCCGCAGAATGCTGCGGCTATCCGATTGCCTGCTTGAGATGCACGGGCCGCTCTTTGGCTGACTGTCTCATTGGCTGAGCCGAGGAGAACTGCGTTAGCCACGCGGTCTAGGGCTAGTAGGAGGTTGCCAGCGTAGAAGCGGGCAACTCCACAGGGGCTACATGCCATCAGGGCGCCAAGATGGAGGCAGGGTCTGCTCCGACCGCCTCTAGCAAGCCGATGACCTGTGCGTCCTTGGGGTCGAGGCCCTCCTTCAGGGTAAGCACCTTAAAGGCCATGGCCATGTCGGCGCCTAGCACAGCGGCTACAGCGCTCCAGAGGTTGACTGCCTCCAGACGCTCGCGCACCACGCTTACTGGCACATAGCGAACCGCTTCACCCATCCAGCCTGCCGGGAAAAGGCGCAGCACGGTGGCTTTAAGCTCCTCCTCGTCAGCTAGCGCCGGGGTGACAATCTCAACGAGGTTGCCGGAGACATGTGGGGGCAGGGTGGAGATGATGGCGTTCGCCCAAGCCACGTAGTTGGCGTCGTCCACCTCCACGTAGTCGCGCGCCTTGCTGCTGTAGATCTTGCCGCTGTCGCGAACGCGCCAGAAGAAGTTGGAAAAATCAGGTGCTGTGAACATTAGTAGTAGTTTCCTCCGGTGACGCTCGTGCCCGCGACCGAGCCAGGCAAGTAGGTTGCGCTGTTGCCGTTGACCTGGATGTTGCCGCACGACTCGGCGGAGTAGCGCTTGCCGCTGACATTGCCTGGATTGGTGAAGGTGTTGCTGTAGATCACGACGTTGCCGCCGGTTGTCGCGCACACAAAGGCGCCACCGAAAGTGACGGCTGCGCTGACGGTAACAGTGGTGACCACGTTCAGCACTCGACCAGAGCCGGTGGCTACTGCGTGGTACTGAGAACCGCCGCTAATGCGGTAGTTCGTGGATGCGAAGTTTACGATGCTTCCATCAGCGGCGTTCACGTGGGTGTGGCCGCAGGCGCCGAAGTCACATGCGTAAGTGTCAACGTAGGCTGAGCCGAACGCTAGGATGCCATAGCCAATGCTGTTGTAGACAGTGGGGGTTCCTGTGGCCAACATGCGGACGCCCCGGATCTGAACGCCAGCACCGTATGCTGCAACAAAGCAGTTTCCATTGGCTACATTGAACACCACGTTGGACGGTGTCGTCTCGTTGCCCTGAACAACCCAGTCAAACTGACCAGTGCCACCAAGAGGCTTGTTAACGAACGCGGCGCCAACGGTGTATGTGCCAGCGGCGCAGTTGATGATGCAGTGAAACCCGTTGAAGTCGTAAGTCTTGCTTGCGGTGTCGATGACGTTCTGCACAGTTAGCTTGGGAGTGCGTGCCGAGAGGCCATCGTTTGAATTGTTGCCGCTTGGGCTAACATAGGTCATCAAGTCAGCGGTTAGCTTGGGACGAATGGCCGTCTTCAGATCCATCAGATCGTAAGGGACGAAGAGGTTGTTTGGATGGCGCTCGATGTGGGCAGCCGTAATGGTGGACTGGCCGTAAGTGAGGGTCACAACGTACAACGGGATGGCACCAGCAGGGGTGGCTGGGATCGTCTCGTTGCCTGTCGTTGTGGAGGAACCGGAGGTGATTCCGACTACTGCGCGCTGGATGCGCCTGGTGTTCTGCGATGCACCTAGTGTCGATTGTCCGGTGACCGAATCGTAATAAGGGAGCTGCGCAGCTGTGGTATCAGTTTCCTGGAAGCTCGCGTGGATGATGATCTTGCGGGTCTGACCAGTTGTGCCAGGCGCGGTGAAGCCTGTGATCGTTCCACCTGCATAGCTGGCTGCCTTGAAGATCGAGGTAGAATCCGATGCCAGTGTGCTGTAAGCGCTGGGATCAACTGGCGCAGATGTGCAAAGCGTACCGGCGCTGAGCACCACGCTCATGCCAGCTGGTGAGTTTGGGGTGGCATCAAAGCCAGCTACACCCTGCGAGTTCATGGTGAGGCGCAGCACGGATGAAATCGCATCCTGCATGTTGCGGTTTGATTCTAGGACGTGCTCCACCTGGGGAATCTGACCAGGGTAGACGATTACGCGATCTGTCATGTTGTCTCCTCGAAAGGCGAGGCTACGTGGCGCAGTCCTCCCGTTGTTCTACTAATTAGCCGTTCTAGTCAGGTGATCTTCACCCACACGGTCGTGCCGACAGGCCGGGTTGCGTTGATCGCGTTGATGATGGTTTCGTCGGTCACATCAGCTTTGATGTCGCTCGGGGTGGCGTACATCATTGCGCCTCGCCCGTATCCACCGATGGCCTTCGGGTAAGCTGCACGCGGCTTGTTGCCGTAGCCCTGCGCCCCGGGAACACCGCCGACAGTAGCGCCGCGTGTTACGTCAATGATGACTTGATAGGGCATGAGGTTGCTGCCGTACCGGCCAGCCGAGTTGTAGGCCATGTTGATGTTGTAAGCGCCGGTGTCCCTGGCATTCATGGGCTCGAAGATCACCGGCTCAGTGCCTGTGAGATCCTCGATTACGCCGACCATGGCAGGACGTGTGCCGCGGTCGCGGAACAGCTCTCGTTTGATGCGTGCGCGGTAGTTGCCGTCTGCCTCACCCACTCGGCGCGGCAGCATCCCTTTCCCAAAAAACTCATCCGCAAACATGTTCAGGAACACGTCGCGCAGGGTGCTGATGCGAGCCTGGTCGCCTACGTAGTCCAGTTGCTCCATTGAGAAGCTCTTGTGCGTGGCGATGCTACCAAGCACCGCATCCAGCACGGGCGCGTTGTCGGGGAACCAGCCAACCGGCAAGTGGCTACGAAGTCGGGCGCGGAAGTCTTCAACTGAGAGGGTCATGTTAGTTCACCGCCAGTGAGACAACGCGCACTGTTTGGTTGGTAGCCCCGCCTAGATTGCTGGAGCCGTTGTTGACCTTGATCTCCTCCAGGTACCCGATGCCAGGGTGCGCCTGGCGGGCGACTGCCACGAGGTTGGTAAAGCGAAGAGGCACACCCATCCCGAGGCCATTGACGTAGGAAGTAACGGCCAAGCTAACGGCGTTACGCACCTCGAGGGCATTGAAGCCGGGGAGGATGGTGGGAGTGATGGAGATGGTCGCGGCCGCCACGTTCGGGCTGAGCACCGCGAAGTAGGTGGTGAGGGGACGTACATCATCCACCACCTGGTAGATGCGGTTCAGCAGCTCAGGGGCAGGGTCGCCAGTCCCATCATCCACATAGATCGAGACAAAGCCCGCACGCTCACTGCCGTTAGGCAAGGTGTTCTCAGCAAAGCTGTAGCTTAGCCCCTGCTGGACGTTCGCTATGGCACTTCCTATGGCACGGAGAGTGCCCAAACTTCGGCTGTTAATGTAGTCGGGGAAGCGCTGTCGGGCGGCTTCATCGCTCTCAGCGTCAATGCCATTGGCCAGGGGGACCAGGTTAGTCACCGTGTCCACGCCCCCTAGGGCGCTGCTGATAAGGGTAATGGCTCCGGAGCTTACATTGCCCCCACTGCCCGGCAGGGTAGCCCGTACGGGGATCTGTAGCCCCGTGATACCGGGAGGAATGGCGTAGCTCTGGCTTGCTGGTACCCAGGCGCTGTGCTCGCTGTCAGCTGTGACAATGTAGCTCTGCTCGCCGTCCTGGGTTTTGACGATGGTTCCGACCGGGACGGAGGCGAGGGCCGCTGGCACATAGCGAGCGAAGAGAACGCTGCCTGATGCGTAGGTGGCTGGGAGCCGTGCCTGGCCGTAGTCGGCCAGGAAGGTGTCGATGTCGTTGCCCTCGCTGGTGGAGAGCCGGGTCTGCTTGAGCAGCTGAATGGCAATGTACTGGAGCCATTGGCTCTCATGCGCTGAGGAGCGGATGATCTCTAGAAGGAGGTCGCCATCGGAGAAGCTGTTGAAGCTTGGATTGGTGGCGCGGATGTAAGCGACTGCCGCTTCTACAAACTGGTCGTGCGTTGAGTAAGGTAGCTGTGACATCGCGTCTCCATTGTTGTGCTTAGGCGGAAATCTTCATCTGCAATGCCGGGAAGGCGCCTGTAGTAGCGTCGGTGTAGGTCACGTCGGCTATGACCGTTTGTTGGTTGATCGCTCGGACTGTGACGCTGGGTGAAGGACTACGGCTCACCGACCTCTCCATGCGGGTTTGCTGAACCATCGTAGCTTTGATCTTCGCTACGTCTGTGTTCTGTCCGATGAACTGCCTGATGCCAGCGCCGTACTGGCCACTGTCCTGCATGTCGCCGGGGTTGGTCATGTAGCGGCGGATGAGGCGCTGTTCGGTCTGCTTGGTCGCGTCTGCAATGCGCAGGCCGCCCTTGCTGTCGATTTGCAGATCCTCGCCCCATTGGTGGTACAAGCTCGTCATCGGGTGTTCCTCTATTTACTCGGATCAGGGATCGCTCAGGTTGGTTGGGCCGGATGTGCCGCCACCAGTCTGGACGTTGGTGTGGCGGTGAGCGTTGTAGTGGTCGCGGAGTGTGTCGAGCGCGCCATCCTTGTCGATGACCTCTTTGTCGCCCTTGATGTTGCCCATCACTCGTGTGTTGCCACTACTAGTGAAGTTTCCATCGTGCTCGATGTCGCCCTTGAAGAACCACTTCCCCGTTTGGCTGAGCCTCATGCAGGAGCCGGTGTTCTTCTGGAATACGCCAAGCTCGCCAGGCACGAGGTATGTGCCGTCGCTGCCAATCGCGCTTGGCATCTTTGATGGCATAAACTCGTCGTTGAAGCCGCTGGCGACCAGTGTTCCCGACAAGCCTTGTGCATCGCCTTCCTGCAACAGCACCAGCGCCATGGTTCCCACGATTGGTGGGATGATTATCTCTAAGTCGGCCACGGCAGGTGTGCCCACATGGAGCCAGCCGCTTAGGATGTTGTCGGGCTGGATACGCACCTTGGCTGTGTTGCGCTCTGGATTGTAGCTCTCAACAATGCCCCACTTGGGTTGTCCAAGCTGGCGCATAATCTGGCCTGCCTGTGCGGCATACATGTTCATCAGCTGGTTCACTGCGGCTCCTCTTGGCTTGGTGCTTTATTTTTGGCTCGCACCTCCTGAGTGAAGCCTCCATCAGTCCGTATTCGGCGGGTCACAGAGTCCACAAAGTACTCCTGGGCATAGCTACCCAGATCGCCGGATAGCAGCACCTTCCGGCGTGGGTTGACGAGCAGCTCGCCTGGTTCCTCCCAGCTGACCTCTCGGGTGTGCTGGATGATCTCAAGGTATTTACGCTGTGCCTCCTGCAGGAGCTGCTCTTCGGTCGCATCCGGCAATTGAAACTCGTACAGCGTGACCTGCTGGCCCTGTGACGTGCTGCGCACCCGGCGGTCAGCGCTCGGGTAGCTGCGTTCAATGCGTCGCCCGGTACGGCTGTTGAAGCTGCTAACAACGATTTTCACATCACGGGCGAGGTGCTCTCGCTGGTTAAGCCGCAGTCGAGAAACTTCGCTCGGAGCGTGTCTGGCAACTGGCAGGCTAGGGTGAGTGAAGGTCGGCAAATCCACACGGATGATGCGAGGCTGTTCGGTGCTGGCCCCGGCCGGATGGAAGTGGATGGTGGTTCCTGTTACCCAAACATCGTAGCCTTCGCGACGTGCCAGGAAGACGACCATGTCCCAAGCGGTCTGTGTCTGACCCACCGTACTTTGACTGTGGTGCGTGGTGTTCTGATCGTAGAAGCGACCAACATTGCCGCGCGTTGGTGTCACATCAGCTGTCATGCCAACCGCAGCAGCCAGCTTCTGCACGATGGCACTGGCACTCATGTTTTGGTAGGTTTCTGTCGTCTTATGGTCAATCAGCCTGGACGTGTAATCGCGGCCGCTGAGGGTGACGATACCTGCATCAATGTCGTAGTCGGCCAGGTCTGCGGTACCGGTTATCAGCGTTGTCCAGCTGACTGAACCGGAGACTTCAAAGCCCATAGCTATCTCGATGGGCTTGCCCGTTCGTGTATCCCACCACTGAATGCCATAGCGGAAGTCGGCGAACAGTGCGCAATCAATTTGCCACGCGTCGGCTTGGAAGAAGTTGTTGTTAGTGACCTCGGCGCTAATTGCCGCTACCTCAGCTCCATCCACAATCACCCGAAGGCGTGGCTTTCTGACGTTGCTTGGATTCATCTAGTCTCGTGAGCTTAGAGCGGCACGCCTCCGGTGCTGGGGTTGCTGGGATCTGGAAGGCGCAAGCGGGTGGTGCCTTTGAGGAATGGGTCGATGATGCCGTTGAGCTTGGCTATCTCCACCCAGCGTGTTGCGTCGCCTAGCTCTTTGCTGGCCACTCGCATGAGGGTGGTTTGTGTTACAAGGATTTCTCTCATGGTCAGCTTCCCAATCTAGCGGCTGCGCTACCTAGGTGGGCGCCTGTGCGACCAAGCAGAGCCAGCTTCTGTGTTCCGGATGCAAGCCCATTGACCACGTTGATGGCGGTTGAGCTGCTTGTCATCGTTCCAGCGATCTTGGCAAAGCCAGCCACCTCGCCGTTGGCCACTCGCGCTGCGCCTGTTACCAGACCTTGCGCTGCGCCGATTGCGCCGAGCACCTTAACCGCACCAGGGCTTCCACCCGTGATGCCAACAACTGTAGATGCAACGGACTTCACCGTAGACACAGCGCTGCGCACGTCAGCCAGCGTGCCGGGCAGATCAATACCAAGCGCACTACCGATTTCGTCGCTAAGCTCTCCGAGGAAGCCGCGGTCGCCGCTCTCCAATCCGGTACTGACGATCACGCAGGTGATGTCGTACTGATAATGGTAGCCAACGCGGATGACATCGAACTTGATTTTGTGAAGGAGAACCTCCCAGCGGTTGTCGCCAAAGAGCAGGCTGACAACCTCACCCTCATCGCACATCAGCTGTAGCTCGCGGGCGCGATCTTCGGCATCTTCGCTGAGCAGCAAGCCGCGCCAGCATACCGACTCAGGGTTCGGACCCATGAGATCAAACACACGCTTGCCGCCTGGCAGAGTGTGGATGCCGAGCATCTGCTCAGTGCCGTAGCTGAGGCTCTCTGGAACCTCATAGCCGGTGAACTCCATCTGTCCCAAGGTGAGCGCGCTGGCGCCTTGGAAGAGGTTGGCCACACCACGCACTGCGCTAACCGCTGAGCCAATCGAGTTGATGTCTCGGAAGCTCTGCGTGATGGTGTTGGCTCCAGCGAGCAGACTGTCAATTGAACTCATGCGATCGCACC
This sequence comes from Teichococcus deserti, assembly GCF_001982615.1. Classification (GTDB taxonomy): domain Bacteria; phylum Pseudomonadota; class Alphaproteobacteria; order Acetobacterales; family Acetobacteraceae; genus Pseudoroseomonas; species Pseudoroseomonas deserti. Next base: position 43,475 of record NZ_MLCO01000069.1, on the reverse strand, counting down.
TCCTCTAGGTCGGAAACTCATGTTGGGATCGAAGCCGCTGCGGCTTTGTCCAGCGCGCTGCGCCTCCTGCACCTGATGCTCCGTGACCGTTCGGCCGATCTCGCGCTTATCGAGCTGGAGGGACGTATGGACCTGGATGACGTTGCTGCGCGGCTGGAAGGCCATGACATTGCTGGCCAGGTTGAAGCCGCCTTCTTCGCGGCGCGAGCTTTGCGGGCCAGGGGTGTGATCCCTCTGCATCAGATCTTGCGACCGGGAGCCCAATGAGCCGCCTCGACGGGATCTGATGCCGGCTGCTTCGTCCTGTAGTCGCTGCTGGTTAGGGGTGAGGGCAGGGGAAGCGCCAGGGAGGCTTGGGATCAACTCCTTGATCTTGCTCCACAGGTCGCTGACCCAGCCGACGAATGCGGAGGTGATCTGGCCAAGCCACCCGGTCACGGAGCCTACAAGCCCGCCGATCCATGTGTTGCCCAGCTGGGTCCAAAGCTCGCCCACCTTGCCCCACAGGGAGGTTAGGGCGCCTGTGATGGTAGTGCCAACGCTTTGCAGCTTGGCCCAGACTGCTGAGCCCATGCGGGTGATGAGGTTGCCGATGCCCGAGGCAATCATCCTAAACTGGTCCCAGAGAACCCTCAGACGCCCGCCTACTGCCCTCCAATCCACACGGAGTGCCCATACAGCCAATCCGGCTACAGCGCCCGCTACGAGCACCACAGGGGCTGCTGCGGTAGCTGCTGCGGCAATGAGGCCGCTGAAAGCGCTAGCAGCCAGGACAATGCCCCCCACTAACGCCGCGCCAGCTAGTAGCGTCAGGGCGCCGGTGAAGCCAAGGGCAAAGCGCATGATGTTGCGGGTCGCACCAGGGTTGGCTGTCATCCACGCGTTGATGGCCGAAAGCCCCGAGGTGAAGCCGTTAATCAGGTAGGCAAAGTCTTGTGCTACACCCACTCCGAGAAGCTGCTTAAAACTCTCCCATGTGGCGGATAAGCTGCCGAGCGCCATGTTGAGGTCGCGTGTGCGGAGCAGCGCATGAGAGTCCTGTAGAGACATGCTGTTATCAGCACGGCGGGAATTGTTCTCATATTGTAGGCGGTTCTTTATCACGTCGAGGAAGAGACGCTGGCTCGTTGAGCGGCCTGCATACCTAGCGGCTTCGAGTGCTACTCGGTTGTCGTAGTCATCGTCGGACTCGCCTGCGTTCCTGCGGGTCCGCTTTCTAACTCGATCCTGCAAGTCCCACAGCGCCTCAAACGTGTCGTTCTGGAAGCGATTTCTGTCTTCGCCTATCATGCCGCCGCGGCGGTCAAACTTGTACCCTAACGACTCCATCATCTGTCGTCGCTGCTTGGTCATCGTGCCAAAGAGCACTTGCTGGCCGACGGCCATCATCTGTGTACCGGCGGTGCTACCCGAGGTGGACGATGCCAGCTCTGACATCATGCCCCAGAAGGCTCGTTGGTTCATGCTCTGTGCGAACATGCCGCCCTTGCTGACCATCTGGAAGATATCTTCCGGCTTCAGTGTGCCGTTGCTGGAGTTTAGCGCTCTCCAAGCCCAGTCTAATTCTGAGCGGAACTTGTCCACATCCACATACTGATTGCCGTTGGCATCGCGGCTGTAGATGGCGCCTCGCATCTCGATGGCTTTAAGGAGCTGCTCAAGACCGCTGTCACTCATGCCCGATCCGCGCATGGTTGATTGAAGCTGCGCAATCAGCGGAGTAATTGTGTTTGCTGTTTTTTCGTCGTTGAACAACTGCATCATGTTGCCCTGGAGGCTCATGATCTCAGTTGTGTTGACGTTACCAACGCGGGCTTGGATGCGGTTTGCTTCGACCGTAGCCCGGCCAACCTGACCATTTGTCCAGCCCTGGGTGCGAAGGCGGTTCTGCATGTTGAGTAGCTCGCCGCCCGCCTTGACCGCATCCCACAAGCCATCAGCGATCCGAGCCGAAGCCAGCATGGCGCCAGCAGCAACCAGACCCCTACCAAGTGCGGTCAGCTTACCGTTCGTCTGATCGACAAGGCGGTTCAGGCGGCCAAGATGACCGGCCGCGCCAGCAATGGCGACGCCGACATTGCTGCCCATGTGGAGATATGCGTAAAGGCGGAATTGGCTCATCCGATCATCCGATTCTCTTAAACGCTCGGATGATTCGGCGTGTCATCATGTCGGCAATCTTCGGCTCTGACACGACAAGCGCTCTCTCAACGAAGCTACGTGGTGGCATCTTGCTGGTGCCAAATTCTAGGTGGACTGCCTTCTCATCGTTGGTGCCGATAAAGGCTTCATTGTCGCCAACCTGCGTGCCGATGCTCTTCTTCATGTCGCCGGTGAGTAGGAGGGGGCTGTTGGGATTGCTTTTTACCGGCGCCCAAGCGGGGAGGTGAGCAACTGGACCTTGTTGTGTGCCCAGTTCGCTCTTCATCTCTCGCTCGACAATCTGAGCACCTTGCTCAGTCGCGCGCTGCATCTCGTCCTGGATCGTGTTTTCAATCGCTGCGAGCATAGCCGCGAACTGCGCAAGGTTATTTGCCATTCTCTCTCCAAGTGCATGTGCTGTAGTCGAAGGTGCTACCCTCCATTTCCTGGAACATGATGACCATGGCTGTCGCCATCTCGTCGTCCATGCGGTCGGCCATTTCAAAGGGGATGCCGTTCTTGATCAGGGCAAGCCGCGTTCGTAGGCGGGCATCCCCTGTTATTTTTTTAGGGAAGCGCCCTGCTTTGCAGCGTGGTCTGCGTCATTCGCGATGGCGCCTGGCTCGCCCTCCTCGGTGGCAAGCTGACCCTGAACGTGTTTGACGAACGCAAAGAATCCCTCGTCGCCCATCTCTTTGATGGCTGCGTCGATGCTTCTCTCGTTGACCGGCATTGGGCGAGGCTGGCCGTCGATGGCGCGGATGCCGCAGGCTATCATGGCGTAGCGCATGTAGAGCTCATTCCCTGAATGAATGCCCGCTGCCTTACGCATCATAGCGTCTTCGAAGACGCCCAGTTCGCGGTAGGTGATCTTTCGGCCATTGCTGTCAGTGAGTTCGATGCTGTCGGAGCTTGTGATTGCGTTAGACATTGATGGTGTCCTCTCGGGGAAATGGATGTAGAAACGGCTGGTGCCGTCCGACTATTTAAGCCAGACATCACCAGCCGACTTTCTCCCCCGAGAAAGGGTCTTGTTAGTTTACAGCGAGCTTGCTGGCCTTAAAGGTCACTGTCATCTTCACAGCGTTCTCGCCCTCCCATGTACCTGCATCATCAAGGACAATTGCAGCGCCAGTGAACTGGTACACGGTTCGGCTGCCGTTGGCTTCGTTGACGTAGAAGTAGAGGGTGCAAGTGCTGTAGTCGCCAGAGGCATGCCACAGTGCGGCTTCAGCGGAGAAGAATTCCTCTAGCGCTGGATTGCTGCGGGTGGCCTCGAAGGAGCCTTCTGCGTGACGTGGAAGGCTTGCGAAGACCGCTGTGCCATCCATGCGCAGAACGTCAATCTCCACGGTCTTGCGGCTGTGCTTAAAGTTGGTGACGTGACCGAGGTCCACCTGACCAGCTGCGCCTTGAACGATTAGCTGTGCATCACGTCCTACGCTGATTGGCCCGCTTCCTGTTTTGGTTCCCATGTTGTTATCCTTGTTTTTGGGGGAGGGGCTGCGCCACTAGTAGTGGTGCGTTATCCCACTCCCCAGGCCGAAAATTAGCGTTCGATGATGGTGACGGATGCGCCAGCTTCGAGGTTCACGATGAAGAAGCGAACAACGCCCTGATAGCGGACCTGCACGTCAGCTGTGAGATAGCCCAGAGCAGTGCGCGACTGCGGGTTGTTGGACACGTCACAAGTGACCTTGTAGGGGCGGCTTCCATCAAGTCCGAGTGCTAGCTGACCAGTCTGCAACATGTTCGCGAAGAAGCTGTTCAGGGTGGACTCAGCATTGCGAGCCGTTGTCTGATTGATCAACTCGCCAACGTAGATCCCTGTGCCTCTTGAGATCGTCTGCGCAATATAGTTGGTCTGGCGGGTGTACTCGTCGCCCTTGATGTTCGGATTGCTGGAGGCGTTCACTCCGCCACGTAGGCCAAAGTAGTTCCCGCCTGGGACAGGGTTCGTGATAACGTCGATGCCTGCATTGAACAGCGTTTGCAGTTCAGCGGTACTGTAGGATGCAGAGGATAAGCCGTTGGTCTTCTGTGTACCAACGATGTCGTAGATTGGCTTGTTCAAGCCGCTCTGCTCGATGCTGAGATTTGCGTAGCGCCCAGCTACAAAGCCCTGCGGTGAAATCAGGCGCAGGCTCTTGTTTACGGGGTCCTGCCATTGAATCCAGTCACCGAACATCACCTTAGCGGATGCGTCGTCGATGCCAGCAGTGTTCTTGGCAGTGACCGCAGCGGTGATCGCCTGACCAGCTGGACCAGTTAGGATTAGGAAGAAGCTCTCAGCCTTTGCAAAAGCCAGCTGACCAGCCCATGAGCTGGTGGTGTCTGTGTCGGCGAGCACAAGAATCGAAGCGTTTGGCTGAGCCTTCAGTGCGTACATGCCAGTTCCCGGGTTGTTGTCCAGGCCGACAAGCGTTGCGTCGTTGATGGTGGTTGTGCCGTCAGTTCCGCTTGCCAGTGAATAGGTGGCTGTAGCAGGGGCAGTTGTGCCAGCGCCCGCAGTGGCAGTGACGAGCGCACTTTTGCTGCGAAGGTCAGTGCCGTTGTTGATTGCAGCAGCCATTGCGACCCACAGGGCGTTGCCTGAACCAGCGATATTATCGAACACCTCGGTCACAGCGCCTGGCATGCTAACCACTGCTCTGAATGTCGAAGGCTTTGCGCCAGGTCCAATGTCAACCTTGATGCTGTTACCAGCGCTACCCGTGTAAGCAGCGGTGACAGTTAGGCAGGTTGCTAGGATCGCGACCGATGCAGCAACGTCGGTGCCGTCAGTTACACGCACGCAAACGAAGCTGTTTGCTCCCTGCTTGTGCGCCGTGGCAACATGGGTGCCCATGTCGTACTTGCGGTTCACGAGGTTGCCGAATACGCCCACATAGTCGGCGTAAGAGCCAACCACGACGGGGGTGTTCTTCGGGCCAAACGATGCCGTGCCAACAATGCCAATGCCGTTGGTTGGAACTCCGTTAAGGTTACGGGTCTGTGGTGGAATTACGTTAACTGCGGTATCAGGAACAACCTGCGCAGTGAGGTTCAACGATCCCGCTGGGTAAACAGCCATGCTTATTCTTCCTTGTTCTTGGGATTTGGCGTTCGCCTTCTCCGGTATTGCCCTCGCGGGATGTTCTGACTTACAGCCGAGCAGCGACGAGTTTTGTGCCTCTATTTAAGCGCCTTACGGTGCTGCTTAGGGCGTCTGTTCGTAGTCGGTGATTTCTAGTGAGGTCAGGTTCGTGATGGTGCCGCCTACGAAGACCACGGCCGGAAAGCTCTCCGTCTCGGTGGTGTGGTAGTCGATCGACCAGCGCAGATCGCGGCGCCAAACGTCCTCGGTGCCGCTCGCGTCGCTCATGCTGCCAGCGCCTAGGCGCGGCACGCCTGTCCACAAGCCATCGGGCATCAGGAGGGCGTTGGTGCGAGCTATGGCCACTTTGACCTGGCTGCTTAGTCGCTCCCTGAGATCCGGAGTGGCCGCCCAAACCGAGACCTGGAAGCTCTGGCTCTCCTGGCTCAGCATGGTGGTGGCTGTACCGTCGAGGCCCACTCGGGCGATAACGAGGCCAGGGGGAAGGGTCAGCACGTTGCCGGTGCGGGTAGCGCCGGGGATGGCTGCTCGGAACGCCTCAAGGAGGGTCACTGGCGTGCTCTCAGGGGTGGCGCGAACCGTCCAGCCCTTCTGCCCTAGCGCGATACCTACTACCTGGCCACCGCCGCCTGTGCCCGCGAGCGTGACCTTGTTCCCTGCCACAGAGGCAAAGAGGGTCTGAGGGGAGCGGGTGACTGTTACCTCGTGCTGGAAGAAGCGGCTGGTGCTGCCTCCGCTACCCGCTACCGGATAGACGGTGATCCAACTCACAGGGGGAGAGAGGGCTACTGCCTCGGCCAGCTCGTTGCCCACTGGCCAGCCGTAGCCGATCCGGAAGAGGTCTCCACTACTCGTGGTGTGGGTACCGGCAGTGGGGATGAAGGATGAGCCGACTAGGTGCAGCCCGATTGTCTGTACGAGGGCGTTTCCCACATCGCGTTGATCTGCCATGTCAGGACACCGTGCTCTGTTCAACCAGGAGGCGAAGCCCTAGGTGGGTTTCCTCGATGGCATTGATGCGCCACTTGGCGCCCTTGCTATCCCGCACCTCGTAGGAGGTCTGGATAGCCACGCCAGGGATAGCAGGCATCAGGATGTCCTTGCTGCTCTGCTTACCCGCCTCAGGCACACCGGCTAGAGGGCTGTCGCCCTTGCTGGCCGTTGTCATCCTGACCGGCCAGGCCTTTGCCAGGAGCACAGGAGCCGTGTTGCCCATGTGGGCGGCCATGCCTGCCTTGCTGGCGGGGCGGCTGATGGTGATCTTCTCGTTGCAGCGGACTGCCGTAGCCGGGGTGATGTCTGCCTGAGTGGCGATGAAGTAGGTGGCCACCTCACCGACCAAATAGTCACCGACCTCTACCTTAGCCGTTAATGTGGCATACTCGTTCCTGTCGTTCCACAGAGCGGGCTTGATGCCTCTGAACTGGGGGTCGCGGTCAAAGTGCGCCTTGAGCGCCTGAACGTCCTCGACGGCTGACAGATCGGCTGAGCCGGGGAGGGGGCGAACGAGGGTGTAGGGGTGGCCGAAGAGCTGGGCGAGCTTTGCCCATCCCAGCGAGATCCGATCTCGGATGAGGGTGCCTCGGTCAGGGCAGCACGCCATTAGACGATGACCCTGATGTTCGGACCGCAAGCACTGCGGGCAGGACCAAAGGGAACGCCGATATGTCCAGCTAGAGCTTGTGCTTCCCGGAGGTACAAAGCCTCTCGGTCACGAAGCTCGTTCTTGTTGCGCTTCCAGATGCCCGCCTCGTCAGTGTCGAGGCCGCAGGAGGCGTCAATGAGCGCCTGGTCCAGCTTGTCGAGGTTGGGGAGGAAGCGACCTACGATTAGGGCAGCATCCTCGTCAGTGAGGTTTGCCAGCCTGAATTCGAGGACGGCGTATTCGTTGTGGTGGAGGTAGGAGAAGAAGGCGTTGTCGCCATTACCAATGGCGGGGTAGCCGAGGTGGCGCCTAACAGCGACTTTCTGTGCTTCAGTGAAGGTGTGGAATGCGCTCATGGGCTACCTCGTGTCCGTGGGAAGGGGTGACGGAGAGGGCTGCCCTCTCCGTCAATCTCAGAAGCCCTTAGAGGGACTCGATCACCACAGCGCGCTTGTAAGCAGCGTTGGATGCAGTTGGTAGCACGGAGGCGTTGGTGTTCTTGTCGGTTGGGACAACGAAGCCACCGATGTAGTTCCAGCTCTGTGTGATCACCTGCTGTAGCTGATCGATGGGAGCGCGAGTAACCATCGCGACGTCATCCACCACGCTGACCATGCCGTTCTTCACTAGCTCCTCGTGGTTTGCGTAGGCAGTGCCAGTTAGGGTGCTCTCAATGAGGGCGCCGTTGGCAACCACGATAGCCCGGCGGACGGTCAGGCCACCTAGGGACTGAACTGGGCTCATGTTGGTTGCAACGATCTCTACACCTAGTAGGTTGGAGATCACGCCATTGCGCCACTCAGCAGTGCCGTTTCCGCCGCGGAAGAAGCTCTGGAAAGTAGCATCTGCGTACAGGCCAGTTAGGTGCTGTGGATCGGCGTAGCAGATCATGCGGCCGGAAACGCCGTTAGCTTCTAGCTGTGCCTTAGCTGCAAGGATCTTGTCAGCGGTCAGAACGTCGTTTGCAGCTAGCAGGCCAGTGTGTGCGCGGTTTGCAGCACGCAGCACAACTGGAGCGGTTGAACCAACGACAGCCTTACCAACCACGCCATCGGATGCCAGGTTGCCGGCGCCGGTCATGGTGATTGTGCCAGCTACGCCGTTTGGCGCAGTGGATGTGCCAGAAGCAGCAACAGATGCCACGGTGTAGGGGCTGCCGTTAACAGCAACAGTCTGGCCAGCTACGAAGCCGCGAATGTCGTCAACGGTGATCGTTGCGCCAGATGGAGCCCCAGTGGTGCGGGTGTTGCTAGACAGATAGGCGCTGAACAGTGCGTTCGCGGCCAGGGTGTCTAGCGAACGACTAGCCTGCTCACCAAGCTTGGAAGCATTCTGCATGGCTAGATCGACGATGTTGACCACGGAGGTTACGCGGTTCAGGTTCATGCTGGAGCCGTAGCTCTGAGCGACAACCTTGTACTGCTCTAGCGCAAATGCAGACTCGCCTACACCGTTGGTCAGGTCAGAGTTAGCAACAGCGGCTAGGGGAGTGATAACGGCAGGTAGTAGACCAGCGCGTGTCTTGGTGATCTCTTCGCCGATGCCGGCTGTGAAGGCCTCGCGGTCAGCGATGGCGCGGAAGCCCAGCTTTGCCTTGAGAGCGTCGTGAAACTTCTTCTCCAGAAAGCCCTGCTGGATTGCTGCCTGCAAAGCTGCGGGCAAGTTATTGATTGCCATTTAGTGCCTTTTCTTATTGTTCTTGCGCCCCATTTTGACGGCGGGCGGTTTGGTTAACGTTGATTAGCGACCAGTGTCCTTGAGGCGCTCTACGGCGGCCTTGAACTCTTCGTCGCTCATGTCACGTGCGTGCTTTGGAGCAGGCGCAGCGCCCTTGGGTGCAGGACCAACATGTGTGGTGGTTGCAAGAGCAGTCGCGTCTTCGAACAGGTAGCCCTTGGAAGCCTTGAGGCTTTCGATAACTTCCTGTGCGCCGACAACCTCGCCCTCGTCGTTCAGCTTGATCGAGGAAAAGTCGGCCAACTTGAGTCCGTCTAGGTCATGCATTCCGGCCTTGATGGCCAGTGCCTTGACTTCTGCACGGATGGTGCGGGCTTCCAGCTTGGTGGCATGTTGGGAGAACATTGCCTCTGCTGCTGCAAGCTTCTGCTCCAGATGCCTGGTCTTCTCGGCCCTCTTGAAGAGGTCGCGCTTGAGAGCCTTGATCTCTCCATCGCGATGACGCTCGCTGGTATCTAGGCTGTCCTGCTCATCAGAGGGGAAATCCTCCGCCGCATTGTCTTGGATTGAGCCAGAGCCCTGAGTGTCGGGTGCTGAGAACGCAATTCGATTGAGGTGTGGGTTGAACATTTGTCTGTCCTATTTCGTGCAACCTCTTTGGGCTGCTTGGTCGCCACTTAAATGGCAGGTGTCTTGGGTTCCGCTGTTGCGGAGCCCGCTTCGGGTTGAGGATCTTTTTCAATCCTCTTTAGCTCCTCGCTCGTGTCTGCGATGTCGAAGATCGGTGCGAGGTTGTTGATTGCCGTCTCACGGCTGAGAACACGTCCAGTGGTCAGGATGTGGATTGCCTGAGCCATCTGTGCGGTGTCAGCGGCTGTTGCTTCGAACCAGTTTGGCCAGTTCAGATGCAGACCATCAACGTCAATCTTGTTGAGGTATTTATTGTCCACAAGGATGCCCTTGGGCGTGCGCTCGGCGGCCCTGGCAATCATCTGCATCAGCGAAAGGATGCCACACTGGCCGTAGCTGATACGCATTCGGGATGCGAGGCTGATGGTTGCTTTGTAGAGCAGCTCCATGGCCTTTCCCGATTGTGGCATTGTCATCTTGTCGCTGGATGCGCGAAAACCGTGTGTGCTCTCTAGCGCCAGGTTCCGTAGCTCGCGAAGCCACTCGAGCATCGTGCTCTGCGCACTGCCATCGAGTTCGAGGTATTTCGCGTCGCTGTCTTTGCTCAGTTCCAGCGCATTGGCTGCACCGCCGATAACGGCAGGCGTCGTGGAATCGGTCTTCAGGATCAGCTTGGGATCTGCTGCGTAGCGCAGTGCTCTGCCACCCTGACTGTATAGGTAATCGTACTCGATCACCGTGGAGATCATCGCCTCGAAGGTGCAAGGCCCTTCAAAGTCGTCACCGCCAGGCAGGTTCTTGATCCAGTGGATGGGACAGAAGCCAAGAGCGTGAACAACTGAACGGTTGTCATCGCGAACAGGCTTTGCTTTCTCATCGCTTACCGGCCACGGCAGATACCATGTCTCTTCGTTTGCATCCCAAACGCGCATGAACCAGTGGCGGCCCCTTTTCGGGTCCACGTCATAGCCGAGGGCGATTAGCTCCTGCGGCTCCACCTTCATCTTCTCCGTGACCTTCTTTGGATTTCTACGAAAGGCATCCCACTCGGGTGTAAGGTGCGTGGTTGGCAGCACGTCGATGAGCAGCTGGTTCTCGATAACGCGCAGATGCAGGGCAACAGAGCCAACAGCACCGCGTGTAGCGGCGTCGATCATTCGCTCCTGCAGGTTGGTATCGCGCACAATGGCAGCCATGACGGCTGTTGCAGCAGCGTCTTTACCCTGAATAGTTGGGAAGTGGTTGTCAGCGAAGAGAAAGCCCACGCTGTCATCGACCACAACGCGGCAGAGGTTGCTTGGCGTTGATGGGCGGCGCATAGACAGGGGAATGTACTCGTTGCCCGCATACTCTTCCGAAAAGCTGTAGGTTAGATGCTCGTAGTGCTGGTTGTTGAGCACGCGAGTTAGCGCGTCTAGACGAAATGCGCGTTCGGGTAAGTCAGCATCTCGGTGGAGCTTGCCTCTAAGTTCTTGCCAATCCAATGTGATACCTCGAAACGGTGTGAAGGACGCGGGTCAAGGTATTTAGCGGCCCATGAGATTGAACCTGCGCCACACTGGCGGCTTGTTCTTTTGCTCCATGAGGTCGTTGAAAGCTCTGCTGAGTGCGTCAACCTGGTCGTCATGGCGACCGGATGGAAACACAGCTAGCTCCTCGATCAGCGCGTCGTTCCATTCCGCCTTGAGCATCCAGACGTTGCCCATGTTGACCTGGCTGGCAAACGGCTTTGCTCGCGTTTCCTTGTCGCCTGTGTCTCGTGTCTGGTTGAGGCGATAGCCCGCAAGCGCACGAGCATAGTCCTGCGCCTGACTTGCTCCTGCCTGACCTGGATCCTGTGGGATGGAGATTGGCACGGCCGTGCCGTCCTGCTCAGCGACCTGGATAATACGACTGCGCACCTCGTCTGGCTTGCCACGAAAGCGCACGACATCGAGGATCACCGTGTCATTGGTTTCCGTGCGACCCATGAGCACACCAACCGTCCAGTCGCCGCGTAGGCTTGCTGCTAAGTCCCATGCTCGGATGCGGGTAACCACTGGGGGCAGAGCAGCGTGTGGATGTGTCTTGATCTTCTTTGCGTCGAAGATCCAACCATCCTCGGGAGCAGGCTTCTGCTGGAAGGTGGAGATGAAATCCCGTGGCTTGAGCTTTCGGATGGCGGCTAGATCAGCGAGGGTGTGTTTGCCGGGCCAAAGTGCTTCGCCGGGCTGGCGGCCAACAGGGTCGTTTTCCTCGGCAATGGCTGGCAGGCTGATGTAGCGCCACTTGCCCCGGATGCCTGGCTCCTCGAGTTCGGCATCACGCCAGTTGGATGTTGCCTCGTCCCATATTTGGCCGGTGTGTCCCTCGTGCTTCAGCAGCTGGCCGTTTAGATCTTCCTCGTGGAAGCGCGTGGCTACCACGATCATGGCGGTCTTGTTGCCGTTGTTTCGGCTGATCCAAGAGCCTGTGTACCAGTCCCAAATCTTCTCTCTTGTCTCTGCCTTCTGCGCAGCGTCGTTGTCGGCGTAAGGGTCATCGACAATCAGCAGATCGCCACGACGGCCGTTGATCGCTGAGCCAGCACCACGGGTCAGATACTCGCAGTGATTGGTTGTCGTCCATTCTCTGACGTTGGTTGTTTCGAGGCTAAAGCCGAGAAGCTTGTTCTGCTCTAAGATGTGCGATCGGATCTGACGCGAGAAGCTGAGTGCGAGGTTCTCTGCGTTGGTTGCGACGATAGTTTTGCTGCGTGGCCGCATCATCATCCAGTAGGGGATGAAGAACTCATTAACGTATTTGGATTTTCCGTAGCCAGGCGGCATAGAAATCATGAGATACAGAAGGTCGCCATCTACGATCTGCTGTAGCGCGTCGATGATGATGCGATGGAAAGGCTGCGGAGAACCAAGCTCCAAGGTACGGCAAAGATGCTCGCACCACTTGTGGAAGGAGGAGGTGGCTTCGCGATTGGCCTTTTCGGCATCAATCTTCTTGAGCAGCAGGAGTGCTTTGCGCTGCTCCTGCGTGAGCGCGGGTAGTTGAGTCATTGCAGTTTGCGGTGGCCAGCGCCACTCGTTCTTGGGGATTAGCTCCCTTGTCCTGGAACAGCCTTGGCTGTCGCTCCTACGGATGTAGGGCAACCGTACTTAGCTGTGCAGCACAACAGGCATGACAAAAGCCCCGAGGCGATTGCCAGGGGGCTTGGTACAGATACCAGAAATTTTTGAGCGGCCTTAGTTGCAGCCCCTTTGGTGCGATCCTAACAGGGGTAGTGCCCGCGGCGTTCGAAGCCTGTCCTTGGAATGGTTTGGTCTGCTTCGTCTACTCCTCCGTTGCATCATCATGATAGCATCGTGAGGCAGAGGATCAACAAAAGACTTGGATGATTGTCAGAAAAATTGCCGTGCTGTGGTGTGTTCATCTTGCGATACTATCGTTTAAACCACACACTTCTTATGCTCCTGTCGTATTTGCATGTACACGCCAGACAATACGCTTGCTCTTTGTCATGTGCGACAGCAGCGTGAGCAGCAGCGCAACGCAGCACGAGAGCAGCACATGACAGTTTATGGCTACACAAGGGTCTCAACGCAGCAGCAGGTAGCGGAGGGTGAGAGCCTCGAGGTGCAGCAGCGGCAAGTGCGCGGCTACTGCATGATGCAGGGTCTAGAGGACCCTGAGGTGTTCACTGAGGCCGGTGTGTCCGGTTCGGTACCCCTGGCTAGCCGCCCGCAGGGAAGGGTGCTCAGCGGGCTTCTCAGGAAGGGCGACGTGGTTGTAGCTGCAAAGCTCGACCGCATGTTTCGCGACGCAGCTGACGCGCTCAACACCATTAAGCTGTTCAAGAAGCAGGGGATCTCGCTGGATGTAATCGACTTCGGCGGCGACGTTATCAACAATCCCAATGCAAAGATGATGATGCAGCTCCTCGCCGTGTTTGCCGAAAGCGAACGCGATCGGATTAGCGAGCGAGTGTCCACTACCAAGGCCGATCAACGCGCCCGTGGCAAATACCTTGGGGGAAAAGTGCCGTTTGGCTTTGCCGTTGATGCTGAAGGGCTACTGGTGCGGGACGATGAGCAGCAGCAGATTGTTGCTCATGTGTTGGATCTGAAGGCACAGGGCATCAGCTACAGAAAAACCATTTGCTCTGTGCAGCAGAAGTTTGCTTACTCCATTGCCCTCAACACAGTGATGAAGATCTGCAATGCTAATTGACAACACGATGCCTTCGTTGCGAGCTATTCTGCTCAAGCAAAGGCTAGCAGGAGAACAAACCGTAGCTGCTTCAACGCTTGGCGCTGTGCGAGACATGCTCCGCAACTCGCCCATGGGTACAAAGCCGCCGTGCGAGTGGACAGATGATGAGATTGTCATCGCTGCTAAGACCCTCTCGCTGTTCAGGCAGGGTCTGTGAGGGCCTACAAGGGGTCGCTAGCGGGTTCTAGGGCCTAGGTGCTGCACAGCTAGCTCTCAGGGGCTTAATTGCCCTCAGCGACGTTCTCTGACCCGTCATGCTCGATGATGTTCCGCACGATGCCAGCTGCTTCGTGCTTGAGCTGTTCTAGCTCTGCATCGGACATGCCTACAATGTCGTGTTCATCCTCATGCGGATCAACCTGAATGGCGTTCTTGCGAGCGTAGCGGTACGGAGCTACGGACTTAGCGAACTCACGGCGCTCCTGCATGGGGAGGCGATTATCGCGCGACATCACTTCCATCCAAGTCAGGCTGTCGCACGGATCGAAGTCGGATGCTTTGGCCTGACCCGATGCGATCAGCCAATCTTGCAGCCGTACAACGGCCTGTTCCTTTTCGATGGTGCTCTTGTTGAGCTGACCTCGTCGCCGTCCCTTAAGCGCAGGGTTCTTGTTCGCCATCGCAACCTCCTGATGTCTGTGCCTCGTATTTAAGGCGACACAGGAACTAGCGGAGCTACGCCAGGTTGGCTGAAGCTTCAGTCTCCCAGTAGGCGCAGTTGAGATTGGCTATTCTACTTGATGAGCGTCGCTAGCCAGGGCGCTGCCTTCTGCAGGAGGTTGGCCAGCTCAGGCACCCACGTCGCTGCGTACACAGTTGCCCCGCCTACGAAGACCCTTGCGGAGTTCTTTCCTGCTTCTGCTGCGAAGTTGTCCGCGTACTTGTCGACCTTTCCGAATATCCAGCGGCCACAAAGCTTGGCTGCAGCCAAAAGTTTAGCGATACGACCGACATCGGGTTGCGGCGCCGACAACTCCCTCTCAACCTGAACTGAGATCTCGAGAGTTGCCTGGGCATGCTCTAGGTCATCCGTCAGAGATCCACTGTTATGACCTATAAGCGGGTTACTGCGGCGCTCCAGTCGAATTGCACCGCTCAGACGGCTAGCTGCTGTCCTAAGCTCTTCCCGCGCTAGTAGCTCTTCGTTCGAGGGAATGAATGCGCTCGGAGAGTTCTGGACGTAAGCGATGAGACTATCAAGGGTGTCATCGTTGAAGATAGAGCGTATGAAAGCTTCATTGCGAGATGCTGTTTCATCTCCAAAGTCTCGGGCCTCGTAACCAGATCCATCGTCGATCCTAGACCATTTAACGGTTCCGCTCTTCGCCTCAATCCGGTTTGCAATGGCATTGACGATTCTATAATCAACGTGATCGCCGAAGTGGCCCTGAAGTACCTCAGCGGCGTCTGCTGGCTCGCCGTTAATCCACTGGTATCCGCCTTCGCTGCCAATGTACGGCAGGCTGTGAACAGGGTCTTCGTAGTTTTGGTAAAACCAGTGGACAAGATAGGGCTCGACGGCGTCGCGGCTCATCCTCTTGAGCTGATTGAGTGTCTTGCCTGTCGTGTCATCGTCGTCGCGGTAAACGCGATAAGCTGGCTCGCTCCTAGCCTTGGTTTGCTTAGCCCTAGCATTCTTCAAATTCTCAAAGCTGTATTCGGGGCGAAGGTGCCACCTCGCCTCCATGGTTCGAAGGAGGTCGCCTTCCCATGACGTGAAGCCAAACTGATTTACCGCTTCGGCCAGCTCATCATCCGTGATTCGAAACGGAAAGTAGGACCTTAGAAGATCGGGTGTGTTGAGGCCTGACCCTCCGGGCGAGAACGGCTCACCGTCCCGCTGCATGGGTTGGCGGTAGAGGTTCTCTGTAGAGTCCATCTCATCGCCTTGACGGGCGATCACTGCTTCTGACTTAGTAAAGTGCCGGTTCAGCCACGTGTCCATGAACGCCAGCTTTCGAGCAACACTTAACTGCCCAAAGGTTTTCCCGGCTGGCCGGTTGTACGTTTCGATGTTGCGCTCTACTCGTTTGAGCTTCCGAATTCCAGATTGATGCCTGATCGCGGGCAGGGGTATGGAGGGTCGCTCGAACCATTGCGTGTTGGCACGACCCTCTGATGTGAGCACCATCGCAATCTCGGCGATCTCAGACCGTGTTAGCCACTCGGGGAAGAGCGCTACAGCTTCTTTGGGATCTATCGGATTGCCCGCGGGCTTTGGAGCTCCTGAAAGTCTTCCGACGCCTATCGGCGTTCCCCCGGATAAGACCATGGATGTGTCATCGTAGCCGGGGTCGTATTTGTCGAAATGGCTGTTCAGCCACCACTCCACATAGGGCAGCTTCTCGGTAACAGTTAGTCTGCTGAACTCGGTTGGAGTAACGCCCTTGTCGTCCAGATAGCGCTGGTACCGAAAAGCCTTCGCCATAGCCGTCCTCCACCTGGCAGCAGGATAGCCATTGCTGGTGCCTAGGCCTAGAGGGTCTGTTACAAATGCGGCCTACGCCCGATCTCCTGCATCTCAGCCTCAAGCTGCTTCGCATTGACCATGTGTTCGTAGAAGGGGATCACCACTACTAGTGATGCGCGCTCGTCTGGCTCTGCTCTGCTCTTGTAGTGGTTCAGCACGCTCAGCGTTGAGATCATCGTTCCAACGCTCACCTCGTTGATGTACCAGGCCATGACATCCTTGCGGTCAGTGAAGCTTGGGATGTTGACGAACCTTAGTGCTGCCGCGTCCATCTCGAAGAGCAGGGCTTCTGCCTGTTCGAGCTCCTCCGAGTGTTCTCTCTGGAGGCTGGCTTGTTGCTCAGCGGTGAGGGGCATCAGCTGGCTCCCAAGGGGATGACGCAGGTTAGCAATGGTGGTCATTCGGCATCTGGCCGTTTTGGTTTCCGACCAGTAAGCGGCTTTGGAAGCGGATGGTGGCTGAGACGCAGTTCCAGGGGAAGGTCTATGCGTGCGAGGCGGGCGTTGAGCCGAGATGCACCCATGCCTAGGTGTTTCCCCCAGCCCGCGCGGCTTAGCTGCTTTCCGTGACATTCAATCGGTGGGAGCGGCGAGCTAGGTGCTACGGCTCGGTCGAATACCCGGCTTAGAGGCATGCCCTTTTTGAGCCGCTGCTGAAGGCGCGCAACTGGGATGCCCAGTTTGTTGCTCCACTCCGAACACGTCATGGTAAGGCCGTTGTACGTCACCTTCTTCGGTGGTGGACCGGGACATTTGATGCAGGCGTTCGACGGTCGCTTGCGAAGTGGATCCTCGACAGGCGCGACGGGTGGCTTGCACTCCAGCTAGATCAGCAAGGCAGTTGTCTCCGCGCTATCGTCCTTTGGTAGAGGGGACACAGGAGGAGCCTTATAGGCGGCCTGGGGGCTCTGGGGTGCAGCTAGCGGCGCCTGGTGCTGGCGGGCATCCAGCAGGGTTCTGAGGGCGCTATAGTCCGCGGCTAGCTCGCGTCGCTTCGCTGCTTTGTAGCGCCAATGGACAACTGGCACCTTGCCTCGCCCGTAGGCGATTAGCTCGGGTGGGAAACTGGGGGAGGGTTCACTTGGGGTCATGCCCATATTTACGCAGCAGCTAGGCTCAAGCGTCGGGCGCGTAGAACTTACAGAGGATGTTGCCGTTGAAATAGGCGCGGCTGCCATTGGGCAGGCGGGCTGTTAGCACCCGGCGGGAAAATTGTTCCTCTGCCTCTCGATAATTCGTCTCTCCCCTAGTGCGGCACCAATGGAGGATCTCGCGGGTAAACTTATCTTCCCCGAGGAGAGCAATTTCCGCGAGCAGCTCTGCGCAGCTTCCCCAGTAGGTCTGCCAGTCGCTCTGTGCCCTGACGACCTGCGTCTTCCTGGCACTCTTGGCACCCGGCTTGGTCTTGACGTTCCTGCGACGGCGGCTTTCAAGGTATTTCCGGCCGATGTAGCGGCGGCCGCTGGGTGCGGTAATGAGGTAGACGAAGCCGGCAAAGTCGGCAGGGTTAATTCCGGGGGCGATGATCCATTGTGTCATCGCCTACTTACCAGGTGCGCCAGCTTCCCCTGGCGTTCGGCTTGAGCTTCCCCTAGCACAGTGGCAACGACCTGGAGGGAAGCGGTAGGTGTTGAAGAAAGCTCTACCCGAGGATCACCGACAGGCCAGGGACGAGAAGTCATCTTGGCTGGCGCCTACGAGCATAACAGCTCTGATGACGTTAGGTGTTGGTGCCTTCGTAGGGTACAGTCAATTCCGCAAAAACCGCCTGGACTACTTTGAGAAGCGCTTTGCGGCTTACCGCAAGATCATGCAGCTTGCGGATCAGTACGAAGCGGCGATATCGCAACGCAGTTCAGTGGACATCGTCAAAGAGGATTTCCATCAAGCAAAGCTCGAAGTTTGCTTTCTTTTCGGCCCCGACGTTCAGGCGCGCTGCCTTGAATTACAGAGCGCGTTGCTTCTTTATTCGACCATGAGTGCGAATTACCTTGACAACATTTGGGATGATTATGGTTCATTGAAGAAAGCAGAGTACGAGCATCGAAAAGCTGCTACAGCGGCAGCTCATTCGAAATATGCGTTGGCCGAGGCGTGCGGAGAATACCTCACGTTATGGAGCTACCGCAGAAGGCTTTGGCTCAAAATGAGAGCAATGTGGAACCGGACTGAGTACGGGCGGTACAGCATTGAGATTTGGTTAAGGGAGCGTTGGCCCAAGGTAAAGAAGGGAGCGGCTGGCGCAAGGGCGCGACTCAGTGCCTGGCGCGAGGCAGCCCGCAGGCTTTGGCTGCCACCACGGCAATAAGTGGTCCCAGCACTTGAGCTATTCGGGGTTCAGGAGATAGTTGGCGTAAATCGGGGATATTAAGCCCTTGCGCTTCAACGTGGCGAAACGTTTGCGAAACAGCTTCCTTGCCAGGGGCGAACCAATGTCCGAAGTTGGAATGTAAGGGAAGAGCATACAGCCCTTAGCCTCGTTAGGAGTGAGGAGACCAGCCTCCACCAGGAGGTGCATCTGTATGTCACGGGCGCGTTCAGCAATGTGCGTGAAGAGCTTTGGAAAACGCCGCTCGCTTACACCCGTATCCATGTCAGCCTCCCTAAAGTTCGCATGACCCTCCGGAAATTCAGGAGCTTGGGTTTCTATTTCTGCAGGGACACTGAACGGCGGAGATTTGCCGGGAACAAAACACCAAATGAACGTCACATGGAACCTCTCAAAAGCCAGTTGCCGTTCTTGAAAAAACTCGCATTCTTTGTTCCGCACAAACTTTCGGCCTGGACGACTCACGAGGATGGAGAAATACAGAGTGGTTTCGTCTGGGGAGTAGGAACCCAGCGATATCGTCTGAGCATCCTCAGCTGATGTGTTGTAGCGTTCATCAGTCAAATCGGCTGATGCGCGAGTGGTAACAATAGCAAATATGTTGTGGTGCTTGAGCGCCGTCGTGTAGTGGACTCTTGTAACAGGCTTAGGTTTACCGCCGCCTTCAGGTCGCTGAAACTCAGTTTTCTTGATGAGATTGATTCTTTTTGGACTGTCGTTGGATTGATGGACTGAGAATTTCTGGCTCTTAATGCCGCGTCGCTGAATGAGCCCAGAGGCTGTCGGCGGTTCAAGCGAGTCTCGACCGTGCTTGACGAAAACCCTGAGGTCACCTGGCGACGTACCGTCGATAACCTGATCCACCACGGCAATGGTTCGCGGCGAACCACTCACCTCGATAGTAAACTTGACTCGTTTTCGGTCCATTTTATGCCTCTATCAGCGAGGAACGTCGGGCTGTCGCGCGATAACTATTGCCTCTGATGTAGAGTGGTCAGGTCGTTGCGGCAACGGGTTGCCTCCCGAGGAGCTAAGCATCAGCAGGCAATTGCGCCTTCGTAGTTAGACGTCTATCCATGCTCAGCCAATTGGGTTATTCCTCCTTCGCATTGATCGACGGCAGGGAGTGCGTTTGGCATGGTCAAGTTCTTCTACGTTCTGACAATCATCGGTGCGCTTATTGGCGGCTTTTGGCTGCTGATGGCTATCTTCGGCGCAAAAAGCGCCCCGCAGGAAGCGGCTGCAGCCGCTATCGCCGCGGCCTGTGCCATCATCCCCTACGTCTTCGCCCGTGCAGTCCAGGAGATCAACAAGAGCCTCTAACGGCCGATGTGCGGAAGGCGATGGAACGGCAAGCCCCTGCAGGAGAGGGGCACCGGGCGTGCAGATGCCCTAAGAGCGTTGGTCGGCGTCCGGAGGACCTTACGGTTTGAAGGTCCTCCGCCGACTGATGGGTGATCAAGACGTCGCTGACAAAAGCGAAGGTTTCATCCCAGACGGCTGGGACCTTTGCTCAACCAACTACTTTTAAGGTGTCTGAAGCTTCAATGCCTTCAGGACTTCCGAGAAGGCCGACATGAAGGAGGGCCCGGTCGCCTCGTTTAGATCGCCGGCTGCCATCCGAGCCCGCATGTAGGTCTGTACGTCGCCGCCGCGATACACGCGTTGCATAGAATCCTGCATATACGAACATGCTGATCCTGCGCGCCCGTTGGCAGCAATCTCCGCCTGGCAAGACAGAGCGGAAATTTTCAACTCGTCCATCTCAGCGACGAAGCTTTGTGGGCTGGCTCGCACAGGGCAGATCGCCAGCTGTGTGCCAAACAGGGCGAGCAGAACGATCCTCATTGTCCACATCCGATCATCACGCCGCGCGGGGTGATCGTGCAGCGGTTTCCCATGCTGTCCACCGAGTGAGTTCCCTGTGCATCTGTCCACGACCGCACCGAGTAGCTGTTACCCATGCTGTCACTCGATCGGATCTCCGTCCCGTTGCCGGGCAGGCGGCGCGTGGTCGTATCGACGGAATAGCTATTGCCCATGCTGTCCGAAGAGCGAATGCTGATGTCGCCATTAGGCGCCGTGTAGCTGTAGGAGCAGACACGGTAGGGCGGCTCACCCAAACACTCAGCATGTCCTGAACTTGCAAAACTAAGCACGCCGAAGAGTGCCGACCCCAAACACCAATTCCGCCGCATAAGATCACCGATGCAAGAAGAATTTGGATGATAACTCGTATCGATTGTGTTTGGGAAGAGGCTTAGACTAGACCATTAAAAGTTTTTTGACATTCCGTGGCTAGGTCGTGTGACGAGACCTGAAGCCGGTTCCGGCTTGTGGATGAGTTCTGCTGATCGAAGGATAGAGGCGCAGTGAGCTACAGAGCGGCGGGACTGTCAGTTTTTCAGCATCCAAGCCGGAATGTGGACAAGCCCACTGATGCCGCCGTTCGGCATCAGTAGGTGCCCGGAGACGATAGGCACTGGACCAATGCGTGGGAGGTATTCCATCACGGTCACCTGCATGCCCTCGACGCCAACGAGGGTGGCGCATTTCCGATTGTATATATCCGGCACGTCTCGGTCCTGCGCGATCAGCGTTGTCACCCGCACGAGGTCAGCACGGTTGGGGCAGATGAACACCAAGCCGGAGGTGTAGACGGGCTTGGATGTGTCGAGGGTTGTGGGCGCGGCCTGGCTAGGCTGGGCAGCTAGGGAGCAGGCAAGGGCAAGAGCTAGGGCAACGGCCTTCATGTGGAACTCCGAGGGTTGGTGTTCCTCAGAGCATGTTGTCGCCTTGCCCCTGCGTCATTCGCTTTCCTTGGATCTGCTAAAGGAAAGATCCTTCGATGAAGGTTCGGCCGTGGGTTCGCCAGCACTCACGAGCTAGCTGCTAGTTGTTCACGTTTTATCTTATTAGTAAAAAAGAAAGGGGTGAGAACTCAACTCTACAGATGGATTAATCGCCAAGGGCGAAAAGCAATCCACTTGGATGAGTGATCCCAATACGGCTCGATGGCTATGCCATCTGATGGATTAGCGACAGCTCGTCATGGGCTTCCATGAATTGCTTCTTGCTTACGCCTTATTCGCTGGATGATCCATCTACTCACTGTTGCTTCATCCATTTGGGTAAAGAGAGATTTGAAGCCGTAGGCTGACACTCTCTGAGTGTTGGCAAACCAGTGCATCGCCCAAGCACAAATGTCTGCCTGACATTCAGGTTCTTTATTGTTCTATTTCTGTGAATTTAATATAAGTAGTCACGTGGACAGAGAGTTCGTCAGGAAGTCATGAGCCTGGCGCTTTGCTCAAAATATGTCGGACAGTTTCTTCTCTCTGTTCACCACCGACATATGAGAGCGCACCCCTCGGGCCGACACCCGCAAGAGCAAAGACAAAAAGAAAGAGTACCTCCATGCCTACCTACATTTTTTCAAGACCAGCCGCAGCTGGCAAAACCGATGCTGCCTGCCAAGAGACATGCGATCTCATGCGCCAGGGCAAGCACGTTATCCTCGCCTTTCCCACCATCAAGTTGCTGAAGCAGACGGAACGCCGTCTCTCCTCGTTCCTCCAAGCGGCCGGTATCAAGATCAAGCCGATTGCTTTGTATGGCACGGAAGATGATAGCCAGTCAGTGCATGATCGAGTGACGCAGGTTCTTGTCTCATCCACCGCCGGCCTTCCAACGGCGCTGCTGATCACGCACGAAGCGTTCAAGCGCATCCCAGGAAACATGCGACGTGGCATAACAGTCTTCTACGACGAAGAGATGAACGTGTATGAGACATTCCCAATCAGTATGCCCTACAGCCATGCACAGATAACCAGCCATGTGCGATCAAGCGAACTACCTAGATTCGAAGCTGTTCTGCATCTGACAGCCAAGAAGAGCAGTCGGGAATACCTCCGCCAGATCGCTGATAAGGGAATGAAGGATCAGCTATGGACCCCGCTCGTTCAGCTGGCCTCTGCGCTGCTCGACAGCAGCCGTATGGTGCTGGTTCTACGAACTGAATGGGACGACCTCCTAGCTGAAAAGGAGCCGCTGCAAACGCGCTTCCACACCGTGATCAACGGCGATGTGCTGCGCGGCTATGAGAGCGTGACCTTCATGGGCGCTTTCTACGAACGCAGCCTCCACGCAATGCTGTGGGATCGGCTGGGCCTTGGCATGACCAACCATCCAAGGCTCGGCGGCCAGGTATCGAACAGCAGCCATACCAATGGGCATCAGGTCGAGATCTATTACGCCTACGATGATGGCTTCAGATACGGCACTCGCTCGAAGGTCAAGCTAGACCCGCGTGACGGAAAAACCACTCGCGTCGCGGCTTACGCTGCGGCTGTAGATCAGCTGTTCGACGGCAGTGAATTTGGCTGGATGGACAACAAGGACGTTTCCTACAGGCTGGGGCTACCAGACGAAAACCGAATCCCGAACAGGCCGCACGGCATCAACACCGAGTACGAGCATCTTACCGGCGTGGCGCTGTTCGGCGCGTACAACATGGACGACAACTGCTATCCCTTCTTTGAGGCGTTGCGTATCTCGCCTAACGACATCGACTACGCCAGAAACTTCCTGGCCTACTATCAGGGTGCCATGCGCATCGCGTTGCGGGATCGGACATACCGCGGCATGGCGAAGATCGTCGTTCCAACTCGACAGCACGCTGAATATTTCCAGGCAGTGTTCCCCAACTCGCAGATGAGCCAGCTGCCCGAGGTGGAATTCACAGCGCGCGGCGCTGGTCGTCCTCGCTTGCCGGATGAGGTCAAAAAAGCCAATCGCGCAAAGCGGGACCGTGAGCGCTATGAAGCAAAGAAGATTGCCAACCTAGGAGTAAAGTGAATGAAGAAAATGGATGAGGTCAGGAAGAAGGTTTTGGCAAAGCAGGAGCAAGCCGCTGTTGATGCGGAGGCCCGTCAGATTGCCAAGGAGATCATCGAGGGGACGTTGAAGGCTCAGAATGTGAGCAAGGTGCCCGTTACCGATTTTGATCCAGACAATCAGTTGTATCAAGACCCAACTTATGCACGAGCAATGCAGCAGGCGATTGAAAGCGGCGCCCTGCTGGGAAAAGGACAAACGATAAGCAACCCGCAGCGTCCGGATACTGTTCGGCTGCCCGGCTTCCTGATGCGACCGTTTACCGCGAAGCTAGAGATCTACGAGAATGACAACAGTGTACGTGGCCGCCTCAGCATTCCGCAGTTGGCCGCTTACAATCTCTGCTTTCGTGGCTTTGAAATCGCGATGTCCAAGATGCTTCCCTGTGCAACACGAGGATGGAACGACTGGTGCTACGAGCAGCTGGCGGGGAGCTACATCAAGGACACTGTCGCTGCTCCTGACGACCGGAACGCGCGTTACGTGTTCAGCCCTCTATACGCAGAAGCCGACCGGCAGTGCGAAGGCAAGCCTGCCTTGGGAAATACGCTCGTGTGGCTGGTGTGGAATGACATTGGGCTTGAAGCAGCTTCCCTGATCTTGCAAAGCCGCGTTCATAGCAGCAGCGTGCCGGAATTAAGTGAGCACGGCTACACCACGCACATCCGCAAGAGCTAACGAAACAGACCCGTTTGAGCGCGGATTTCGGCGTTCTCCATTAAATATCTTTGAGAACAGACAGAGCGATCAAGCTTTGCGGTCACGGAGATTGCCATGGAGAACGTCGTAAACCCGTTAGTACAAGAACTGCTAAACAAACTTCATGCTGCCGTAATCAAGGATGACCGCGTGCTTGAGGCATACAAGAACGTCCCTCTCGACACCCTGAAGTCCCTTCAGGCAGCCAACACTATCACCGAAGCCCGCCGCGTTTGGATTATCAGGAACGCGAAGTTTCGCGGCATCAATGTGCCGTCTGCGTTTCACGCCATCCCTCTGGGCGACAGCGCTGCTCGCAGCATTCAGACCGGGCCGGTGCAGGTGATGCCCTCCGCACAACCCGTCGCTGTTCCAGCTGCTGATGCTGTTGAGCAGGCTGTGCCAGACGCATTCCGCGAGCTAGCAGCGGCCGCCACAAAGCTGGCTGATCTGTTCAGCAAACTATCCGCACGATGAACTCGGTGAACGTCCGTGTGGTGAAAAAGGGCGATCCTGAGTGGGAGATGGTATTTCCATTTTTCTCGACACAGGACGATTGGATCGTCATTCACATCAGCTCTGAGCACATCGGCGATCCGGTCTACAACGCCATTTTCGACTGGCTCGAGGAGACGGATTGCCGCAGCTACGAATTCAGCCAGGGAACACCCTGGGGCCTGGCAGGTCTAACAATCGTCTTCCCCGAACGCGACGTCGCGATGCTTTTTAGACTGACATTCGGCTGACCGCTTGGATGCCTCTAAAGGCAAGGGGATCCATCGCATAGGCGGCAGTCAAAGCTGGCGCCTATGCTACTGCTACAATCTGCGTGGGATGAGTTTTCGAGCGGACATTTCGGCAGCCGCCATCTCAGCATGCTGCCTTCTTACTCCGACCATAGGCCCGGGCAAGTAGCCCGATGCGCACAAAGTATCGCTTGTAAGACTACTAGCCTTTCCGATCGACGATGTGCACAACAACAGAGTCTCGAAATTCGGAGAATCTATCTTCCAAAAATGCGGAGAGCTCTTGCGCATTTGCCCTGAGGAAACTCGTAGGAAGTTCCCCCTGAGGCACAGGCAAGGTTCCAGCGACGTAGATGGTCGCCTCATTACCGACTAGCACCGCTAGCGTTAGAATGATGCCCGTACCGTTGAGGTCGAAAAAGCCGAAGCAGATCAGACGTGCGTCATGCTCCTCTATCTTGGGCGGCACTGGTGTTGCACGTTCGGCAAAGAAGCTAAGGAACTCCTGCGCTGCGGCCAACTCGAACTTTGTTACCTTGCGGCTGCGAAGGCTTTCCAAAACGTGGTGGCGGAAAACTGAAGCTGATTGCGTAGGCGCGGATGCGGGATGCTCGGCATGTATTTGACGCTGCTCACGGCGAGCGGCCTCAACACGAGCGGCCTCAGCACGAGCCGCCTCAGCACGAGCCGCCTCAGCACGAGCCGCCTCAGCACGACCCGCCTCAACACGAGCGGCCTCAACACGAGCGGCCTCAGCACGAGCCGCCTCAGCACGACCCGCCTCAACACGGGCCGCCTCAACACGAGCGGCCTCAACACGAGCGGCCTCAGCACGAGCCGCCTCAACACGAGCCGCCTCAACACGAGCCGCCTCAACACGAGCGGCCTCAGCACGAGCGGCCTCAGCACGAGCGGCCTCAGCACGAGCGGCCTCAGCACGAGCGGCCTCAACACGAGCGGCCTCAACACGAGCGGCCTCAGCACGAGTGGCCTCAGCACGAGTGGCCTCAGCAAGTGCAGACGAGCTTCGCGGGTCCGCGTCTGCTTGATTCGTTCGATTTTTGGCGCGGCCTTGGGCAATAGCTTGTTTGCCCCGTTCCACGGTCGCAAGAATATCTTCGTGGACTATGTCGTAAGCTGACGGCTGCTTGTTGATGGTGATGTTTGTTCCTTTGCCTCTTCGGCCAATGTGAAAAAAAATCGAGTAATTTTCTCCATGAAAAACTTTATCAAAGATAATAGAGTCACGCATGTCGTCATAAAGCTTGCCTCCATTATCTA
Organism: Teichococcus deserti; assembly: GCF_001982615.1. Lineage (GTDB taxonomy): Bacteria > Pseudomonadota > Alphaproteobacteria > Acetobacterales > Acetobacteraceae > Pseudoroseomonas > Pseudoroseomonas deserti. The sequence continues at coordinate 17,619 of NZ_MLCO01000069.1, read as the reverse complement.
GAGCATAACGGCATGCAGCTTCGAAATATAATTCGGGAACATCGATTTCTTGCTTACCCGACCGGATCATTGCTAGCAAGTACGAATCTATAATTCTATTTCGTCTGCTAGAAAAAAAGCCGAACATGGATCCTCGCACCAAAATTTTCTCACTTGAACACTGTCTGTCCAGCTCATGCAACTTTAGGAATTTGAGGGGGTGCGTTGTGGCAGCCGTTGAGGACATTAGGCGAGGCATCCGTCCCTTCTGCGACCGCTGCTATCGCCTCCTGCTCAGTGCTCGGACGGGAGCAGGATCACCATTTGCTCGCCGTCACCCTCCTCAACCCAAAGCGTCATCTCGCGCAGTGGGAAGTCCGTGTACTCCACACGACGCTCGACAATCGTCTTTGGCGTTCGGCCATTGGTCATGACGATCAGCGCCTCCTTGTCCGGCGTGACGGTAAGCTTCCAGCTCTGCCAAGTCTCTCGCTTGACCTCCTGCAGGTGTTGGAATGACCCGATCAGCTGAAGCAGCCAGTAGCAGTTCGCTCTGTCGGCCAGGTGCTTTACGCCATCGGTGAAAAGCATCCGCCGGTCGAGACGGTACCAGCGCGTTGTGCCGGTGAAGTGAGCAAGCTCAGTCTGGAGGTCGGACATGGGGCGGCTCCCTTGTTGGCCGCCTTGCTATCAAGCTCCGTCTGATGAGCCTGTCAGCCGCTCATTCCGGCCCGTACAGGGGGAGGGCAGGGCGGCTGTACCCTCGACACTCCCGCCGGAGCGCAGGGGCACAGCGGCCCCTTGCAGACCCTCAAAATAGGGCTTGACCGGGTACCGAGGACTATGGCAGACATACCGTCCCACTTGCCTCCGGCTTAGCTGTTGGGGGTTGAAAACATCGGCAGCAGAAATGCTGTCACTTACCAGACCTGCAACGCGGAAACGCGTCAGGGTCGGCTCCAAAGCGGCCCCATGTGGTCTGCGCTTAGGTGGCTAGCGAGAGCTAACTCGTTTGCCTAGCGCGATACGGGACTCGGCCGGTTTTGGGTAAAGGGCGCGGTGTGCCTGCAAGGCAGCCGCTAAGGCCGTGCAATGAGAGCGGCAAGGACTGAACCCGGAGAAATGGGGGAAGTCGTCGGGAGTGGGCCCCGGCATCAGACAACTTTCCTCAACTTGGGGGAAGCTGTGCATGATGCCGTGTGCCAGCGAGGTTTCCTCAGCCACAGTTATGCACAGCACCTCGCTATATAGGGTGCCCTGCCTATGTCTCCGTTCCATGTCGTTATCATTGCCGACCAGCGCACGTTGGCCCGCTTCGATGCGAGTCTCCCCGCGCTGCTAAGCGCAGGCTCTGATCTTATTCAGCTGTCCGGAAAGAAGTTGCGCCAGCTAGAGGCCGTTAAAGACGAGCTTCGCTCTATGGTCCTCCGCAATCGTCTACCGGACTCCACGCTCAGTATTACTGCACTTGAGCTGGCCGGTGCAGCTATTCAGGCCTTCGGTATTGCGCGTAAGTTCCCGAATGCGGTCGGCGCGGTCCTAGAGGTGGCTGCTGATCGTATATCAGCGAGGCCGATTTTTGCCGACGAACTGGCAAAGCAGAACGAAGCCGAGCGGCGGCGCACATTAGCGAACCATAGCGCTCTATAACCGCAAGCAAAATCTGTCAGCTCAGAACCACGACCAGCTTGGTCCCAGGAATGCTCACCCATGCTTGATATCGATTCGATTGCGAAGCAATTCAGCCTCATCGACCACCCAATTTGGCACGACTTTCATCGGCGACAGTTAGGCTTGGTCCACCGGGCACAAGCCCAGATGGTCAGCCTCCCCCACATCGTCGCCCTACCTTGGCCTGAGCAAGGGGGCGGGCATTACGACCGTACCCGCTGGTGCAAGCGCCAGTTCAAATGCAGCCAGTCAGAAGGCCGTTGGCGCCGCGTTCGTTTTGGTCTGGGGTGCAGCGGCCCAGGCGCAACGGATGTTCGGCAGGCAGACGCGTGGTGGGACGTCTACCACTTCCGCGATCATGCGGACGCCGTCCTCTTCAAGCTGACCTTCACCGGTGAGTAAGCGAAGCGGGGGTGAAAGCCCCTCTTCAGATCGACAGACCAAACCCCCTGTCTCGCGCCACCGGTGGACGGTGGCCGTTCCTTCGAAGCAATTTCCATGATTAAAAATATCGTAAACGCAACGTTCACCACCGCGACCGGTCTCTCCTTAATGGTTGAGCTAACGCTACCCGAGTATGAGTTCGCTTTTTCACGGCATTGGAAAAACAGTCCGGCCGAGCGCGCTGACCTGATGAAGCGTCTGACGCCGGCTCTGGTGCGCCAGATCAGGGCAGGTGACTACGAGGCTCGCCACAAAGCCATCGCTGAGGCGTACGCCGGCTACAGCAAGGCGCAGAAGCGTACGATGGCCTTCTACAAGGCCGAGTCGCTGCTCAACCAGCGCATGAAGTGGCAGCACAAGCTGGAGGCGGTGGTGAAGCTGCTGGTGATCGCAGCGGTGCAGGAAGCTGGGTATCCAGCCAGCTACATCGAGGGGCGTAAGCTGAACTTCAGGGTCGGCAACGGCAAGGTGGAGTTGGCGAAGTGACAGCGCCTCGTCCCATGCTGGGCGTGCCGGCCTATGATCCGGCTGAACGGCACGAGCTGTCTGCAACGATGATCCGCTTCCACGTGGAGGAGCTACGGAGCTGGGCTTATGACTTGGAGCTAAACGGCATCCGGTGGGACGGGCATCACTGCGCAGAAATTCGGGAGTGGATGTTTAAGAACATCCGGGCTCAAATCCAGCAGACTCAGGGAAAGCACCACCTCGTCACGGTGGCGGGTTTTCCAGACGACTCGGATGAAGCCCTGGAGCGGATGGCCTGGTGTTCCAGCCAAGGCGACCCCTCGACGTTCCACAGCTTCAGAGATCCGAATCCAGAGTCGGAAGAGGAGACGCACTTTGTCTTCGCGGACGCCGACTTGGCGACCCTCTTCAAGCTGACCTGGGGCTGACCATGACACCTATATAAGGCGAGTGGAGACATCTCCCTGACACACGACCCGGCGGGCCCTACAGGCTGGCCGGGTTTTTCGCTTTCTGTCTAAGGCGGGCGAAATTGGTATACTGTCAGCAGCTTAGTTTGATGGAGTGTCAGTCGGCCGCGTCAGACCGTCGGTAGGGCCAGCTGTTCGCGGCCCTCTTGTAGGAGCCGGTGTGCGCCCTCGGGCGGCGGAGGCCGGCCTCACCATCCGCCTCAGTCAGCGTCGCATGGGTGTAGTCCGCCCGGAGCACGGTCCATTCCTCTGCTCCGTCGAGCTTCCAAGCCAATTCGGTGGGTTGGCCCTTGACCACGTTAAATTGGAAGCTGTTGTCGGCCAGGACAACGTGAGCCGTTCTATCCGGGTAAATGTCGATCCGGCCGATGATCGAAGCCATGAAGACCATGAGGCGGTTGCGCGCCTGTAGCCGTACCTCTCGGTCGGTGCTCCTAGCCTCCGCAATGATGGCATCCGCCTCTGCGATCATCTCGCCAATGGTTCCGGAGCCTTGCGCTACAGAGAGGCGCTTCTCCAGCTCGGCACGCCGAGCGTCCCAGCCATCAAGCTCGCGGCTAAGTTCGCGGTAAGCTTTGCGGATGGACTCGCTTTCTTCCTCGTCCAGCATCTCGCTGAGCGTGTCGAAGCGGCGAAGCTTGCGACCGTGCTCTTCCCCCAGGGCTGCCAGCTGCTCGGCGATCTTCTCGACCTCGGCCCCATTGGTGCGCTTGCTCTTCACCAGTTGGAGACGTGCCCTCAGGCCCTGGAACACCGCCTGCTCGATAACGTCGATATCGATGTGCGTCTTGTTAGTGCATTCCCCGGCACTGCGCTGAGCCCCGGCACACACATAGTAGTTGTACTGGTCGCCGCTCTTCAGGGGTTTGCCGTACCGGGAGCGCGCGACAGAGCCGCATTCGGCGCAGAAGACCTTGCCTCGGAAGATGTTTCCGTGCCGCGTGTCCTTGCGGCCGCTGCCGGTCTTGTCGTTCTGCAGGCGAACGGCCTGGACCCGGTTGAACAGGTCGAAGCTTATCACCTGGGGGAAGTAGTCCCGGATGACAGGCACGGACGTGTCGGGTTTGAACTTGCCGGGGGCGACGGAGATGCGCGGCTGGAATTCACCTAGGACACTCCGTCGCTGCAACAGCTGACCCACTGTGGCTGGCTGCCAGCCAGGGGTGACACCTTCGATGAGCGTGCGACCGGTGAAGGTGGGGACCCCCTCGCGGTTAAGGATCTTGGCTATCGTCGCCATGCCGAGACCCTCCTCGGCGGTCATGTTGTAGATGCGACGCAGCACAGCGACTCGGTCTGGAACTAGGTCCCACTTCTTTGCCTCAGCATTCCATTTTAACCACTTGGGAGATACGGCGGTGAGGGGGCTATCCCTATGCTCAGTCATGCGAGCGCGTTTGTTGGCCCAACTCTCCCTGATGCGCTGGCTCTTAACTGCGCTCTCCTCATGGGCGCGCATCATGACCATGATGGAACCAAGAAGTAGAGTTGGTTCTTTTGCTACGCTCTCCCAGGTGTAGTGCCGCCTGTCGGTAAGGGTGACGATCTCGATGCCAGCTTTTAGCAGAACGTGGAACTGAGCCTGCGCGTCAAGTGGATGAGCACGGGACAGACGGTCGAGCGACTCGACAATCAGGATGCTTCCGCGCGGAACGTTGCCGCTCTCAATTTCTCTGAGAAAGCCGCCGAACGCGCCTTTCAGGTTAGCGCCGCTGTATGCGGAGACACCTTCATCCCGCAGATCGCGATTTAAGTCCCAGCCCTGCTGCGCAGCGTACTCCTCAGCCTTCTGCATCTGACGCCGAAGACTGTCGCCGCGTGCCTGCTCTGGCGAGGAGAACCGCATGTAGGAGAAGGCAATACGTTTCATCACTCTAATCCGTTCTGAATCCGGAATAAGCTCCCTAGCTTCTACCCGGCAGAGCAGCAAATACACAGGCTTGTGCTTTGTGCTGAAGTATCCTTAACGCACTGAAAAGGCAACAGACACAGGGCTGCGAACTAAAAGAAACAAGGTGGTGGAGCTGGTGCTGAAGAACGCGTCGATCGCGGCGACCGGCATCTGGCAGGCCGAGGATGACGGCGTGCTGAACCCGGCCACCGTCCAGCTGGTGCCGGGCGCCATCATCCCGAAGGCGCCGGGCTCGGCCGGGCTGACGCCGCTGGCGGCGCCGGGGAACTTCGACATCTCGCAGCTGGTGCTGACCGACCTGCGCACGCGGATCCGCACCGCGCTGCTGGCCGACCGGCTGTCCGCCCCGCGCCAGCCCAGCATGACCGCGACCGAGGTGCTGGAGCGCGGTGCCGAGACCGCCCGCCTGCTGGGCGCCACCTATGGCCGGCTGCAGGCCGAGCTGCTGACGCCGCTGGTCGCCCGCTGCCTGGCGATCCTGCGCCGCCGCGGCGAGGTGCCGCCGCTGCTGCTGGACGGGCGCGAGGTGCGGCTGACCTACGACTCGCCGCTGGCGCGGGTCCAGGGCCGTGCCGACGCCTCCAACACGCTGCTGTTCCTGCAGGCGGTGGCGGCGCTGGGCCCGCAGGCGACGGCGCAGCTGGACCTTGCCGCCGCCACCCGCCACCTGGCCCGCGCGCTCGCCGCGCCGGCCGGCATCCTGACCCCCGCCGAGGAGTGAGACGCCGCATGGCCGAGAACCTGCTGGACCCCGCGCCCGAGAGCGACGAGGCCCGTCCCGAGGCGATCCCGGAGAAGTTCTGGGACAGCGAGAGCAAGTCGCTGCGCATCGAGGCGCTGCTGAAATCCTATCGCGAGCTGGAGAAGCGCCTGTCGCAGCGGCTGGTGCCGCCCGGCGAGGACGCGCCGGAGGAGGAGCGCAACCGCTTCCGCCGGGCGCTCGGCGTCCCCGCCGCGCCGGAGGAATACGAGGTCGACGAGAAGCACCCGCTCTGCGGCTCGGACCCCGAGATCAACAAGCGGCTGCACGAGGCCGGCTTCACCTGCGCCCAGGTGCAGCTGGTCTATGACCTGGCGGCCGAGCGGCTGCTGCCGCTGATCGCCGAGGCCGCGGCCGATTACGAGGCGCAGAAGCAGCGCGCCAAGCTGGAGCAGGAATTCGGCGGCGCCGAGGGCTTCCAGCGCATCGCCGGCCAGATCGCCAGCTGGGGCAAGGCGAACCTGCCGAACAGCGTCTTCGAGGCGCTGTCGACCACGGCCGAGGGCGTGCTGGCGCTGCACCGGATGATGCAGAAGGGCGAGCCCAGCCTGGCGCGCGATGCCGCGCCGCCGGAGGCGATCGACGAGCAGGCGCTGCGCCGCATGATGCGCGACCCGCGCTACTGGCGCTCGCGCGAGCCGGAATACGTCAAGCGCGTCACCGACGGTTTCCGCAAGTTGTTCGGCCAGGGCTGAAGGCCCGGCCGCCGAGATTTCCGCGGCGCAACCCCTTCGTGGGCGCCGCGGCCTGCCTGGCGCTGCGCGGCCGCCTGTCATGGCGGAGAACCGCACGCCCGGGATGACGACCCCTGAAACCTGATGCTTCGCGAAGGAACACCGCATGTCCGGTTCCATTGACCAGGTCTTCATCAAGCAGTTCGAGTCCGAGGTGCACGAGGCCTATCAGCGGCAGGGCAGCAAGCTGCGCCCGACCGTGCGCAGCAAGACGGGGGTGCGCGGCGCCTCGACCGTCTTCCCGATCGTCGGCCATGGCATCGCCGCCGCCAAGGCGCGCAACGGCGCCGTGCCGGTGATGAACCTGGCGCATTCCACCGTCGAATGCTTCCTGCAGGACTACTATGCCGGCGAGTGGATCGACCGGCTGGACGAGCTGAAGACCAATGTCGACGAGCGCCAGGTGGTCGCCGCCGCCGGGGCCTATGCGCTGGGCCGCAAGACCGACGAGCTGGTGATCGCGGCGCTCGATGCCGGCACCGAGGAGGCGACCGACACCGCCGCCGGCACCACCGACACCGACGGGCTGACCAAGGCGAAGGTGCTGCTGGCCTTCGAGATGCTGGGCGCCGCCGACGTGCCCGACGATGGCGGGCGCTTCGCGGTCGTCGGCTGGAAGCAGTGGTCGGAGCTGATGCAGATCGAGGAGTTCGCCAACACGCAGTATGTCGGCGACAGCGAGCTGCCCTGGAAGGGCACGCAGGTGAAGCATTGGCTGGGCGCGACCTGGATGCCGCATTCGGGCCTGACCAAGAGCGGCGACCTGCGCTTCTGCTATTTCTACCACAAGACCGCCATCGGCCATGCCGTCGCCCAGGAGATCACCACCGATCTCACCTGGCACGGCGATCGCGCCGCGTACTTCGTCAACAACATGATGAGCCAGGGCGCCGTCCTGATCGACCCGGCCGGCGTCGTCCGCATGCGCTGCTTCGAATAATGGAAGGTCCAGGAAACTCAGTTTCCTGGCGGGAGAGCGCGAGAGGGCGGAGCCCTCTCGTGTTTTTTTGTCTGTTGAGGAGAAGGCCGATGCCGTTATCCGCTTTGGTCCTGTGCTCGCGGGCGTTGTTGAAGATCGGCGCGCAGCCTGTGGCGTCCTTCGAGGAGGGCAGCGCCGAGGCGGAGGTGGCGGCCAATCTGTATCCGTCGGTGCGGGATGCGATGCTGTCCTCGCACCCCTGGAGCTTCGCCTCGGGCCAGATGGACCTGCCGCGCCTGCTGGCGGTGCCCGTCGCGGACTTTTCTTACGCGTTCCAGCTGCCCGCGGATTTCCTGCGGGTGCTGTCGGCGGGCGGCGAGGGCGCGGGCAGGGGCCTGCTGTACCGCCTGCAGGAGAACCGGCTGCATGCCGATTCGCCGCGCGTCACGCTGACCTATCTGTTTCGCCCCGACGAGAGCGTGTTTCCCGCCTTCTTCGCCTCTGCCCTGGCGACGCGGCTGGCGGCGGAGTTCTGCATCCCGCTGACCGAGAGCAGCAGCCGCGCCGAGATGCTGCACCGCCTGGCGGAGGCGGAGTTCCGCCATGCCCGGCTGGTCGACAGCCAGCAGAAGACCACGCGGGCGCTGCAGGATTTCCCGCTGATCACGGCAAGGGGGTGAGCGATGGCCGCCGGCCGCAGCATCAAGACCAGCTTCACCGCGGGCGAGCTCAGCGACCAGCTGCTGGGCCGCGGCGACCTGCGCGCCTTCGAGAACGGGGCGCGGCGGTTGCGCAATGTCTTCATCGAGCCGACCGGCGGGGTCACGCGCCGGCCCGGGCTGCGGCATGTGGCGGTGCTGCCCGGCGCCGCGCGGCTGGTGGCCTTCGAGTTCAACACCGAGCAGACCTACCTGCTGGCGCTGACGCATCAGCGGCTGCAGGTCTTCATGGGCGATGCCGAGGTGGCGAGCCTCCCGGCGCCCTGGACCGCGGCGATGCTCGACCAGATGGCCTGGACGCAGAGCGCTGACACGCTGCTGCTGCTGCATCCCGAGATGCCGCCGCAGAAGGTCACCCGCACCAGCCACACCAGCTGGAGCATCGCCGGCTGGGACTGGGTTTTTCTTCCCTATTTCCGCTTCCTGCCGCCGGGGATCGCGATGATCCCGAGCGGCACCGACGGCGACATTTCCCTGACCTGCACGGGGGATTTCTTCCAGCCGGGGCATGTCGGCGCGGCGATGCGGCTGCATGGCAAGCGACTGGTGGTGTCGTCGGTGACCTCCACCACCACGGCGACGGCGCAATTGGCAGAGACCCTGCCGTCGACGGCGCCGACCACCGACTGGGACGAGGCTGCCTTCAGCGGCGCCCGCGGCTGGCCGGCCAGCGCCTGCTTCCACCAGGACCGGCTGGTCCTCGGCGGCGCGCGCGACCTGCCGAACCGGCTGTGGCTGTCGCGCTCCGGCGACCTGTTCAACTTCGACCTGGGCAGCGGCCTGGATGACCAGGCGATCGAGTTCGGGCTGCTGTCGGACCAGGTCAACGCCATCCGCGCCGTCTTCTCGGGGCGGCACCTGCAGGTCTTCACCTCGGGCGCCGAATGGATGGTCACCGGCGACCCGATGACGCCCTCCTCGATCCAGCTGCACCGGCAGACGCGGATCGGCTCGCCGGTGGCGCGCAGCATCGCGCCCGTCGATGTCGACGGCAGCACCATCTTCGTCGCGCGGTCGGGGCAGGCGGTGCATGAATATGCCTACACGGATGTCGCCCAGGCCTATCAGGCGAACGACCTGGCGCTGGTGGCGCGGCACCTGGTGCAGGCGCCGGTCGCCATGGCCTATGACCAGACGCGGCGGCTGCTGCATGTGGCGATGAACGGCGGGTGGCTCGCGACGCTGACCCTCTACCGCGCCGAGCAGGTGACCGCCTGGACGCGGCAGGACACCGCCGGCCGCTTCCTGTCGCTGGCCGAGATCGACGGCACCGTCTGGTGCGCCGTCGACCGCGACGGCAGCGTGCGGCTGGAACGTTTCGACCCGCTGCTGGCCGTCGATGCCGGGCTGACCGGCGGAAGTGCGGTGGCGCAGACGACCTGGACCGGGCTCGGCCACCTCGCCGGGCGCGTGGTGCAGGTGGTGGCCGATGGCGCGCCGCGCGGCACGGCCAGCGTCGGCGCCGATAGCGTCAGCATCGATCCGGAGGCCTTCGCGCTGCAGGTCGGCCTCGGCTTCGCCCATGTGATCGAGCCGCTGCCGCCGCAGCTGGGCGGCGCGGCCGGGGCGCGCAGCGGGCCGCTGCGGCTGGTCGCGGCCGGCTTCCGCCTGCTGGAGACGGCGGCGCTGTCCGTCGATCTCGGCCGCGGGCTGCAGCCGGTGCCGTTCCGCCGCCTCGACACCGCGCTGCTCGATGCGGTGGCCCCGCGCTTCACCGGCGACGTCACCCTGCGCGGCTTCGGCTGGCGGCGCGACACCCTGCAGCCGCTCTGGCGCATCGAGGGCGACACGCCGCTGCCGCTGACGCTGCTTTCCGTCACCACCGAGACGAGGATGACCGACTGATGGCCCAGCTCGCCCCCATCGCCACGCTGATCGGCACCGGCGCCTCGCTCTATGGCACGGTGCGCCAGGGCCAGGCGCAGGCGGCCCAGGCCAAGGCGCAGTCGCAGCAGGAGGCGGCGACGCTGGCCGCCCGGCAGCAGCAGCTGGCCGCCCAGCAGGCCACCGACACCCGGGAACGCGAGGCGGCGCTGGAACGCACCATGGCCTCCACCCGCGCCCGGCTGGCGGCGGCCGGCGTCAGCCCGGACCAGGGCTCGGCGGCGGCGATCACCGCAGGCCTGCAGCAGGATGCCGCCGAGGCCGCTGCCGACAGCGCCGACCGCTTTGATGCGCGGATGGCGGCCGGGCGCAGCTCGCTGCTGAACGCCGACGGGTCGCTGACCACCTGGCTGCGCGCCGGCAACAGCTTCGGCGGCGCGCTGCGCTCGCTGCTCGAGTAAGCGCCGCCCGGCTGACGCCGTCCCCGCCACCCTTCCGCAAGAGAGATCCGCATGGCCGAGCATATCCGCATCGGCGACATCGCGCCGCGTGTCCACTACGCGGCGGATGGCGCGCAGACCGTCTTCGTCTATCCCTTCCCGATCTTCGAGGCGAGCGACCTGGAGCTGCGCATCGACGGCGTGGCGCAGCCGGCCTCGGCCTATGCGGTCAGCGGCGCCGGCAGCTCCAACGGCGGCAGCGTGACGCTGGCGGTGGCCCCTGCCGCCGGCAGCCGGCTGCTGCTGCGCCGCGTGCTGCCGGTGCAGCGCATCACCGACTTCCAGCCGAACGGGCTGCTGCGCGCGGCGACGCTGAACGAGGAGCTGGACCGCCAGGTCGCCTTCACCCAGGAACTCCGGGAGGAGCTGACCGGCACGCTGCGGGCCTCGCCCAACGACCTGCCCGCGTCGCTGGTGCTGCCGGACAAGGCGGGCCGCGCCAACCGCGTGCTGGGCTTCGATTCGCTGGGCAATGCCACCGCCCTGCCGCGCGACCCGGTGATGCAGGCGCCCTTCGGCGGCGCCATTCCGCGCAGCATCGCCGACAAGCTGGCCGAGCGGCTGACGGCGCGCGACTTCGGCGCCATGGGCGACGGCGTCACCGATGACGGGCCGGCGCTGCAGGCCGCCATGGCCGCCGCCGGCGCCTCCGGCAAGTTTTTGGAGATCGGCGAGGGCACGCACCGGACGACGATCCCGCTGGTCTTCCCCGGCGCCTCGGCGGGGCTGGTGATGCGGGGCAGCATTCTCTACGCGGGCCCCGGCGGCGAGACGGCGCTGACCATCGGCGACGGCGCCGCGGTGCGCAACCAGGCCAAGTATTTCCACGGCATCCGCGTGCTGCGCGCCACCATCACCGACTGGCTGGACGAGCGCGACATCGGCGTGCTGCTGCGCAACCTGGATTCCTGCGTGGTTGAGGTTCGCCAGGTCGAGGGCTTCACCATCGGCATCCGCAGCCTGGGCGTCGAGCGCGGCGTCGAGGACAGCAACATCCATCTGGGCCGCATCGTCAACAACGGCATCGGCCTCGATGTGCGCACCCAGACGGCGGGCGCCTGGAACACGTCCGTCCGCTACTACGGCGGCCACTTCGCGCATGGGCAGTCGGTCAATGTCGATCGCGACCGCTACGGCGTGCGCTTCTCGGCCGAGCCCGGCGCCTATGTCGCGCACAACCGCCACGTCTTCCATGGCCCCGCCTTCGAGCTGCAGTCGCGCGACAAGCCCTGCACCGGCATTCCCTTCCTGATGCAGGTGAACAGCCGCGCGGTGATGGTCTACGGCATGCGCATGGAAGGCTGCGATCCCTTCGTCGCCCGCCACACCGCCGGCGCCCAGGACCATGTCTACGAGGTCGCCTGGGCCAGCCAGGGCTACAATGTCTCGATCGACTATGCCGCGACCGCCACCCGTGTCGGCTCGGTGGTGCGGGCGCTGCACCAGGCGGTCGGCCATCGCGAGGCGCTGCGGCTGGTGGGCGACATCCCGAACCTGCGCGCCGCCGCCATCCGCTGGAGCGCGACGGAGACCGGCTTCGAGAAGCTGGCCGCGCTGTCCACCAATGTCTCCGGCAGCCCGACCACTCTGCCCCAGTTTTCCTTCAAGGCGCTGGACAATTACACCCTGACAGATTCGGGGGTTTTGTTGACCGGCGGCCGGGCCTTGGGCTTCGTCGTCGACACGCGCAGCTGCAAGGAATTCGCCCTCGCCGTCGATGCCGACGAGCCGCGGCTGATCGTGCAGTGCTTCGATGCCGCGATGACCCTGATCACCGAGCCGCTGCATGGTGCGCAGGTCCGCGCCTCGGGCATGTCGATGGCCTGGGCCGAGACGCCGCGCTGGTGGCAGGGCAATGCCGACAATGCCGATGCCAGTCTGACCCGGCTGCAGACGCTGCGGGTCGGCGACGGCGTGGCCTATGCCATCATCGGCGTCGCCCGGCTGGCGCGCGACTACGAGGTGCGCGCGATGCGCCTCTATTGCGACCCGGGTTTCGCGCCGCCGCTGCTCTACGGCCAGCCCAACCTGCCGCATGGCAAGCGCGAGCTGGTGGCCGAGCTCGCCTGGGACCCGCCGAGCATCGCTGCCGGCGGCTCGGCGCAGATCGGCGTCTCGGTGCCCGGCGTGCACACCGGCGACTTCGTCCAGGCCGCCTTCAGCCGGCCGACGACGGGCATCGTCTTCCACGCCAATGTCGGCGCCGACGGGCTGATCACGGTGACCGCCTGGAACCGCCACACCGACGCCATCGACCTGGCGGCCGGCACCATCCGGGTGCGGGCGGTGAAGGCATGAAGCGTCCGAAGAAACCGCCACCCGGGCTGGAAAGCCTGGAGACGGTCGTGCAGCGGGTGGTCGACGACTACGGCGCCTTCGTCGCCCGCGGCCCGGCCCCCGGCGCGCATGACGATGCCCGCGCCTTCGCCGCCCACCATGCCGCCGCCAAATCGGCGCTGGCGCATCTGGAGCATCTGCTGAAGCTCGCCGGCCCCGCCGCGGCCGGCGAGGAGGATGGCGTGGCCCGGGCCGAGGCCCTGCTGCGCCAGGCACGCGGCGCCCTCGCCGCGCCGCCCGACGACGGCGATGAGGAGGACCAAGCTTCCGATGACGGAGCATCCGGTTGAGCTCAGCGAATTCGTCTGGATCTGGAACAGCGAGGCAGGGCAGGGGACGCCGGCGGTGCATCGGCGGATCCTGCGCTGGCTCGAGGCGCGGCGGGCGGGGGGCGACACCCGGCTGCTGCTGATGGCCTTCCGCGGCTGCGGCAAGTCGACGCTGGTCGGGCTCTACTGCGCCTGGCTGCTGGCGCGCTGGCCGGAGACGCGGATCCTGGTGCTGGCGGCCGACCTGCCGCTGGCGACCAAGATGGTGGCGACGGTGCGCCGCATCGTCGAGCGCCATCCGCTCTGCGCCGGGCTGGTGCCGCCGGCGCCCGAGGCCTGGGCGGTGGACCGCTTCACCGTCGCCCGCCGCGGCGCGCTGCGCGATCCGTCGATGCTGGCGGCAGGGCTCTTCGGCAACATCACCGGCGCGCGGGCCGACGTCATCATCTGCGACGACGTCGAGGTCGCCGGGAATTGCGACACTCCGGGCAAGCGCGAGGCGCTGCGCGAGCGCCTGGCCGAGACCGAATTTGTTTTGACGCCCGGCGGCACGATCCTCTATGTCGGCACGCCGCATTGCGCCGACAGCCTCTACCGCGCGCCTTCTGCGGATGACGGGAAAAAGCCCTTCCTGGCAGGGTACCGGCGGCTGGTCGTGCCGCTGCTCAATGCCGCGGGGCGCAGCGCCTGGCCGCAGCGTTTTTCCCTCGATTCCGTGGCGCAGCTGCGCGACCGCGTCGGGCCCCTGCATTTCGGCCGGCAGATGCTGCTGCGGCCGATGGCCGGCGGCGCGGCGCGGCTCGATCCCGCCCTGCTGATCCGCTACCGCGAGGAGCTCGACTATCGCGAGGCGCTCGGCCGGCCGGTGCTGCAGCTGCTCGGGCGGCGGATGGTCTCCGGCGGCGGCTTCTGGGACCCGGCCTATGGCCGCCCCGGCCGTGGCGACGGCAGCGTGCTGGCCGCCTGCTTCGCCGATGCGGAAGGGCACCACTACCTGCACCGCCTGCTCTACCTGACCCACGACCCCGAGGCGGCGGACGACCCCGCCACCCAGCAATGCCGGGCGGTCGCGGCCCTGGCGCGGTCCTTCCTGTTGCCGGTGGTGCGGGTCGAGACCAACGGCATCGGCCGCTTCCTGCCCGCCCTGCTGCGGCGGGAGATGGCGCGGGCCGGCGCTCCTTGCGCCGTCGTCGAGCACCACAGCCATCGCCCGAAGCAGGACAGGATCCTGGCCGGCTTCGACCCGCTGATGGCGGCGCGAAAGCTCTTCGCCCATGCGACCGTGCTGGACGGCCCCTTCGCCACCGAGCTGGCCGAATGGCGCCCCGATGCCGCGGGGCTGCGTGACGACGCGCTGGATGCCGTCGCCGGCTGCCTGCTGGCCGAGCCCGTCCGCCTGCCCGGCGCCCCGCCCGCGCCGCGCGGCCCGGGTTGGCGGGGTCTCTGACGTTCTTATTTTGTTCTTGATCGGCAACGAGCGTCGCGGCAGGATGCCCGCATCAAGGCCCGAGCTGCGTCCGCCGCTCCGCCGAGATCCCCCGACAACCTCGAGAGAAACCACCCGCGGCCGGCGCCTGCCGCCGGCCTTGCGCGCGTCCCCCTGAAGGAGGTCCGCATGCCGCCTTTCGACCTGGAACCGCAAACCCTGGCTGCCGTGGCGCAGACGCCGATGCTCGCCCTGCTGTTCTGGATGATGCACGGGCTGCGCCGCCACCTGCATGACCGCCCCGAGGAGACCTCCCCGCCGCAGGATGCCGGCGCCCTGGCGCGGACCCGCGACGAGCTGGCCGCCTTCAAGCTGGAGGTCGCCCGCACCTACGTCCCCCTGTCGCTGATCCGCGACGTCGACCAGCGCCTGAGCCGGCAGCTGCTGCGCATCGAGGAGAAGCTCGACGCCGTGGCCCGCGCGGCGACGGCCGCCCAGGCCCTGCAGGCCGCCCAGCCGATGCAGGCCCCCCTGCGCGGCTGGCATTCCGAAGACCGGAACTGAGGGAGGACCGTCATGTCGAGCCATGCCATGATCCCGGCCGCCGCCCATGCCCTGCCGCCGCAGGAGGTGCTGGCGCTGACCCTCTGGGCCGAGGCCGGCACCCGCCCGGTCCGCGCCATCGAGGCCCTGGCCGCCACCATCATGAACCGCGTCCGCCTGGCCGAGGCCGGCACCGCTCATTGGGGCCGCGGGCTGTCGGCGATCTGCCGCGCGCCCTTCCAGTTCAGCTGCTGGAACCGCAACCACATCCGCCACGCGGTGATGCTGGCGGTGCCCTCGGGCGATCCGGGCCTGGCGATCTGCCGCCGCATCGCCGCCCGCGCGGCCAGCGGCACGCTGCAGGACCCGACCGGCGGCGCGACCCATGCCCATGGCGTCGACGAGCTGCCGCCCTGGGCCGTCGGCCGCCCGCCCCAGGCCGAGATCGGCGCGATGCTGTTCTACCGCCTCGAACCCGGCTAAGCCTCCGGGCCATGCAGCCCATCATCTACACCATGGTCCGGGACGACGACTGGCAGGAGGCCCGGGCGATGGGCCTCTACCGCGGCAGCGCCGAAGACGCCCGGGACGGCTTCCTGCACTTCTCCACGGCCGACCAGCTGCGGGCGAGTGCTGCGAAGCACCGCGCCGGCCAGCCCGACCTGTGGCTGGTGGCGGCGAAGGCCGAGGCCCTTGGCGTGACACTGCGCTGGGAACCGGCGGCGGGCGGCTCGCGCCCCGGCCTGTTCCCGCACCTCTACGGGCCGCTGCCGCTGGCGGCCGTCGCCTGGGCCATGCCGCTGCCGCTGCAGCCCGACGGCACCCACCACTTCCCGCCGGAAATCCCTTGAGGCGCTACTCGACCCGCAGCGAGGCGCGTAGTTCCGCCGCCCCCGTCGGGTCCAGCAGCCCCTGCAGCCGCCCGGCCGAGAGCCGCGCATAGCGCAGCAGCAGCGACTTCCGCCGCGCCGCCGCCAGGCGGTGCTCGGCGGGGGGGCGGAGGATCGCCGCCTCGCCGTCATCGGCGACGATCAGCCCGACATCCTCCGGCAGCAGCGACTGGGGAAAATCCAGGTCGACCGCGAAGTAGAGCCGGTCGCACCAGTCGCGATACTCGGTCCATTTGGCGTCGGTCTGGAAGTCGCGGGCGCAGCTCTTCACCTCGATGGCGGCGAAATCGCCGTCGGGCAGCAGCGCCAGGATGTCGAGGCGGCGGCCGGTCGGCAGCGGCACCTCCAGCACCGGCGCCCAGCCCAGCCGGCCGCACAGCCGGGCGGCGGCGCGGCAGACCTTCAGGGTGCGCTCGGGAGGGGAAAGATCCAGCATGGCGCGCCCATGTTCGCCCTCCGTTCCGGGGCACGTCAAGCTTGGCCGGCCGCAGATTCCGCCTCCCATGCGCTTCCGGCATTTCAGTCGCCGGCAGGTTTCGCCTAGAAACCCGCATGGGCGCCGAACTGCCATTCTGGAAGACCAAGACCCTCACGGCCATGACCCGGTCGGAATGGGAAAGCCTGTGCGACGGCTGCGGCCGCTGCTGCCTGCACAAGCTGCGCGACGAGGACACCGAGGCGCTGGCCTGGACCGAGGTGGCCTGCCGGCTGCTCGACACCACCAGCTGCCAGTGCCGCGACTATGCCAACCGCCGCGACCACGTCCCCGACTGCGTCAAGCTGACGCCGAAACGCCTGGCCAGGATCGACTGGCTGCCGCCCTCCTGCGCCTACCGGCTGGTGGCGGAAGGAAAAGACCTGCCCGACTGGCATCCCCTGGTTTCCGGCGACCCCTCGACCGTGCACAGTTCCGGCGCCTCCGTCCGCGGCCGCGCCGTCTCCGAGCGCGCGGCCGGCGATCTGGAGGATCACGTGGTCGACTGGCCCGGAGAGTGGCCGAGCGAAGGGCCGAAAGGCTGAGGGGAAGTAGAGTCTGATGCAGGATGTTTTCCAGGGCGGCAAGGACAGTTCCGAGCCGCTGCGCTGCCGCCCGCCCGCGGTCGCCACCCTCCAGATCGACAATGCCGCGATGCGCGTCACCCGCTGGGATTTTCCGCCAGGCGCCGAGACCGGCTGGCACCGCCATGGCTGGGCCTATGTCGTGGTGCCGGTGACCGATGGCGAGATGCTGCTGGAGCTGCCCGAGGGCAAGACGGCGACCGCCAGCATCACCGCCGGCGTCTCCTACGAGCGTCCGCCGGGGGCCGAGCACAACGTGGTCAATGCCGGCACCAGCCCCTTCAGCTTCGTCGAGATCGAGCTGAAGGCTTTCCCGGGTTGATGTCCCGGGCGCCTCGCCCCCGATGGGGCGAGGCCTCCGCAGCAGCGGGGAGCCGGCGATGACCGACCTGGCCCCCGCGCCGCCGCCCGAGACCGTCCAGCTGCGCGCCCATCCCGGCGCCGCGGCGCTGGCCTGCCCGCTGCGCTGGCGGCGCTCGGCCCGCGCCAGCCTGGTGGCGCTGCGGATCGACGCGGCCAGCGGCGCCGTGGTCATCACCCTGCCGCCCGAGGGCACCCGCCGCGCCGGCCTTGCCTTGCTGCGCCGCCATGCTGGCTGGGTGGCGGGGCGGCTGGCGGCGCTCGGCCCGGCCCTGGCGCTGGCGCCCGGGACCGCGCTGCCGGTCGGCGACATCCCGCATGCGATCCTGCACGAC